>CAILAZ010000144.1 GCA_903832295.1 uncultured Acidobacteriota bacterium
CGAAGTTGAGGCCGTTGAGGAGCGGGCGCGAGGGGCTGAACTGGTAGGCAAGGCCCTCGATTTCCACAAGGCGCTTGCTCTGGCGTCCGGTGCCGGAGAAATCGAGTTCGGTGCTGGCGGTGCGGGTACGGGAGCGCAGGTCGCCGAGTTCGCCGATGAGCTCATGGGCGCGGTCAATGCGGGACTTGGATTTTCCGCGGCGGGCCTTGGGGCCACGGCGGAGCCACTCGATTTCGGTGTGGACACGGTTTTCGAGCGCCTCCTGATGGCGGGCCTGGGCGTGCATCCACTCTTCTTTTATTTCGAGAAAATGCGAGTAGGTGCCGGAGACACGGAAGATGCCGTCAGGGTAGATGCGGGCGAGCTCGGCGGTTTCGCTGGCGACGTTTTCCAGGAAGTAGCGGTCATGCGAGACGACGACGCAGGCGAAGTTGGCGGACTGGAGAAGCTGCTCAAGCCACTCGATTCCGGCGAGGTCGAGGTGGTTGGTAGGCTCGTCGAGGAGAAGAATGTCGGGGGCGGTGACGAGCGCCTCGGCGATGGCAAGACGCTTGCGCCAGCCTCCGGAGAGGGATTGGGCCTCGGTGGAAAAATCCTCGAAGCCGGCGCGGCCGAGAGTCTCGTGGAGACGGGCATCACGCTCAAGGGCGGGGACGAGCGAGCTGGCGAGAGCCGCTTCGATGACCTGGGTGACGGTGAGAGCGGGGGGAAAGACGGATTCCTGGGGAACGTAGGCGAGAGTGGCACGCTTGCGGAGGGCGACATCGCCCGTGTCTGGCGAGACGAGGCCGGCGAGAATGCGCAGGAGGGTGGACTTTCCGGAGCCGTTGGGGCCGATGAGGGCGATGCGGTCGCGCTCGTTAACGGTGAAGGAGACGTTGCGGAACAGCGGCTCAGCGCCGAACGACTTGGACAGGGATTGGGCGTTGAGGATAGGCGGCATCTCTTTGATAATACCCTGCCACGATTTACTATTTCTGCGATCCACAGATGCTGTTGGTTTGGCGAGGGAGATTCGCAATGAATCGCAGAGAGTTCTTGCAACAGAGCGGTGCGGCGGCGGCGGTGATGGCAGGGCCGCGGGTGTTGATGGCGGAGCCGCAGGGTGCGATGCCGGCGACGATGCGTCCGGCGAAGGAGAAACGCTGCTTCAGCAGCGCAGCGGTGGAGGCGAAGATCGCGGAGGTTTCGCGGAAGATTGCCGATCCGCAACTCCGGTGGATTTTTGAGAACTGCTACCCGAACACGCTGGACACGACGGTGCGGCTGGGTGAGCTGGACGGCGGTCCGGACACGTTTGTGATCACGGGGGACATTCCAGCGATGTGGCTGCGGGATTCGACGGCGCAGGTGACTCCGTATGCGCCGCTGCTGAAGGGCGACGCGGCACTGCAGCGGCTGTTTGTGGGGCTGATACGGCGGCAGGCGCGGTGCGTGCTGTTGGATCCCTATGCCAACGCGTTTTATGAGAGCGCGCGGATGGGCGAGCACCAGACGGACGAGACGGAGATGAAGCCGGGAGTGCATGAGCGTAAATGGGAGATTGACTCGCTGTGCTATCCCGTACGGCTGGCGTGGACGTATTACAAGCAGACAGGGGACAAGACTCCGTTTGACGCGGCGTGGCACGAGGCGGCAAGGCTGACGGTACACACGCTGCGGGTGGAGCAGCAGTTGAACGGGGGGAGCCCTTACCACTTTGCGCGCAACACGACGAGCTTTGTGGATAATGCGCCGGACAATGGGCGGGGGAATCCCGCGCGAAAGACGGGGCTGATTCACTCGGCGTTCCGGCCGTCGGATGATGCGTGCTTCTTTCCTTATTTTATTCCGGGAAACTTTTTTGCCGAGGTGGCGCTGCGGCAGCTCGGGTGGCTGCTGCGCGAGGTGGGCGGCGACGCGGCGCTGGCAGCAGACTGCGATGCCTTTGCGGGAGAGCTGAAAGCGGCGCTGGAACGCGAGGCGGTGATGGCTCACAGGGTGGCGGGGCGAATTTTTGCGTTTGAGGTGGACGGCTATGGAAACACGCTGTTTGTGGACGACGCAAACGCTCCGAGCTTGCTGTCATTGCCCTACCTGGGATGCTGCGCGCGGAATAGTCCGACGTATTTGCGGACACGGAAGTTTCTGCTGAGTGAGGAGAACCCTTACTTTGTAAAGGGCGTGCACTCAGAGGGCGTGGGAGGGCCTCACCAGGGGCCGAACCGGGTGTGGCCGCTGGCAGTGGTGATGCGGGCGCTTACGAGCACGGACGACAGGGAGATTGGCGAGTGCCTGAAGATGCTGGTGTGGCTGAGCGCGGGCTCGGGGTTTATGCACGAGTCGGCTGAGGCGGACAGGCCGGAGCACTTTACGCGGAGCTGGTTTGCCTGGTGCAATTCGCTGTTTGGCGAACTGGTGGTGCAGGTGGCGGAGACGAGGCCGGGGCTGCTGGGATAAGAAATGCAGGGCCGGGGCTGAATGGGGAAGTGTTCCGGACGGGCGAAGGAGGAGCGACTAGTGCGAACGCTGAAAGCAGGTATTTTGTATTTCCTCTTCGTATTCGGGGTCGGCTTCGTGTTGGGGATAATCCGCACCCTGCTGGTTGTTCCGCGCCTTGGCACGAGGACGGCTGAACTGCTGGAGCAGCCCGTAATGCTTGTTGTTTTCGTGATTGCGGCAAAGCTGCTTACTAAGCGTCTTGCAGTGCCTCCCGCGCCGCTCATCCGCCTAGGCATGGGCGGCATTGCATTGTTCCTAGTCGTGGTCACGGAGCTTGCCTTGCCGGTTTTGCTTATGGGCGTGTCCGTTCGTGAGTATATTGGAAGCCGCGATCCGGTATCGGGAGCGGTGTTTTGTGCGAACCTCTGCCTGTTTGCCGCGATGCCTGCGTTTGTGACCCGACTGAATACAACAGATCGATAAAGGAGGCTACTTCTTGCGGCAGACGAGGTCTCCGGTGCCGATGGGGACGAGGACGGAGTCAACGCGAGGGTCGGCCTGAGCGAAGTCAAGCATGGGGCGGAGCTCGTGCTGGTGGCTGATGGCGTTGTCGGCGACGAGAAGGCCTCCGGGAACCATGCGCGGGAGGACGAGGTCGTAGGCGCGCTGGTAGAGGTCTTTTTCGGCATCGAGGAAGCAGAAGGCGACGTTGGATTGCTGCGCGAGATGCTGGAGAGCGTCGCCGGGGACGAGGTCGATGAGGTCGGCGACGGCGGAGAGTTCGAAGGTCTCGCGGGCGAGGGAGAGCTTGGCGGGATCAACCTCATAGGTAGTGACGCGGCGGTTGGTGGCGCGGGCGGCGAGGGCGAGCCAGAGGGTGGAGTATCCAGCGCTGGTGCCGATCTCGACGATGGAGCCGGAGGGGGACGAGGCGGCGAGGAGGGCGATGAAGCGTCCAGCCTCGGGCGGAACCTGGCGGAGACGACGGGAGTGGGGAGTGCCGTCGGTGCGGTCGCGGAGGTCGATGGCTTCGAGGTGCTGCATGCGGGCGAGCATGGCGGGGGAGATGGATTCGAACATGGTGGGGATTGTATAGCAAGGGCACCTCCGATTTGTGATCGGAAAGCCGCTCGAGCGGCGGTGGAGGGCCTCGCGTGGATTCAAAGGCAGAGGTGAGGGAAAGGCAGAGGCATTGGTTGCCGGAAAGCCTTTCGAGCGGCGGTGGAGCGAGTTGACTTGCTGGGGTCCTTCGCTTCGCTCAGGATGACACTTAAGTTCAAAAACGAAGACAAGAGCAAGAGCAAAGGCAAAGGCAAGGGCAAGAGCAAGGGCAAGGGCAAGGGCAAGGGCAAGGGCAAAGGAAGAACCCCGCCGGGGGAAGACGAGGCGGGGTCCGGTTGTGAATCCAATTACATTTATGCGCCGACTTCGTCTCCCCAGGTGGGACGGCGGTAGCCGCCGGAGCCGACGTTGAGGATACATTCTTCGAGAACGTCGAGGGCGAGGTCAGCCTGGTGCTTGGTGACGATGAGCGGCGGGCTGAGACGCAGGGTGTTGGGGCCGCAGCCGAGGAAGAGGATGCCGCGCTCGAAGGCGAGTTCGACGACGTGGTCGCGCTGCTCTCCGGCGGGAGCCTTGGTGTGTTTGTCGGTGACGAACTCAATGCCGATCATGAGGCCGCGGCCACGGACGTCTCCGACGAGGGGGAGGCGCTGCGGCCAGTCGGCGGTGCGGGCAAGGATGTGCTCGCCAACTTCCCTGGCGTTCTGCATGGCTTCGCGCTCGATGATGTTGATGGTGGCGAGGGCGGCGGCGATGGCGACGGGGTTGCCTCCGAAGGTGGAGGCGTGGGAGCCGGGAAGCCAGTCCATGATTTCAGCGCGGGTGACGAGGGCGGAGAGCGGAAGGCCGCTGGCAATGCCCTTGGCGATGGTAATCATGTCAGGCGCGACGCCGGAGTGCTCAATGGCAAACCACTTTCCGGTGCGTCCCATGCCGGACTGGACTTCATCGACGATGAGGAGGATGCCGTGCTTGTCACAGATGCGGCGAAGCTCCTGGAGGAAGGCGGTAGGAGCGGGAAGATAGCCGCCCTCGCCCTGGAAGGCTTCGACGACGATGGCAGCGCACTCCTCGGGCGGAACCTCGGTGCGGAAGACCCAATCTTCAATGTAGCGGGCGGTGTCGCGGGCATACTGCTCGGGCTCGGTTCCGGCGGGGCGGCGGTAGAGGTTGGGATAGGGAACGTGAACCACGCCGGGGACGAGGGGGCCGAAGCGGCGGCGCTGCTGCACCTTGGAACAGGTGAGCGAGAGCGCACCCATGGTGCGTCCGTGGAAGGCTCCGTGGAAGGCGATGATGTACTGGCGCTTGGTGTGGTAGCGGGCGAGCTTCATGGCGCCCTCGATGGCCTCGGCACCGGAGTTTCCGTAGTGGACGCGGTGGGGGCCGGGCATGGGGGCGATCTGCGAGAGGCGGGCGGCAAGCTCGGTGAGCTGCGGGTAGTAGAAATCTGTGCCGGACATGTGGAGGAGCTCGCCGGCCTGCTGCTGGACGGCGGCGACGACCTCGGGGTGACAGTGTCCGGTGGAGGTGACGGCGATTCCGGCGGAGAAGTCGAAGAACTCGTTGCCATCCACGTCTTCAATGACGATGCCGTGTCCGCGCTTTGCCACGAGGGGGTAGGAGCGGGTGTAGGAGGGCGAGACGAGGCGGTCATCCTCGGCGATGATGCGCCGGGCGATGGGACCGGGAAGCTTGGTGCGAAGGATGGGGCTGTCTGCGGGAGCGAGAGTGGAAGGCGGCATGGGGAACTCCTGAATCTATACGGTTCGATGCAATCGGATACGGGTATGCGGGAGGGCGATCCTGAATTGCGCATACAGCGCAGAAAGGAGGCCGACCGGAGGGACGATTCAGAGGAGGAGAAGGATTAGTCGCCGGAAAAGAGGTTGGGACGCGAGAGCGAAGGAGATCCGACGAGTTCCGCACGGGGAGAAGCGAAGCGCGACCAGATGGCACGCGCGGCGAGGCTGCGGAGCAGTCCGTGACTGCGGTGCGAGCGCGGCAGACGGGTTGAGCCGGACAGCGGCATGGATCGCCCTCCTCTCCACGAGGTGGTGGTGATTATAGCCCAATTCTGGCGGGTTTGGCAGCGGTTTCTGCGGACTTGAGGGGCTATGTTGCGGGCGGAACGGCAGGCCCTTAGAATCGGAGAGCAGGCTTACGGCTGCACTGGGTTTGATTCCCCGATGAAGGAAGACAATGGCGCTCGATCTGTTCAACTCACTTAGCGGCAGGATTGAAGAATTCGCACCGGCAGAGGGCAACAAGGTGAGGTTCTACGCCTGCGGCCCCACGGTTTACGATTACGGCCACATCGGCAACTTCCGCACGTTTGTGGCGGTGGACGTGCTGCGCCGCTATCTGCGCCAGAGCGGCTTTGAACTGATGCACGTCATGAACATCACGGACGTGGACGACAAGATCATCCGCAACGCGAACCAGCGCGGAGTGCCGATTGGCGATTACACGCGGAAGTTCGAGCAGGCCTTCATGGAAGACATGGGGACACTGGGGATTGAGCAGCCGGAGCAGATTTCCAGGGCGACGGAGCACATTGCGGGGATGGCGCGCTTTATCCGCAAACTGGCGGACAAGGGCGTGGCCTACCAGACCGAGGACGGCTCGTGGTATTTCCGGATCGACAAGTTTCCTGAGTACGGCAAGCTGAGCAAGAAGGATTTTGCGGGAATGATTGTGGACGGCGGCGGACGGATGGACGCCGACGAGTACGAGAAGGACGACGCGCGGGACTTTGCGCTGTGGAAGGCTCCAAAAGAGGGCGAGGCAAGCTGGGAGACCGAGATTGGGCCGGGGCGTCCGGGCTGGCATATTGAGTGCTCCACGATGGCGATGGAATACCTGGGCGAGAGCTTTGACCTGCACGCGGGGGGCGAGGATTTGATGTTCCCGCACCACGAGAACGAGATTGCGCAGAGCGAGTCGCTGACGGGCAAGACGTTTGCGCGGCACTGGATGCACGTGCGCTTCCTGCTGGTGGAAGGGCAGAAGATGTCGAAGTCACTGGGGAACTTTTATACCCTGCGCGACCTGGTGCTGATGGGACACAAGCCATCGTCGATCCGGCTGCTGCTGACCTCGGTTCCCTACCGCAAGCAGTTGAACTTTACGTTTGACGGGCTGACGCAATCGGCAAATTCGGTGGAGCGGCTGAGGAACTTCAAGCTGCGGATGGAGACATCGACGTGGGAGCCGGGAGCCAATGCCGAAGTGGCGGCGATGGCGCAAACGGCGATTGGCGAGATGCGCGCGAGTCTGAACGACGACCTGAATACGGCGCAGGCACTGGCGGCGATCTTTGACCTGGTGAGGGACGTAAACGCGGCGGCCGACCATGGCAAGGTGAAAAAGGACGACGTACCTGCAATTCTGACGGCGCTGGGGAAGTTCGACGAGATTTTTGCGGTGCTGAAGGACGAAGACGCAGCGCACGTGAAGGCGATTGTCGATTGGGCAAGGGCGGAGGGGCTGGAAGAAAAGATCAGCCCGGAGACGCTGGAGATGGCCAAGAGCGCGGCGCTGAGCGATGCGCAGGTGGAAGAGCTGGTGGCGAAGCACTCCGAGGCGAGGAAGGCCAAGGACTTCAAGAAGAGTGACGCGGTCCGCGATGAACTGCTGGCACAGGGCGTGGTGCTGGAGAACACGAAAGACGGCGTGAGGTGGAAGCGGAAGTAATAAGAGGGTCAGAGCTGCCGAGGCCATCTGCGGGCGGCATGAAAGACACGCAGAATTTCCACGGCCTGGTGGCGCACGCGATACGGAATGATGCAGGGAGTGCCGGTGATGACGAGTTCGCGGGTTCCTGGAACCCGGCCGGCACGGCCCATGGCAGGATGCCCGGCAAGGTGGGCGACGGCCTGCTGAATGCGGTCGAGGATGCGGTTTGCTGCCTCGGGATCATCGAGCGTTCGATAGAGTCAGCCTCAGCGTTGAGGTTTGCCAAGTCTGCGGAAAGCCACTTAACCTGCACGGCGCGTCCGCTTGCGGAAGGCCTTCTTCACTTCTGCGTCGGAGGCGAACTCTCCACGGTCGGCTTCGGCAATCCCGTTACGAATCCCTTCAATTTGCCAGTCATTGAGCGCGATGTAGTCACGTACGGCCTTGGTGATGAGGAACGAGCGGGTGCGCTGGGTGGCATCGGCGAGGTTGTCGAGTTGCCTGGTCAGCTTGGGGCGAGACGGAGAGTTACCATCTTGGATTGAGCCATGCACCATCCCTCTGAATACGGATGATCACCCTGTATTACAGCGTATTTCAACGCATTCTTCTGCTCTTGCTTACGCCCTGCCCTGTATTTTTGCCCACCACCAACGGACGCCGACGAAGAGGAAGCGCCAGTCCCTGAAGAACTCGGGAGGCTTGCGCTCAAAGGCGTGGCCGATGAACTGGAGCGTCCAGCCGAGGACGAAGAGGAATGCGGCGGGCTGCCAGGCGCGGTGGTAGAAGGGGGTGGCGGCGAGGGCGACGAGCGAGAGCAGAATGAGGGGGATTCCAAAGGTGTGGCAGAGGCGGTTGATTGGGTGCTGGTGGCTGCTGGCGTATTGCGCGATCCACTCTTCGTTCGTGCGGTTTCCGAGCATGGGAGTTAGAGTTCCGAGCGGAGCAGTGCGGTTGCAAAACTTTGAGGGCTAGTCGCCGCTTGGCTCAACGGGCTCGAAGTCGATGGCTGTTTTCTGGTGCACCTTGGCCCCGGTGACGAGGATGACGGAGATGATGACGACGGCTGAGCCGGCAAACATGTAGCCATCCATTTTTTCGCCGTGGAGGAATACTCCGAGGATGAGGGCGATGATGGGATTGACGTAGGCGTAGGTGGCCACCTTGGCGATGGGAACGTTTTTGAGCAGCCAGACGTAGGCGGTGAATCCGACGAGCGAGCCGGCGAAGATGAGATAGACGATGGCCCAGAGAGAGCTGGCGGCCCAGGTGGCGCGGTGGAGGTCTCCGATGAGAAGGGCGAGAACGGTGGCGATGAGTCCGGCGAAGAGCATTTGCCAGCCGCTGGCGGTGTAGGGATCGAGTGCCATGTGCCAGCGCTTGGTGAGGATGGATCCAGAGGCCCAACTGACGCTGGAGAAGAGAACGAGCAGCGAGCCGAAGAGCTGACGGGCGCCGAAGCTGGTGTGTCCGGAGATGTCTGGCCAGAGCAGGATAGCTACGCCGAGGACTCCGAGAGCGATGCCAACAATGCCGCGCGGGGAGAGGCGGTCTGAGCTGTGGCTGATGCGGTCCAGGATAAGGAACCAGAGCGGAGTGACGGCAATGAAGAGGGCGGCGAGTCCGGTGGGGATGTAGGTCTCAGCCCATCCGAGAACGACGTTGGCGGTGACGAGGAGAAGGACTCCGATGATGGCGAGGCGGAGCAGATCGCGGCGGGGGACGAGGATGCGGTGTCCGCAGGCGGCGCGGAAGCCGAGCATGAGAGCCCCGGCTGTGGTAAAGCGCAGCGAGCCCATGAGCAGCGGAGTGAGATGCTCCACGGAGAGGCGAATGGCAAGGTAAGTGGAGCCCCAGAGGATATACACCAGGGTAAAAGCGATGACGACGTGCAGCCGCCTGGGAGCGTTCGAAGGCATAAGACTGTACTAACTCTAGCAGGTGGGCAGGGCACCGGACGGGTAGAGAGGCAGGAGATTGCGCGAGGCACTTGTAAGTGCGGGGCGTAAGCGGCAGAATCAATGACTATGCACGGACAAGGCTTCAACCAGGGATCGGTGGTGCTGCTGACGCTGCACTCTCCACGGCAGAAGTTTTTTGGCGTGCTGCTGGAGCTGAATGCTTCGGGCGTGGAGTTGCGGGCGGCTCCGCTGGAGTCACTGGAAGACCTCGCGAGGCAGTTGCGCGCAGGCGAGCGGGCGGGCGCGTCCACGTTGTTCTTCCCGATGCACCGGGTGGAGCAGATGGAACTGGATGCGGCAGTGGGAGAGCTGCCATCGCTGAGTGATCGCTTTGCGGCACAGTCGGGACATTCCGTGGAAGCGGTGTTTGGCGACAACGCGGCGGAGGAGAGCAATTGAAGAACCAGTTCTGGACGGCTCCCAACCAGTTGACGCTGATGCGGCTGTTCTTTATTCCGTTCATCAACATCTGCATAGTGGAGCGGCGCTACCACACGGCGCTGGTGCTGGTAGTGATCGCCGGACTGAGCGACGGGCTGGACGGGCTGGCGGCAAGGCTGCTGCACCAGA
The DNA here is from genome assembly GCA_903832295.1 of uncultured Acidobacteriota bacterium. Lineage (GTDB taxonomy): Bacteria > Acidobacteriota > Terriglobia > Terriglobales > Acidobacteriaceae > TOLSYN. Next base: position 9,693 of record CAILAZ010000144.1, read on the forward strand.
AGACGAAACTGGGCGAGTACCTGGACCCGATTGCCGACAAGCTGCTGCTGAGTTCGCTGTTCCTGGTGATGTCGTTTAACCAGATGGTTCCGTGGCGCTACACGGTGATGGTGTTCTCGCGCGATTTGGGAATTCTGATTATCTCGGCGCTGCTGTACACGGTAGGGCTGAGAGACTTCCGCCCGGGAGTCTTCGGCAAGGTGAATACCTGCTTCCAGATTGCGGCGGTGTTTTTTGCGCTGCTGGCAAAGATCTACAAGGCAGATGCGATCTGGATTACGAAGCAGGTGCTGCTGTACGAGGTGTTCGCGTTCACGCTGGCCTCAGCGATGCATTACGTGGTGCTGACGGGGCACCGGCTGAAGAAGCTGCAGGCGGCAAAGCACGAGAGCAGCTGACTACCAGGGCGCGGGGCCGGGAGAGTGCGAACCGTGTCCATCGAGGACATGGTGCTCGCCTTCGGCGGCAGCGTCGATGATCTTGTAGGGTTCCGGAACTTCAAAGAGCGCATTGGGCTGGTCTCCGCGGCTGACCTTGGTGACGGTGGTGGTGAACTCTCCGGCCCAGGGGTCGCGGTGCATGCTCCGCATGACGAGTTCGAGATCAGGGGAGAACCACTGCTCGCTGATGATGTCAATGGGGCGGTCATTGCCGATCTGCCCGGCGGGCAAAGTGGTGATGACGCGGGTGCCGTTGGCACGGAAGCCGAGGATGGTCTGCTCGCCGAGATTCTCGGTGCGCACCGGATTGGGGGCGGCGAGGAAGGGCTGGTCGATGCGCATGGTGGGCGCGCTGGCAAAGCCGGACTCCTCGGGAATGAAACTGGAACTGAGATGGTTGGAGGTTGTGGCCGGGGCGGGCGATCCGGCGGGCGCGTCCGGCATGGCAGCGCGGCGGTGGGTGGTAAAGGCGTGCAGTCGCCAGTGTGAGCCTGCGTTGGATGCGGAGGAAGAATTGGCGGAGCCATCCACGGGCGGTTTGGAGTCGGGGACGAGGAGAGTGTTTCCGCTGGCCTGGGCGCTGAGGCGGGCAACGTAGGAGAGGCCGGCGGCGTTGAGTTCGTAGCGGTGCGCAACCATTTCCTGTGGATCGAGGACGTATCCGTAGCCAAGCTTCTGATCGACGATGGTGATAAAGGTGGCGGCGGCGACTCCGGAAGGCAGGCCGGGCATGGAGAGCTGAGACTCGCGGCGGATGCGGCCCTGGGCATCGCGATAGATGCTGGAAGCGGTGGAGTGCGCGATGTGGTTGCCGTCAGTAAAGCTCTGGTGATGTTCAGTGACGAACTCGGCGAAGATGGGCTTACCGATGGCGGACTGGGCTCCGAGGGGGCTGGAGACTCCGAGCATGGCGGAGGAAATGGAGATGGGGGGAGGAGCAATCTGCACGGTGATGGGTGCGGCGCTGACGTCTGTGTTCCGGGCGGGTGAGTCCTGCGCGACGGCCGCGAGGGGCCAGACGAGCGAGCAAACCGGAAGCAGGATGGAAGCAACGCGAATCATTCGAAAGCTCATACCGTGAAACTCCTGACTCATGGCAACACGCATTCCAATTCAACAACCGCTTCCCGGTAAATCCGGAAAGCGGCATTCTTCGCGACAAGGATTCAGGCCCTAGTTTGCTACGCGAATGGCTCGGGCAACGCCATCCGGTCCGATTACGACTTCTGCGTTTACGAATGCATTTCCAACGGTCTGCCCGAGATTAGGCTTAACCTGCCCAACTGGAACCTTGATGTGGACCACCTGCATGGGGCCGGAGCAGACGACGGGATCGCAGTACATGAGATTGGAGTAGCCGGGCCAGGTGGAACTGGCGGTCTGGGCCATGTTGTTGCTGGCGGTGGCCGAGCTGGCAAGATGCATGACAGGCTGAGCGCTGGCAGAAAGCTGGGTGACGGGCGCGGAATCATAGCTGGCGCCTTCCGCAAAGGCAGCCACGGGACGCGGTGCGGTGGACTTGGCGGCGAGGACGGGCTGCTCAGCGGCTGCCGGCTGGGGCGCGGCGGAGGCAAGCTGCGCCTCGGCAACCCTGGGTGAGGCTGGGCGCGGCGAAACGTGCCGCGAGGCAGAGGCCGCACGAGGCTCAACGCCTGAAATCCTCTGGCCGACGGCGGGCACGATGGGAGCGTTGGCAACGGTGGGAGCGTTTACCGTGGGAGCTCCGGTCCACAGATGGACGGCGGACCCTAATACGGCAAAGACCACGGCTGCGGCTAAGGCACCAGCCCACCAGGTACTTGAAGTCCATACCGGGGGGAGGCCGCGACTGGGAAAGGTGAACAGGCGCGCGGTGGGCGCGGGTTCGGCGGCGGCGCGACGCTGCTGGAGCTTGCGGTAGGAGGCCATGACGGCGCGATCGGTGGCACGCGAGGGACCGGCGGCCGAGGCTGCCAGCTTGCGAAGGCCGTTCTGCACGGTGGCGCGGGCGCGGTAGTGCGAGGTGCAGCGTTCGCACTGGCGCATGTGCTGGCTCGCGTCCGGATGAAGAATGCCCGAGAGCATCTCGTCGATGTGAGTGTCAAAATCGTTACATCTCATAGCAAACACCCTTGAATGATTCCGCCAGCCTGTTTGCCCGAGGGCTGGGTACGTGAGTCGAGTTTCTTGGCGAGCAGGCTGTGTGCGCGATTGAGCCGGGAGCGAATCGTTCCCAGGTTGCAATCGAGTTGGGCGCTGGCCTCGGCGTAAGACATCTCGCAGAGATCGCACAGCACAACCACTTCGCGATAGTGTGGGGGCAGAGACTGAACGGCTTCGCGCACAAGGTCCACGGTCTCACCGCGCAGGACATCGGCGACGGTGTCCTGTCCACTCTCCAGCGCAAGCTCGACCTCCTCTCCCTGCTCATTCTCAGAGACCAGCGACGTGATGCGGGACTGGGAACGGTAGGCGCGACGGACAAAGTTGCGGGCGATGCCGAGCAGGAACGCCAGCACCTGACCCTTCTCCTCATCGAACTTTTGACCCTCTTCCATGAGCGTGATAAAGGCGTCCTGGGTGATGTCTTCGGCAAGAGAGGCAGATCCGGTCATGTGCAAGGCGAAGCGGTAAACGTTGGACTTGAACCTCTCGTAGAGCGCAGCAAAGGCATCCTCATCGCCGGATACGGCAAGACGGAGGAGTTGCGGCTCCGAAAGAGTGTCGGTCAACGGCATCGAGCTCACAGCATTACGGACAACCTGAAGTCCTACCAGTATTACCGGGAGAAGCCGGGTTAGTTCCACAAAAAGTGTGATGCCAAGGCGAATGTGGGCGATTTATGAGCGGAGCGAGCAACGGGGAATCCTGGATAACCTTAGCTGGCGAGCCTGTCGGTGGGGTCTCCGTCCTGCTGGCTGCGCAGGAAGGCCCCGATCAGCAGGTAAACGTTGATGGAGTTGACCACCAGCATCAGGGCTCCGAGCACGGAGGCCTTCCAGCCCTCGGCGTTGTCATCGTCGAATTCCTGGTAGAGATCTCGAATCGGCTCGGCGTAGTAGCCCGCGAGGGCGGCAAAGACCGCAACGGCCAGGGAGCTAAGGGTCCACGCGGCGGGCGGAGTGTGGAGCAGGTGGTTGACGGCCACGAGGATGACGATTCCAGCGAGCATCATGAAGATGGCGGTGATGGGGCGGGCGAGATCGGTGCGGCGGACAAATCCCCAGACGGCGGTGGCGGCATACATGAGCGCGGCGCAGAGAAAGGCAACTGCCAGGGTCGCCGGATGCAGGAGAACAGAAAACTCAAGGGCGGTGAAGGCGGCGTAGGAGAAGAGCAGGATGCCGGCGGGGCCGATGGAGAGGTTCTCCACATAGCGGCTGCAGAAGGCGAGGAATACAAGCTGGAATCCGAGAACGATGCGGACGGCGAGCGGGCCGGCGAGAAGGCTGGGGAAAGCCGGCGGGGTACTGACGAGCGAAAAGGCGACTGCGGAGGCAAGCAATAATGCGCAGGCGGACAGGGCGAGGGCGCGGGCCAGAATACGGCGGTATATCTGCTCCATGGCGTCATTGAGCACGGGCGGGTCTGGCGAGCCAGGCGAGGTGAGCGGTACGAAACCCTCGGGCGGCAGATCGAGCCGCTCCGGATGGGGGCCGCGGGCGATGCGGTTTTCAGCGACGGGCAGGATGCCGCAGCCCTCGGGAATGGGCGGCAGCTCTCCCCGGCGAAGTGTGGGATCGCTCATGCACTCCATTGTGACCCAGCCCTGCCCGCGAGGGAAGGACCGTTGGTACTAGATTCCCGGATCGCGGCCTGGCACTCAGCTTGCAAGGCGGGGAACGATATTGTCTCCGTGAATGTGGAACTGGGCAGAACACTGGTCCGAGCCGCAGATGATGGCGACGAGTCCAGCCATTTGCTTGCGGGTGATGAGGCCCAGGGTGGCGCAGCGCGGGCAGGCGAGCACGGCCCAGAATGGATCATTTTCATCTCCGCTCTCGCTGGCGCTGTCGAGGACGAAAACCGTTCCGGGGCTCATCTGTTCGGGGATCCACTGGGGGAGATAGTTGATCTCGACGATCATGTGTCACCTCCACAGTCTGCGGGAGACTGTCCTGTTATGGGCGTGCCGAGGCACGGGCGGCACGGGCCGCACGCGCCGGTTGCGAACTCTTCTTTGGAACCTGCCGCAAGGGAACCTGCCGCAAGGCCGCGGCTTCAGCCGGGAGCAGAACTTGCTCCAGAACGGGGCCGAGGCAGATGGCGAGCAGGGGCTGCTGTGCATTGCGCAAAAGATCGATGACGCCGCTCTCGGAGTCGCGCAGAAAAACGCTTTGGCCGTCGGTGAGCAGGTGCAGAGAGGAGCCGCGGGTGGCGAGCTCGGCGAGGCGGTGGCCGAACTGCCTGCGCAGCAGGAGCACCAGCTTGCGGACGCGCTGCAGGCTGAATCCGCGGCGGCGAAGATCGCAGAGCACGGCAAGTTCCGCTAGATCCGTGGGGGAATAAATGCGGCGGTGTCCCTGGCGGGCGGGTACGACAATTCCCTGCTCATCCCACCACTGGAGCTGGCGCGGGGTGAGTCCGGTGCGCTCGGAGACCTGGCTGGATGTGAAGCTCTGATTCATTCCTGAACCAACCCCGGCGTTTCAAGATGCCTGCAAGGAACAATGTGCGACCCACTTGTTTGAAACATAATCGCACGGAAATGTTGCACACATATTAAGCCCGCTTTGGTGGAAGTCAAGAGGCCAATTGGCGGTGGCCGCTGGGAGGAGCGCCTCCGGCGAAGCGCGCAATCTGCTATTTTGTTTTTATGCGACTCGTAATCAATGGAGACGAACGGACGCTGGCGTCTGCCACGCTGGATGCGCTGATTGAAGAACTTGGCATGAAAGGCGACCGGGTTGCCGTGGAGCTGAACCGCGAGATTGTGCCGCGCGCCAGTTGGAGCGCCACCGCGCTGAAGGACAACGACCGGCTGGAGATTGTGCACTTCGTGGGCGGAGGCTAGGCCCCAAACCAGGGAGCTCGCGAGCAACGAGGAAAGGCCGCCCGGGGGAGGGGTGGCCTTTGTGCTGCGCCAATGTTCCGGCGCGCCCAGGTCAAAAAGCTTATCGCTGAGGATTTGCAGTGGCAGGCGGATTCTGCTGCTGCGTCTGCGGAGGCGGTTGCGTGGTGGCGTTCTGCGCCTCGGCGTTGTTGCTGAGGAGACGAACATCTACACGGCGATTTTCCGCGCGCCCCTTGGCAGTGTTGTTCTTCTCCACGGGCGCGTCTTTGCCCATGCCGATGATGAAGATCTTGTGCGCGGGCACGTTGTAGCGGGAAGCCAGGTACTGAGTGACGGCGGCGGCGCGGCGCTGGCTGAGCTGGTAGTTGTAGTCAGGATTGCCCACGGAATCAGTGCGGCCCTCGATCTGAACGATGTAGCCCTTGATGTTGGGAATCTGCTGGCCGATCTGGTCAAGCTCTTCCCTATCCTTCTTGGAGAGGTCGGCTTTGTTGAATCCGAAGTGGACGGCAGCCTCGGTTACGGGGCGATAGTTGTCGAGGTTGGCGACTCGGGCAGAGAGATCATTGACGCCGTGGCTGGCGTTGGATGCGACCTGCTGTGCCTGGTCAGCCGACTGACCGGCGGCGAGCGCCTTCTGGTCCGCAGTGGCGGCATGAGCTTCCACGCCCTGGATTCCCTGCTGGGAGCGCTGATCGAGATCGCGAATGCCGCGAGTCGTCTGCGCGGTACGATCATCCAACTCATCAACCTTGTTGATGATCGGATTGACCTGCTGCGCAACATTCTTCTTGGTGGCACAACCAACAGTCACAGCCATTGCGCCTGCGACGAGAATCGGAAGTAGAAATCGTTTCATCTGGGGAGCTCCTTGGGCCCGGGATCGCTGAAAATGGCAATCCGAAAAGGGTTGATGCCCTGTTACAGTCGATGAGATAAAGAGCACGCGCGATGCCAACCGGAATCGACTTATGATTCAAACGGTTACGAATAGGCGGAGAGTGTGGCTAGGGAATCAGAGTCTAAAGCGGGTAAAATTTTCATAGGGCAATGAAGCAGGGTTGGCGCGAACCCTGGGCGAGCAGCAACGATGGACCTGCACGAGAAAATCAAAACCGTCCCCTCCAATCCGGGGGTGTACCTCTACAAGAACGCGGAAGGCGAGGTCATCTACGTTGGCAAGGCAAAGAACCTGCGCGCGCGGGTGCGTTCGTATTTTGTGGAGGGCGCGAGCGACAACGCCAAGACGGGAAGCCTGCTGCGGGAAGCGGTGGACATCGAGTACATCGTGGTGGGCAACGAGCGCGAGGCGCTGGCGCTTGAGAACAACCTGATCAAGCAGAAGAAACCGCGCTATAACATCCTGCTGCGCGACGACAAGACCTACCCCTATGTGAAGCTGACGGCGGAGCGCTACCCACGGGTGTATGTTACGCGCAAGCTGCGCAAGGACGGCGGAACCTACTTCGGTCCATACTTCCCGGCGAACCTGGCCTACCGGATCGTGGACCTGATCCACCGCAGCTTCCTGATTCCATCGTGCAAGATCGACCTGACGCGCGAGCATCCGCGGCCCTGCCTGCAGTTCTACATCAAGCGCTGCCTGGGGCCGTGCGTGAAGGATTTAACGACGCCGGAGCTGTACTCTGAGGCTGTGCGCGACGTGCGGTTGCTGCTGGAAGGCAAGCCGACGGAGCTCTCCGGCTCACTGCGCGAGCGCATGGAGCGCGCGGCGGAAGAGATGCAGTTTGAGATGGCGGCGAAGTATCGCGACCTGATTGTGACCGTGGAACAACTGCACGAGAAGCAGCGCATGGCCTCTGCCGAGGGCGACGACATCGACGTGATCAGCTATCACTTTGAAAATCACCTGATGGCCGTCAACCTGTTCCACATGCGCGGCGGCAAGGTGCTGGACCGGCGCGAGTTTTTCTGGGAAGACCTGGGCGAGCTGGAAACGGCGGTGGGATTTGAAGTCGGCGAGTTCTTCAGCGCGCTGCTGAAGCAGCTCTACCTGGATGCACCCTATGTCCCGCAGACCATTTACGTGCCGGTGGAGTTTGAGGATCGCGAGGCGCTGGAAGAACTGCTGGGAGAGAAGCGCGGAGCGCGGGTGCACATCGACGTGCCGCAACGCGGAGACAAGCGCTCGCTGATCGACCTGGTGGGCAACAACGCAAAGCAATCCTACGACCAGCGCTTCCGGGTGATGAAGCCGCGAGACGACGTAATGAAGAGCGTGCTGCAGGATGTGTTCCTGCTGCCGGAATTGCCGACGCGCATTGAGTGCTTCGACATCTCGCACATCCAGGGAACGGAGACCGTGGCCTCGATGGTGGTATGGGAAGAAGGCCGGATGAAGAACCCGGACTATCGCAAGTTCCTGATCCGCACGGTGGAGGGGATTGACGATTTCAAGTCGATGCACGAGGTGGTGACGCGCCGATACAAGCGCCTGCTGGAAGAGCAGAAGCCACTGCCCTCACTGGTGCTGATTGACGGCGGACTGGGACAACTGCACGCGGCGGCACGCGCACTGGAAGAACTGGGCCTGGCCTCGCAGCCGGTGGCCTCGATCGCCAAGCGTGAGGAGATTCTGTATCTGTTCGGGCAGGAGGACGAGCCGATTGTGCTGGACCGCCATTCGCCGGTGCTGCTGCTGATCCAGCAGATACGCGATGAGGCGCACCGTTTCGCCATCACCTTCCATCGCAAGCGAAGGGAGATGCGCGACCACGCGACGGAGTTGCGCGACGTGCCGGGCATCGGCGAGCTGACGACCCGGAGACTGCTGCAACACTTCGGCTCTCTGCATGCAGTGAAGCAAGCCAATTACGCGGCACTGACGTCTGTGGTCAACAGCAAACAGGCAGAGTCAATCCTGGAGTTCTTCCGGAGCACGGAACAGGGCGGCGGCTAGCTGACGGCGATGTTGGGCACGTCGCGTTGAGCCAGAAAGAGAGCACCTTCGCAGGGTGCGTGCCTGGCAGTCACCACGTGAACCTCTGGACGATCCGTACGAATGATGTTGGTGAATACCTGACGGATGATCTCGGAGTGGTCGAAGACTCCGCCGGTGATGGCGATTCCAACACTGGAGCGGCCTACCCAGAGGCGGCGCAGAACAACCTGCGCGATGCGGGCCAACTCGGTTCCGGCGGCGGTAAGAATCTCGCAAGCCAGCGGATCGCGACCGCGGCCGGCGGCCATGACGACGGGAAAGAGTTCAGCGAAGTTGGGAATCTGCTGATGATTGCAGCGCTGCACAAGTTGCTCGCGGGTGACGATGCGCCAGTGCTCCATGATTCCGGTGACAAGAATGCTGCTGCGTCCCATATCAAGCGCGCGCAGACACTGCGAGACCGCACGCTGGCCGATCCAGTTTCCAGAGCCTTCATCCGACACCAGGCGGCCCCAGCCTCCGGCGCGCGCAATATCTCCGCGCTCGTTACGACCAAAGGCGATGGACCCGGTGCCGGAAATGCAGACCACGCCGGCCCCTCCGGGAAAGGCAGCCTCAAGCGCCACGAGTGTGTCTCCTACCACGGAGACGGAAGCACACGGGAAAAGCTCGGAGAGAATTCGGGAGATCTTGAGAACTGCATCGGAAGAGCCAGCGCCGGCAACACCCGCGCAGACAGCAACCACCGCCGTGGCTGAGACCCCGGCGGAAAACAGCGCGCCCTGAACTGCGGCAGTGACGGAACTGCGCGCGCCTTCGAACGAAACTGTATGGAGATTGCAACCACCAGCGCTGTGAGTGGCCAGCACAGACACGCCGTCAGAGAGCGCGGCAGTACACTTGCTTCCACCACCGTCGATCCCCATGAAGAATGCCATTGTGCTCTCATTCTGCCACAATCTGGCAAACAAACAATCGGCGAGAACGCTGAGTTGTTCTTCGCAGTAACGTCCGGCGATGGTAGTTTTCAGAATACGAACAGAAAGCGCGGCATTCTGGAATATGGACGGTGAAATCTTGGCGACTGGAAGAGAGACGGGACAGGAGCTGGCGCGCAGGCTGAATGGCTGGCACGCAACGGCGATCGTTGTGGGAACGATCATTGGAAGCGGAATTTTCCTGGTGCCGGCAGAGATGATGCAGGCAGTGGGATCCGCGCGCATGGTGTATGCGGTGTGGATCGTGGGCGGCGTGCTTTCGTTCTTCGGCGCGTTGACCTATGCGGAGCTGGGTTCGATGAAGCCGCAGGCGGGAGGCGAGTATGTGTTCATCCGGGACGCGTATGGCAACGCAGGCGGATTTCTGTATGCGTGGACGTGGTTCATCATCGCCAAGCCGGCGTCAATTGCGAGCGTGACCACGGGAATTGTGCGGGTGCTGGGAACTTTCGCGGGATTGGACTGGCTGTCGAAGAGCGCGTTCCATGTGGGGTTGAGCGTGACGTGGGGACAGGTGGTGGCGATTGCGCTGACGGTTGCAATCTCCGCGCTGAACTACACGGGAGTGCAGCGCGCGGGAAATTTCCAACTGGCGTTTACGCTGCTGAAGGTGGCGATGGTGCTGGCCATTGTGAGCCTGTGCTTTGGCTACGGCCGAGGAAGCTGGCATAACTTTGCAGGCGAAGTGACCAGCGCGAAAGGCGGGGCGGCAGGCTTTATGGCCGCGCTGGTGGCGGCCCTGTGGGCCTACGACGGATGGAACGATTTGAACATGGTGGCGGGCGAGGTAAAGCGTCCGGAGAAGACGATTCCGCTGGCGCTGATTGCGGGCGTGGCCGTGGTGGGCGTGCTCTACATGCTGACCAACGCGGCGGTGCAGTATGTGCTGCCGGCGAGCGCGGTTGCGGGTTCGCAGCACGCGGCGAGCGACGCGATGCGGGTGGCAGTGGGGGCGGGCGGCGCGGCACTGGTGGCGGCGGGGATGGCGGTATCCATGCTGGTGACTTTGAACGGCACGGTGATGAGTGGGGCGCGGGTTCCGTATGCGGTGGCGCGGGATGGATATTTGTTTCCGGCGCTGGCGGAGGTGAGTGTGAAGTACCGGACTCCGGCGAATGCGATTGTGGTGCAGTGCGCTCTGGCAGCGGGTTTGCTGATGGTGTCAGGAAAATTCAGGGAATTGTTTTCGCTGGCGATCTTTGCGGAGTGGCTGTTTTACATGGTGGCGGCGAGCACGGTGTTTGTGTTCAGGAAGCGTGCTCCGGAGGCGGCGAGGCCTTATAAAGTGTGGGGATATCCGGTGGTTCCGGCGGTTTTTGTGGGGGCGTCGGCGGTTTTGCTCTATTTTTCGTTCATGGACAATCTGAGGCTGTCGCTGGGCGGGGTGGTGGTGATGCTCGCGGGAGTGCCTGTTTATGCGTACTTCAAGCGTAGGAAGAGGATTTTGGAGGGGTAAGAGGGCGGAAAAGCAGGGGGCGGAAGGATTGGCGAGAGGGGTAATGGTTGAATGGGGGGAGGGTGGCTGGGTAGTACATGGTTGAGGTCCCCCCGGAACGATTGCCGGATCGGTCATTGAAAATCGCGAATCTGGTTGGATGGATGGTTAATGGTTGGAGGGCGGGGCGGCGGGGCCCGGCTCGGGGTAGCAGTACTGGTATTCTCCGGGACGCTCGGCACCGATGGGAGAGGTTGAGCTGATGGGGGTGAGGACGAGTCGCTCGCGGTGATCGGAGGAGCGCGAGGCGGGTTGGAAGATTCCGCGGTACTCCCAATGATGATAGTCGCCGTCGAGAAACTCGAGGGTGCTGGAGGAGGGAGAGAAGAGATAGGATCCGCCTCCGCGGGGGCGGTAGCTCTCGTAGTGTCCGAGGCCGTTGAGGGTGAGGGTTCCGGCGGGAAGATGGTCGAAGCCTCCGGACCAGCAGCGGTAGAGTCCGGGAGACGGAGCGCCGGGCGGATCGGGGATGGCGGGGCGGGAGCGGCAGGAGGCGAGGCAGAGGAGAAGAGGGATGAGTTGGCGGGCAGGGCTCACTGGGAGTTGAGATGCGGGGGAAGGTTCCGAGAGTTGGGCTGCAAACCGAGAGCGGATATGTCCACCGCTGCATGGCCGAATGTCCCCTGGGGAATGCTGGACTTCAGGTTCCCCACCTTTGGAGAGGCGCTGTGCTGTATTGCTCAGACCGGGCAGAGGGAGGCATGAGAGTGTGAGGCAGCGGAGTCCTGTTTCCGGGATATCCCTCTGGAGGAAGCATGTCGAAACGATCGTATTTCACTGCGCTGGCGGCGGTGGTCATCCTGTCATTGCTTGGGCTGGGAGGATGCAAGAAGAGTGACACGCTGGACGCCAATGGGCAGACGGTGGCAGCGCAGATGGATGGGGCGCAGAACGACAACCTGGCTCCCACGGACGGGACACAGCAGAACGGTGCGAACGATCCACAGCAGGCTGCGGCGGTCACCGCGCAGGAGAATGACCAGCCGCGGCGGACGCCGACGAGGCGGGTACGGCAGGGGCGGAACTATTCCAATGATGACGGGTACAACGACGACCCAGAGGGCGACAACCAATACGGGAGCTACGGCCAGCCGGTGCTACAGGCACAGGAGGCTCCGCCGCCGCTGCCGGAATATTCGCAGCCGGAGTGCCCGGGGGATGGCTATCTGTGGACGCCGGGATATTGGAGCTATGCTCCGCAGGGGTACTACTGGGTTCCGGGCGCGTGGGCGCAGCCGCCAGAGGTGGGCTACTTGTGGACTCCGGGGTATTGGGGGATGTACGGGGGCAGGTATCGCTACCATTACGGATCGTGGGGGCAGTATGTGGGCTACTACGGCGGAATCGACTATGGATTCGGCTATGGCGGGACGGGCTACCAGGGCGGGTACTGGAGCGACCGGCGGTTCCACTACAACCGCACGGTCAACAATGTGAACCTCAGCGACAACCGGGTGACCGTTTATAACCGCACGATCGTCAGCGGCGGCAATAACCGGGCGAGCTACAACGGAGCGGGCGGCATCACGAGGCGGGCACTGCCTTCGGAGACGGCGGCGATGCACGGACAGCGGATTCCTCCGATGAACACACAGATCCAGCACCAGCATGAGGCTGGACAGAACCACCAGCAGTTCGCATCGGCAAACCATGGGCGTCCGGCGATTATGACGGCGACAAAGCCGATTGCGGTGGGGAGGCCGGTGGCTCCGATTATTGCGGCGCGTCCGGTTCAACCGCAGGGACAGCAGCGTCCGCAGGGACAGCCAGAGCAGCACGGTCAGGCGCAACAGCCGCAACGCGGGCAGGAACCGCAGCCGCAGAAGCATGGGCAGGCGGAACAGCCGCAACCGCAACATGCACAAACGCAGCCACAGCAACATGTGCAGCCGCAGCAACACGTTCAGCCACAGCAACAGCAACACGCGCAGCCTCAGCAACAGCAGCAGCAACACGCGCAGCCTCAGCAACAGCAGCAGCAACACGCTCAGCCTCAGCAGCACGTTCAGGCTCAGACGCAGAACGCACAACCCCAGCAGCATCCTCAGCAGCAACATGCGCAGCCGCAACAGCAACAACACTCTCAGCCACCGCCGCAACAGCAACAGCATGCGCAGCCGCAGCAGCAACAGCATGCGCAGCCTCCGCAGCAGCATGCGCAACCGCAACAACAGGCAAAGCCACAGCAGCATGAGCAGGCACCGCAGCAGCATGCGCAACCGCAGCAACAGGCAAAGCCACAGCAGCATGAGCAGGCACCGCATAAGGCCGAGCCTGAAGAGAAGAAGAAGTAAATCTTACTGAAGTGTGACGCTTGCTGCACATACCTGAACGGCGGAGTGTCTCTCGTAGAAGGCAGACACTGCGGCCACCTGCCCCAACTACCCGGAAAGAGCAGGAACAAGAGCAAGAACAAGAGCAAGAGCAACTACCCCGCCCTAGCAAAGGAAGCTAGGACGGGACACCCGGCGGTATGCGCCGAGAAGTTGACTACAACCCGCAACGCCAAATCAAGATCAATCCTTGAGACCGGAGTAAGTCGATCATCCTGTGGAGGTATCGATGATACAAAAGTTGATGGCTGTAGTTCTTTTCGCTTTGGCGGCGAGCCAAGCTCAACCTTCTTTACCTTCCAGTTTTCAATCCAAGACAATACACAGCCCGGAAGGGGCCGATATTTTTGTGCGCTGGGGAGGACACGGACCAGTGGTTCTCCTGATCCATGGCTACGCCGAAAATAGCGATTCGTGGGCACCCCTGGCCTTGGATCTGATGAAGGACCACACGGTGGTGGTACCGGATCTCCGTGGCATCGGGCGGTCCTCCAAGCCTGCCATCGGCTACGAGAAAAAGACCCAGGCCAAGGATATGAGGGCCGTTGTGACCTCTCTGGGATACGACAAAACTTCTGTTGTTGCTCACGACATCGGCAATATGGTCGCCTATGCCTACGCAGCGATGTACCCCGACACGGTTGCGAAATTGGTTGTCATGGACGCACCGATCCCCGGGATTGATCCCTGGAATGAAATTCTCCTGACTCCCGGTGTCTGGCATTTCAACTTTCATGGGCCAGATGCGGAACGGCTGGTGGCAGGCCGTGAGCGTATTTACTTTGACAGGATATGGAACGACTTTACCGGCGATCCCGCCAAGCCTGACGAAGCCACCAGAATTTCTTTGCCGCCACGTACGCACAACCGGGAGGAATGCGGGCCGGCTTCGCACAGTTTGCGGCGTTCCCCCAGGATGCCAAAGACAACAAAGTTTTCGAACGGACAAAGCTGACAATGCCTGTGATGGCGATCGGTGGAGAGAAGTCTTTCGGGGCCGTCCAAGCGGCGATCATGCGCCACCTGGCGACTAACGTTCGGGAGGAGGTGGTCGTTGGCTCGGGACATTGGCTGATGGAAGAACGACCGGAATACACGGTCCCGTTAATTCACAGGTTTCTTGACGACCGCATGTGAACTACGCCGCCAACGACCCTGCCAGAACAAAGGAAGAGCAGAGGAGGAGCAGGAGCAACTACCCCGCCCTAGCAAAGGAAGCTAGGACGGGGCACCGCACCCGGCACCGGGCGATATGCTAATTGCCACGCTTGTTCAGTCGTTCGACCTCATCCAACTCCTGCCGTACGCTTCGGAATTCCTCTGCCTTCCGCCTCAGCGATCCTCGATATTTCGCGAAGTCGAGTTCACAGGAGAACCTGGTCATTGGCTGCTTGGATGCCGCGGCGCGTCCGTCGGCGAACGAGCTGTCGATATCGCCCGCCATGGCCAGCGCTGCTCTCTCTTCTGAAGAAACAAGCGAAGAACTCCCGAAGGCGCTCAGCAAGGCTTTTCCCTGCGTCATCATTTCATTGACTGTATTTCGTGTTCCGCCATCGGCCTCCCCGCACTGGACCATGGTTTCGAAGTTCTCGCCAGTCTTTGTCCAGAACGTCTCAACCGCATTGCGATTCATGGTCCGCCAGGGGGCAATGCTGAGATACACGGCCACATAGCTAAGCGGGGCCAGTGCCTTGAACTGCTGGTTCACGAATATTTCCTTGTCTACGCGCGCTGCACTGGCCGCGTTGGACACGGTGCCCATGAAGTAGCTGTAGAAATGTTCACCCTTGAGGTACTTGCAGATTTCCTTTCCGCGAATCAGGCGGCTTCCGCCCCAGTAGGCAGTCCGAATTTCATCGGCAGTGGCGAACTTCTGTTTGTCTGCCTGGGGTATGGCGGCGGACTGCTGCACGGCGGCCCAGTATTCGGTAAGCGCGCCAACCGCCTCCTCCATCTTTGGCGCGGTGTCGGCGGTTGCCATCCTGCACATCTGGAACTCGGCGAGTTGCCTTCCCCACTGCGTGACGTCTGCCAGAACATCCTGCTTGGCGCGATACCCCGTCCAGAACGGAGCAGGGGCTGCTGCTGCCTGGTGATCTGCAAGAGATGTTTGGCCTTGCTGCGGAGCAGCGCTGGCGAAGACAGAAGTGCAAGCAAAGAAAAGTACCATGCCCAGGGGTCGCAGGCAGAGAAGGGATTTAGGGGAGTTCACGTTCAGGTCTCCGTGGATTGGGTTAAGGGGAAAGGATAGCAGAGAGCCGATAGCATCTTCGGCTTCACCGACTGCCCGCTGTCATCGCGAAAGTGATCGCCGGATGTTCCGCGATCCGCAGGTGGAGGCATTCGGGCTCGGTGAGGATGAGTTCGGCGGCGCTGTCGGTGACGCCGCGGGCGGAGTAGTCTGCCTTGCCAAGAAGGCAACTGGAGGTCATGAGGCAGGGATCATGACTGCGAATTGTAGCAACATCTGCACACAGGTGGCGCGATTCGCGAAGAGTGTCTTTATTCAATTGTGGAAAGGTCTGCGAGCTGGCGGGCGCGGGCGAATACGGATTCGAACATGGGAGCGGTGAGTTTGCCGGTGGCGGTGTTCTGGTTGGAGGGGTGGTAGGAGGCGAGGAGGGTGAGGGTGGGGGAGAGCGGGTATTCGGCGGCGTGGGCGAAGGGGAGGGCGGACTTGCGAGCGATCATGCGGTGGCGGAGAGCAAGGTCGAGGGAGGCGTCAAAGGCGATTTTGCCGAGGGCAACGAGGACGCGGAGGCGAGGTAGGGAGGCGAACTCGCGGTCAGTGAAGTGAGCGCAGTTGGCGATCTCCGAGGGAAGAGGCTTGTTGTCAGGCGGGGCGCAGCGGACGGCGGCGGTGATCCAGAGGTCGTGGAGGGTGAGTCCGTCATCGCGGGAGGCGGCGTGGGGCTGGGAGGCGAGGCCGAGGCGGTGGAGGATGGGGTACATGAAGTTTCCGGAGGCGTCTCCGGTGAAGGGACGGCCGGTGCGGTTGCTGCCGTGGGCTCCGGGAGCGAGGCCGAGGACAAGGATGCGGGCGGAAGGGTCTCCGAAGCCGGGAACGGGACGCGCCCAGTAGGTGGATTGCAGGTAGGCACGGCGCTTGGTGAGGCCGATGCGCTGGCGGTATTCGACGAGGCGGGGGCAGAGAGTGCAGGCGGTGATTTCTGAGTCGAGGATGGCGAGAGGCGAAGACATGGGAGTCACATTATAGGAGGTGGAGCGGGAAATCGGGTGAGGCCGGAAAGCTGGGAGCCGCGGATAAGGGTGGAACGGGGCTGGGGTGCTTCGCTGCGCTCAGCATGACACTCTAGACCTTAAGGTCAAAACCTCAAGATCAGAACCAGAGGCAGGGGCAAGGGCAAGGGCGGAGGCGGGGAGGCGGAAAAGCCTCTGGGGCTGGGGTCTATGCTTGGGCGGGGCTGGGGTGCTTCGCTGCGCTCAGCATGACACTCTAGACCTGAAGGTCAAAACCTCAAGGTCAGAACCAGAGGCAGGGGCAAGGGCAAGGGCATGGCGGGGAGGTGGAGAAGCCTCTGGGGCTGGGGTCTATGTTTGAGCGGGGCTGGGGTGCTTCGCTGCGCTCAGCATGACACTCTAGACCTGAAGGTCAAAACCTCAAGATC
>CAILAZ010000145.1 GCA_903832295.1 uncultured Acidobacteriota bacterium
ACTCTCGGTGCGGCATGCGCAGAGCTTTCTTACCAGTCTTTGGGCCAGGATGGCGTTGACCGTGGACGCAATGAGAAAGGAAGGAATCGCAAGATCGACAAGGCGAGACACCGCAGAGATGCTGTCATTGGTATGCAGGGTTGAGAACAGCAGGTGCCCGGTCTGTGCCGCCGTAAGCGCAATTTCCGCAGTCTCTGAATCTCGAATTTCACCGAGCATGACGACATTCGGATCCTGTCTGAGGACTGAGCGCAAGCATCCGGCAAATGTTCGACCAGCTTTGGTATCTACCTGCACCTGGTTGGCGCCCTCAATCATGTATTCAATCGGATCTTCAATCGTAGTGATATTGATGGCAGAGGAACGAATCAGGTTCAGGGCCGAGTAGAGAGTTGTGGACTTGCCGGAACCTGTGGGTCCGGTAACCAGGATCATCCCCTGGGGCAGTCGGGCCAGCTGCGCGAGACTTGCGGAGTCGCGTGGCGAGAGTCCCAGCTTCTCAAACGGTACATTCGCCGCTCGCGGATCGAGAATCCGCATTACTACTTTTTCGCCGTAGTGAGTAGGCAGGGTAGAGACGCGAAGGTCGAAGCATTCGTCGCCTCTGCGGCTAAGGAAGCGACCATCCTGAGGCACGCGCCGCTCGGAGATATCGAGGTCAGCCAAGATCTTTACCCGTGAGATGAGTTGTGCGCGAACTTCATCGGTGAGTCGCAGCAATTCGCGCAGAACTCCGTCGATCCTAAGGCGCACCACCAGTTCATCGGACTGTTGCTCAAAGTGTATGTCACTGGCTTTTTTGAGAAAAGCGCTGGCTAAAATGCTGGACAGCAGGCGAACGGCTTCTGTTTTCTGTCCGCGTTGGTTGGCCTGCATCTCGCGCATCACATCTTTGTGACTTTGCCGGGTGCTGGCGCTTATGAACTCGAGATCGCCGCCATCGGCTTGTCCTGGAGGCTGCGGTGAAGGCTGAACTTTTGGTAGTTCGACTGGAGCTGGTGTCCCCACCCGGTAGCATCCTTCAATCGCCTTACGAATCGAGGCGCGGAAGTCCAGGAAAGGAACGATTCGCATGCCAGTTGCGAAAGATAGTTCGTTCAGAGCATGCAAATCCTGCGGTTCCGCCATGGCTACCTCAATTGTTTTGCCATAAACTCGGATCGGTACGCAGCAGTGCTTCTCCGCCAGCGCGCGTGGAATGAGACGCAGCGATGCTGCATCTGCCAGGAGAGTGCCTGTGTCATAGAATTTGCAGCGTGTAAGAGATTCAACGATGGAGACGAGGTCCGCTTTTGGGACGAGGTTCTTTTCGTAGATCAGTTCACCGAGGCGGAGTTTTCGGCTGGTCTGTTCAGCCAGCACAAGATCGAGATCCTGCTGAGAGAGCAGATGGCGTTGTAATAGAAGTTGTCCGAGCTGCCGCTTCTGATTCATAGCTTGCGTCGGGGCCGACGATCGGCCCAGAACTCCCGGCATGTCTTATCGGCACTTCCTTCGAAATCATCAATCTTCGTTCTCATCTCTAATGCATAGAGACAAGATGCTGAACCGGAAGCTCGCAGCACGCATATGCACCGGAGCTGTTTTCCCTGGGGCCAAACCTCCTGTACAATCGGCCCACTATGAAATTGCTGGCGAGATCCGGCATTGTGCCACTGGTGGTTCTGTTCTTGGCCGTAGTCGTGCATGCCGAACCGGTTTCGCAGTTGCATCCCACCGGCTTCGTAAACGACTTCGCGCATGTTCTTGACCAGGGCACGGCTGCCCAGATAGAGGCAATCTGCCTTCAGGTGGAAGAGCGGGCGCACGCGCAAATTGCCGTAGTGACCGTTCATACCCTTGACGGCTCAGATGTTGAGAGCTACGCCGTCAATCTGTTTAAAGCCTGGGGCATCGGCAACAAGTCGACCGACCGGGGAGTTCTAATTCTGTATGCAATCGGGGATCACCGTGCCCGGATTGAGGTCGGCTACGGGCTGGAACCGATCCTGCCGGATGGAAGAGTTGGCGGGTTCCAGCGAGAAGCGATTCCCCTGATGCAGAGCGGCAATTACAGTTCTGCGCTCCTGCTCGTTACCAATCGCGTGGCCGGTGTCATTGCCCAGGACGCCAAAATAGAGATTCCAAATGTTCCGCCTCCCGCTGCTCGTCCCCTGGCGCCAAAGCAGCAGGAGCGGCCTCTTTCCCTGGGCGGCATTATTGTGATTGCCGTAATCCTGATCATCATCTTAGCCACTCCACTTCGCGGTGTGCTGTTCTGGTTGTTGCTCTCGTCGGTATTTGATGGCCGGGGCGGGGGCGGTTGGGGCGGCGGGGGATTTGGAGGCGGGGGCGGAGGTGGGTTTGGAGGCTTCGGCGGGGGGAGTTCCGGTGGTGGCGGTTCCAGCAGCAGTTGGTAACATTGTGAGGAACAGATGATTCCTGAAGACAAGCTCGACGAATTTGTAAAGCGAATGCGAGAGGCGGCCGGCAACAACCTGGAGAGCGTCATTCTCTACGGATCGGCCGTGGCCGGAGACTTCCATCCGGAGTTCTCAAATCTAAATCTCTTCTGCGTTCTGCGTGAGAGTCCCTACGCCGCCTTGCAGGCTATCAGCCCGGTTGCAAAGTGGTGGGAACGCCAGAAGCAGCCATTACCCCTGCTGATGACCCGTCGCGAACTTGTTCGATCGACCGATGTGTTCACGATTGAGTTGCTCGACATGCGGCAACATCACCGCGTACTCTTCGGGGAAGATGTGCTGGAGGGCTTGCAGATACCGTTCGACCTGCATCGCGTGCAGGTTGAATACGAGATGCGCGAGAAACTACTGCTCTTGCGTCAGCAACTTCTGATGACCTCTGGGAATAACCGGCACTCATGGGATTTGCTGGTGCGCTCGGTATCATCGTTTGTCACCCTCTTTCGCCACACGCTGATTGCACTCGGAAAACCTGCGCCTGTTGGCAAACGCGAAACGGTAGAGGAATTGGCTTCGCTTCTCGGGTTCGAAGCTTCTTCGATCCTCAGTATCATTGACGTGCGTGAACACAAGGTCAATCCGAAAAGTATCGATTTGGATGTGCTATTTGCACGCTATCTGGCAGCGCTAGAGCAGGTCGCACTGGCGGTGGATGAGGCGCCGGGAGCAGACCCCATCACCCATTCCTAACGAGATCCCGATCCAGGAGAGCTTATGAAGAAAGTATTGATTGTCGTTGCCGTGGTGGTCCTACTCGCACTCGTCTTCTTTGGACAATACGTCGGGGTGCGCAACACGCTGGTTACGAAGAATGAATCCGTGAAGGCTGCCTGGTCGCAGGTGGATATTGTGCTCCAGCGCCGTGCCGATCTGATTCCGAACCTTGTTGAAACTGTGAAGGGCTTTGCCTTGCAGGAGCAAACTGTTTTCGGCGACATCGCCAAGGCTCGCTCCGCGTTGCTTTCTGCTGGAACCCCGCAGCAGAAGATCGCCGCAAATGGACAACTCGATGGGGCTCTCGGACGCTTGCTCCTGGTGGTGGAGAACTACCCGCAATTGAAGTCAAACGAGAATTTTCTGCGTCTCCAGGACGAACTCGCTGGTACCGAAAACCGAATCGCCGTGGAGCGCAAGCGCTACAATGACACCCTGCAGGACTACAACACGTACGTTCAGATGTTTCCCAATAACGTTTTTGCAGGTTGGGCTGGCTTCAAGCCCAATGGTGATTATTTCGCTGCTACCGCCGAGTCGCGGCAGGTGCCCAAGGTGAACTTCTCCAGCCCCGCAGCCCCGGCACCGCAGCCTGCGAAATAGAGAAACTGTTGTATCCGCGAGGCCTGCCCGGTCGTATATTCGCCGGGTTGGCCCTACTTGATTTCCGGTTTACTTCTCGACGCATTGAAAAATGAGTGGCGCTTTTTGCGGAACTCAGGTATCCAATCATAATGCTCAATGAATCAGCAGATGTGATTATCATCGGTGCCGGAGTGGCTGGCTTAACAGCGGCAAGGCTGCTCGGCGAAGCCGGATTGCGCGTCCTCATCCTCGAAGCACGCGAGCGGGTAGGGGGACGTGTCTGGACCATTCAAGACCGGAATGGCGGGTCTGTTGAGATGGGGGCGGAGTTCATTCATGGGCGTCCCGGCACAACCTTTGACCTCGTGCGAAAGTTCAACCTCGAGGTGCGGGCGGTGGGTGGCCAGTCGTGGATCCAGGTAGATGGCAGGCTTCGGCGCAGCGACGATTTCTTTTCCCAGACGCGCAGCGTCATGGAGAAGATGAATGATGCCGGCCCAGATCGGTCGCTGGCTAACTTTCTGGACGAGTGCTGCATGGGCGAGGATGCGGCGAAACTCTGGAGCCTGGAATACGTTGAGGGTTTCGATGGAGCCCTCGCCGAGCGGGTCAGCGTGCATTCGCTGGTGCGCACCCGTAAGGCCGAACGCGAAATGGAAGGGGAGCATGCCTTCCGCTTTCTGCATGGATATGACTCGCTTGTCGCTGCGCTCACAGGAGCGCTGCCCGCCGACCTGGTGCGGATCCAACTTGGCGCCACAGTCCGCGTTGTAAGGTGGACGAAGAGCGAAGTGAAGATTCAGGCGCAGGTTGGGGCAGACACCGTGGAGTTTCGTGCACCGCGCGCCGTTGTCACACTTCCGCTCGGCGTATTGCAGGCTCCGCCGGAGGCCGCTTGCGCGGTACACTTCGATCCCCCCCTTGAAGAAAAGGCCGATGCAATGATGTTGCTCTACATGGGCCATGCCATCCGGATTTCAATGGTCTTCAGCGAGAAGTGGTGGGAGCAGGCCAGCATCCTCGGTCATGAGCCCGGTGCTCTCAGCGACCTCGGTTTCGTATTCTCTCATCAGGACTGGTTTCCTACCTGGTGGACGCGTACGTTCAACGCACCGATACTAACAGGCTGGGCGGCCTCCCGTCGTGGCGAGCGCCTCAGTGGGAAATCAACCGATTACATTCGCGACAAAGCGATTGCATCGCTGACTGCAATTTTTGAGATCTCACGCACGGCGGTAGAGGGCTTCTTGAGGAGCTTTCACGTGCATGACTGGCAGACCGATCCATACGCCCGTGGTTCATACAGCTACGTTGGCGTAGGTGGAGAAGGCGCGCAATCGGTATTGGCTGGCGCAGTGGAGGATACGCTCTTCTTCGCCGGTGAGGCCACAAATACTGAGGGGCACCACGGAACAGTGCATGGCGCAATCGCAACAGGTGAGCGTGCAGCAAGAGACATTCTAAGCTCGATGCGTTAGCGCCATAGGTGGTACAGGAGGTAGTAGATCACCACCCCGGTAACGGACACGTAGAGCCAGAGCCAGTAAGTCAGCGGTGCAATCTTCACGTGCCGCGTATCTTGGCGTTTCAGTCCGCGGCTAAGGCTCATCAGGATCAGCGGTACGATTACCACTGCGAGAAGGGTGTGGCTGGTCAGCAGCGTGAAGTACACCCCGCGCCTCCAGCCCAATCCTGCAAAGTGCAGCACGCCTGCATGCGCGTGGTAATACAGATAGCAGAGCAGGAATACGACAGAGGTCGAGAACGCAGCCACCATCGTGCGCTTGTGCGCTTCAATTTGCCGCTTGTCGATGAAGCGTTTCGCCGTCACCAGCAGCACGGCTGCGGTGCCATTCAGGGTCGCGTTAATCGCAGGAAAATAGGAAAGCGTCTGCATGTCTGGTCCTTATGCGGCTGGTTTGGTGCTGCGCCGGTTTGCCACCACAAACGCCAGGCTGAACATGACTACCGTGAATACGGCTAACACCGTAAGGCACTTCTGCAGCGAGAATTCAGCCGATGCAGTGGCAGGGAAGAGCAGATTGCGCAGCGCCTCCGTCCCGTAGGTCAGGGGGTTGAGCCGCATCAGGAACGCCATCCACGGAGAAGCCGAATTCACGGAAAACAGCGAACCTGAAAGCAGCCACAACGGGATCAGAAACAGGTTGATGATTGCATGGAAGCCGGAGGTCGAATCCATTGGCCACGCGATGATGAAGCCAAGTGCAGTCAGTGAAAATGACACAAGGAAGATATCCAGGATCATCAAGGCCAGTTGTCCCAGGCCAAAGTGGATGCCCAGTAGCGGCGCAATCACAAGGAACAAGACACCTTGCATGGTCGCCAGCGTGGTTCCACCCAGTACTTTGCCCAGTACGATCACAGAACGATGCACCGGAGCCACAAGCACCGAGAGCAGAAACCCTTCGTTACGATCCTCAATCAGGGACATCATTGCGAAGATCGAAGTAAATAGTACGATCATCATCAGGGTGCCAGGAAAGAAGAAATCGAGGTAGTTCTGGCTTTTGCCCGCGCTGCCGTTTGTGAATGAGTTGCCAATGCCCGCGCCGATCACCACCCAGAAAATCAGTGGCGAAGCAATCACGCCCACAACGCGACTGACGTTGCGGTAAAAGCGGACCACCTCGCGCCGCCATAGGGAAAGCGCGGGCATAAGCCCAAAAGTTGTGCCGCCAAGAGCTGTCGGGTGCGTTGCTGTCTGCGTTGCCAAATTCAACCCCAATTCTCAGTGTTTCTTCTTTGTTGTTCCTGCCGCGCGCCGCTCAAGTCCCTGCGCATCTTCGTTCCAGAACCGGTGACCTGTACGGCGGATGAAGACGTCTTCGAGCGTTGGCTTGCTCACGCTCACCGCATCAATCTCGCCGGGGAAAGCCTCCACTACGTCCGTGATGAATCGGTGTCCGGCTTCGCGCTCAATGCGCACCCGGCCATCATCCAGCACTGCGGCCTCCACGCCAAATCGCGTCTGGATCGCCGCTGCCACCTGCTGCGGATTCTGGGCGTCCAGCAGAATCACATCTCCGCCAATTTCGCTCTTCAACTGTGCCGGAGTTCCCAGGCCCACCAGGTTGCCGTGGCTCAGAATCGCCAGCCGATCGCACTTCTCCGCCTCTTCCATCAGGTGCGTGGTGACGATGATGCTCACGCCCTCCTGGTCTCTCAGCACCTGGAGGTACTGCCATAAATCGCGCCGCGCCCCCGGATCCAGTCCTGTCGTCGGTTCATCCAGCAGCAGCACCTGCGGACAATGCAGCAGGCCCTTGGCCAGCTCCAGCCGTCGCTGCATGCCGCCAGAAAAAGTCTCCGCCCGCTCCTTCGCCCGATCTGTCAGGGACACCCGCGCCAGCATCTCCGCAACACGCTTCTTCAAGGCTGCGCCTGTGATGCCATACAGATGCCCAACGTGGATCAGGTTCTCCTCGGCCGAGAGCTTCACATCGATGCTACGCGACTGAAAAACTACGCCGATCTGCCTCCGTACGCCGCTTGGGTCGCTTGCCACATCATGGCCCAGGATGGTTGCTCGTCCCTCTCCCGGCAACATCAGCGTCGAGAGAATGCGGAACATCGTAGTCTTGCCGCTGCCGTTCGGCCCCAAAAGCCCGAATATCTCGGCGCGCTTGACAGAGAACGAAACTCCGTTGAGGGCCGTGCGATCACCGTACTGGTGGCGCAGCCCCTCAATCTGAATCACTGTTTCTGTCTGGGGCTCCAGCACGTTGCCGAGCTGTTGTTCCTGCGTCTTGGTCGTCAAAGCAGTTGTCCTTTATGAGAGCGAGTCAGGCGCATGTTACGCGGCGCTGTTCAACATCATCAGTGCAAAGAGCAGTGGAAGGTAGGTCACGGTGGCCTTCAGCAAACTCCGGGCCAGAACTCTTGATCGCGCTGTCGAAGGCGGCTCGCACTCGCTCCAGATGCGTGCGCAGAAGTAGAACAGAGCCACGCCCAGAATGGAGGCGCCGATGAAGTACGGCAACCCGGCCATGCCCAACATGGTTGGCGCCAGCGTTGTGGGCAGCAGTGCCGCACCATACATCAATATCTGCCGCGCGGTTGACCGGCCATCGCTCTCCACCACCGGCAGCATGCGGATCCCCGCGCGCGCGTAGTCATCGCGATAGAGCAGAGCAATCGAGTGGAAATGCGGGAACTGCCAGAAGAACACAATCGCGAAGAGCACCAGCGCTTCATATTCCAGCTTGCCGCGGGCGGCAACCCATCCCAGGACGCCAGGCATTGCTCCCGGAAAAGCTCCGACGAACGTGCAGAGCGGACTTACTTTCTTCAGTGGGGTATAAACGAGCAAATAGGAGGCAGCCGTCAAAAGCGTAAGCAGTCCCGTGAGGGGATTCAGCTTCAGCGCCAGCAACGCAGCTCCTCCTATGGTAAGCACCGCCCAAACCGCAAGCGCATGGCCTACACTCATCGAGCGTGTCACCATTGGACGCATCGCTGTGCGTCGCATCAGCGCATCACTCTTGCGTTCCACAATCTCGTTCATGCATGCGGTCCCCGCGGAGACCATTCCAATGCCGGTCAACGACCATAGCAACTTCATGGTCATCACAGGCAGGCCAGCCTTATGCTCGCCGAAATAGAAACCGCACCATGCCGTAACTACAACCAGCGTAGTCACCCGAATCTTGGTGAGTTGAGCGTAGTCACGCAGTAAATCCAGCGGGCCGCGCGAACTCCGCAGTGTTGCTGCCAAAGGCTGCGCCGCGGTGGTCATGCCCGTACCGTCCTGCCCGGGATATCCCTCTGCAAGACAGGATCTTCTTGTTCTGCCATATGCCGGTGAATCTGGATTGTGAGGATCACCGTGGTTACGAGCACCAGTGCTCCGCATGCCACGTGCGCCACCGTAGAAATCACCATGCTGGTCAGCGGAGCAGCAACTCCCCGGCTCCAAAGCACGCGTGTCACGTAACTTGCCAGCCCGAGCGCGATCTGGATTGCCAGCAGTACAAGGAGGTTCCGTGCAGGGGTGGCAAGTCGCGGTATGTTGCCGTGCCGCTTCAGGGTCGCAAAGGCCAGCCAGTTCACCATGCAGAACACAACCGTCGCGCCGATGATATGCGGCAGCAGCCGGATTCCCGAGTGCCGAAACGCCGCGCCCATGATCAACTGCATCCACACTGCCCCTAACGCCCACATAGAGAGAGATGTGAGTCTGGGCCGCAGGGAGCTCAGAACCAACTCTGGCTCACGTACCCAGCTTTTGCTGGTGAAGAACGCAATACTGACCATGATGCAAAAAAATGTTTGCGCCAGCGTGGCATGCGCCGTTGATATTGCAGGAGGCAGGTAAAACAGGACGGTCAGTCCGCCCAACACTCCCTGCGCGATCACCGTCCCCAAAGCACTCCACCCCAATACGCGCATCCAGCGCCTCTGGTCCACCTTCTGCGTCCACACTGCAACGCCAATCGTCAGCAAACCAATCAGCTCTGCCAACATGCGGTGCCCGTGCTCGAACTTCACCCCCCCAACTAATGGAGGTATCCGGTAGAGCGATCCAAACGAGGTTGGCCAGTCCGGCACTGACAGCCCGGCGTCATTACTCGTCACCAGGGCTCCGGCCACTATCAGCAAGAAGACGCAGCTCGCCGCTATCACCGTGAAGCGATGGTGTGCGCGATTATACGGAGTACCTTGTGCCTTCGGAGTTGTCGTGATCGCTTCCATGTGACCTACTTGCGCAACGGCAAACAGAACATGCTCGCTTCCCGGAGCTGTACTCCAGTGAATGTCCCATTCTATCAACCTATACAGAGAAGATGACATTCCACCCCGCTGCGATGCAGTGGGTTAAGCGGTTTTTCCGCTGTTTTCCTCAAACGGGGCGGTCAGGCGTGGCGGAGCCGCAATTCCCTTCGCAATTTCCGATTCAGCGGCTCGGAAAACCAGCGCGCCACTGCTGCCCCCAGCAGCCCTGCCAGCGCCAGCATTGCCACATAGCTCGCAGGGGCAGCAGCGATGGACCAGCCCTTTGCCACGAAGAGCTGCACTCCCCACGTCACAACGAACATGTGGGTCAAGTACACCTCATAGCTATTGCGGCCAAACCACCTTAGCGTTGCAGTCCGCCTTCCTCCTGAACGGCTCCGTTTCGCGATTGCAATCAGCACCAGGCTCGTGCCCAAAGCCAGCAGCGTCACGTCCAGACCGCTCCGGTAGAGTTGAAGCCAGCGAACTGCCGGGCGCGCGCCCAGCACCAGGATCATCATTGCTGCACCCGACACTTCCATTATCCAGGCGCGCTGCACCGCAACGTAGTGCGCCGCCATCGCCGCCAGGCACCCCAGCGCGATCGCATCCATGCATGACAAATACCCGTAGTCTGCCCAAAGCGCGTTGTGTGTAAGCACCGTTCGCGCGAGCGGTCCGGCGCAAACGAATACCATCAGGATCGCTGCCATCGACCTTGGCCCGCGTGCCGTGCGGCACAGCAGGGGAAAGCCGAGATAGAACATTTCTTCCACCGAGAGCGACCACAGCACGTCCCAGTTTGCCGGAAGATATCCACGCGCGGACTCCAGCCAATTCACATGAAAGGTCAACGCCGCCAGCAGTGCCCGCACGAGGGTAGTCTGATTCCTGGCGATGATGAAGCCTTTTGCATGCAGTAGATGCAATATGCTGAGAACGCACAGCAGCGCTAGTAGTGTCGGGCCAATTCGCGCAAGCCGTAACCGATAGAAACCCAGCAATGATACCTTCGCAAGGGAGCCCCATCTCCCTAGCGAATTCGTAGTGATCAGGAATCCGGAGATGGCGAAGAACACCACCACGCCATTCGCACCGTTCCAGAACAGGATCTTCCCCACCTGTTTGGGCAGAACTTCCTCGAATGAGAGGTGGTTGAACAACATGTGGAGGTTGGTGTGGTGCAGAACCACAAACAGGATCGAGAGTCCGCGCAGGACATCGATTCCGTCCAGTCGCTCGCGTCCCTTGTTTCGTATGGTCTCTGCGCTCAGTCTTGACCCCTTTTGACGCTCAGACAAAATAATCCCGGGTCGCCACCTTCTCGGGAACGCCCGGCTGGATGAAACTCGAATCTCCTAAACCGGTGCGGTTTCTTTCGCCGCCTGCTCACGCCATGCGGTGCTCTCCATCGCAGCGATTACCGCATCCGCAAACTCGGACGTGGAAGCCACCCCACCCATGTCTCGCGTAATATGCTTGCCCTCGCGGAAAACCGCGTGAACCGCGAACTTCACCTTGTCGGCGGCATCCTGCTCTCCCAGGTGCCGTAACATCAGGATGCCCGAACGCGTCAGTGCCGTCGGATTCGCCACGCCCTTTCCAGCAATGTCTGGAGCCGAACCGTGCACTGCCTCGAAGATCGCGCACTCGTGTCCAAAATTCGCGCCGGGCACCAGTCCCAGTCCGCCTACAAACGCCGCGCACAGATCGCTGACAATGTCTCCATAGAGATTTTCCAGCAGCAGCATGTCGTACTGGTAGGGATTGGTCACAAGTTGCATGCAGGTGTTGTCCACAATGTGCTCGCCATAGGAGATCTCCGGATACTCCTTTGAGATATTCCGCGAGCAGCGAATGAACAGTCCATCCGAGAGTTTCATGATGTTTGCCTTGTGGATGGCGTGCACTTTCTTAAGTCCACACTTGCGTGCATAGTCGAATGCCCAGCGAGAGATTCGTGTGGAAGCCTTCTCTGTGATGATCTTGATGCTCTCCACCACTCCGGGCACTACCTCGTGCTCGATTCCGGAGTACAGCCCCTCCGTATTTTCCCGGATGATGATCAGATCGACGCCCGGATACCGTGTTGCCACCCCGGGAAGATTTCGTATCGGGCGGAAGTTGCAGAACAGCTCGAATTGTCTCCGAAGCTGTACGTTAATGCTGCTGAATCCTCCGCCAATCGGAGTCGTCACCGGGCCTTTCAGCGCCACCCGCGTTCGCTCAATTGACTCCGTCAGTTCCTTAGGAATGTACTCGTGATACTTCTCGAAGGCGTCAGCCCCCGCGGCGTAGCTCTCCCACTCGAATTTCACCCCGGTCGCTTCCAGAATGCGGACCGCTGCTTCTGCAACCTCAGGACCGATTCCGTCTCCCGGAATCAACGTGACTTTATGTGCCATGCAAACCTCGTTTACCAACAACTCAGGAGGGTTCTCTCTCTGTCTGTTTGCCGCGTCCTGACGCCAGTAGTGCAGCCTTGGCCTCACGCACGTCTTTTGATCGCAATAGATCCTGCAGTTCTGACATGAACTCCTGCACGTCCTTGAAGTCGAGGTAAACGCTGGCAAACCGCACGTACGCCACCTTGTCCAGGTTGCGCAGCCGGTTCATGATCAGTTCCCCCACCTCGCCCGTTTTGCGCTCGCGCTCCGGACTGTCGATCACGAAGCTCTCGGCTTCGTTCACAATTTGCTCCAGCTGTCCGATCGGTACCGGGCGCTTTTCGCAAGCGCGCAAGAGTCCGCTCAGCACCTTCTGCCGCTCAAACTTCTCGCGGCGTCCGTCCTTCTTCACAACCATGTAAGGAATTTCGTCGATGCGCTCGTAGGTGGTAAAGCGTTTCTCACATCGCAGGCACTCTCGCCGTCGGCGAATTGATTCGCCTTCCTTGCTCTCGCGCGAGTCAACAACCTTATCTTGATCAAATCCGCAAAAAGGACATTTCATCGGAGTCTTGCCGCCCGCCCGGCCGCAGCTCCTCCCGCTAATTTCCAGGAAGCTGCTCGCTGAGTCCTAGATTGTACCAGTGCAGCCCTCTAACGCGCCTCGGCTTCTTCCTCTTCCTGCGTGCTCTCCTCGGAGAGACGGAGAAACGAGACCTTCTCGAAGCGCGCCAGTATCACTCCAGCCGGAATTACCGACATGAAGGTCACCAGCCACAGCATGATCCCACAGCTCACCGCCAGTTCCCTCGTAATGTTGTAAGGCTCGCTTGCGAAGAGGTTCGACTGCAGCACGCCGATCACCGCCAGTTGCGAGCCGCCCACTCCGCCTGGCAGTTGCACCACGGAGCCCAGCATGCTGGAGCCCATCACCAGCAGCACATCCTCCAGCTTCATCGTGTTCATCCGCGCCACGCGATGCGTACCATCCACTGCTACTACTGGAATCTGAGGATAGGCGTGCAGCACCTCGATGTATGCTCCGGCAATCATCAGCCACATTGCCAGGGAAACCACCACCAGTTGCACGAATGACTTCGCGTCGTGAATCGTGTTGAAACCTTCTCGAAACGATCGCAGACGAACCCGAAGTGCAGCCGCTGCCCGGCCTGACGCTTGCCGCAGTACCCAGAACAGAATCGCAAGCACTGCCACGCCTGCCAGCACGAGCGGCAATTTATGCCCCGCGCCTCGTATCGCTGTCTGCACTCCGCCCCGCAGCGCTTGTAGCAAGACCTGCGCCAGCATCCCGCCCTTCAGCGCCAGGAAGCCTGCCATCAGCACCAGCACTGCCCCCAGGTCGAAAAAGCGCTCTACCGTCCAAACCGCCAGTTGCGAGGTGAACGTCAGCTTTTCCTTGCGAGCAATCAGGTAAGGCCGCGCAAACTCTCCAGCACGCCCGAACAGACCCAGCGCCGCGAAGCCAATGATCTGGGGCGCAATCAGCCGCCGGAAACTCGTGGGCGCCGTCGGCTTCAGGAATAATGCCCAGCGGATTGCTCGCAGAACATATGCCATGTAAATCAGTCCAACTCCCACGCCAATGTGCCACAGGCTTACTCCGCCCGTATATTGGCGAAACTTTGCCCAATCGAATGTTCGCCATGAGCGGAACTGGAAATAGACCAGCGCAACCAGAATTGCCGCAACCACAATCAGGGAGAGAATTTGCTTTTTCTTCATAAGTAGGAGATCGTGCCGGGCTGGACTTCGCGGGGTGCATCCTCATCCAGGAGTTCGAATCGCGAGCCTTGCGCATGGCTTCTCTGATTCTACTAAATCATGCACCGGCCGGGGTCATCTCCCTGCGGAGTGGAGGATCGTCGGACGGCTACTTTGCCGCGCTCTCACCGAGTATTGTGCTACCCGCTGCCGTAACAGGAGGCTTCACTGCCTCCGCCGTTGTCCTGCTGTCGGTGGAACTCTTGCCTGGCGGCTTCGGCGTGCCCAGCTTGCTCTTGTTGTAGTCACGCACCACCCGCAGCACATACTGCTGGGTCTCGCGGTAAGGGGGAATGCCCTTGTAGCGGTCCACTGCCAGCGGCCCAGCATTGTAGGCTGCCAGGGCCTTGATCGCGTCCCCGTTGTAGCGCTCCAGCAGTTCGCGCAGGTAGCGCGAGCCGCCATGCACATTCTCTTCCGCGCTGAAGCTGTCATGCACTCCCAGCAGCCTTGCCGTCTCTGGCATTAACTGCATCAGCCCACGCGCTCCAGCCTTGGATACCGCCTTCGTGTTCCCGGCACTCTCCTGGCGGATCACGCTGCGGATAAAGTCCTGATCCACGCCGTGCTTCTCGGAAGCCTCGCTCACAATCTGCACCGTGGTCTTTTGTGCCACAGCGGGTTTGGCCGCTACAGGCACAACCTGGGCCACGGCGTCCGGTTCGCTGGAGTAGCCCTCTATCTCGTTTTCTGGAATGTCCACGAACGTAGTTTTCGCTTCGTCAATGTAAAGCCGCACCAGCCCTGCGCGCGTCTCTCGGCTCCTGTGCCGGATGGCAAACCCGTTGCGCAGTTCGGCGATCTCCACCGCAAACACGGTGCTGCTCAGCAGCAGCAGGGTCGCAATCTGGCGAAGCGTTCTCATCCGGCTATTCTAGTCCTTCCAGGGCGGCTTCCACAGCGTTTGCAACCCCGTGCTCGTTGTTGTTCAGGGTAGTCATCCAGCCGCGGTCGCGCAGTTCCTCGGTCGCATTGCCCATAATCACCGCGTGCCCCGCGAATTCCAACATTTCAATGTCGTTATAGTTATCGCCAATTGCCATTACTTCTTTAGGCCCATATCCCCGGTGTGCAGCCCAACGCCGCAGAGCCGCGCCCTTCGTGCATCCCTTGTTCAGAATGTCCACCATGCACAGATCGCGTTGGTCGTATTGCGTCTTGAGCGCCGTAATGCGAGTCAGCAGCCCCTTGTTCCTCTTCAACTGCTTCTGCGCCGCCGTCATCCGCTCCACTGTTCCGCAGAACATCGCCTGGATCGGGTCGCTCGTCAATCCGCTCTCAATGGGATGC
This sequence comes from uncultured Acidobacteriota bacterium, assembly GCA_903832295.1. Classification (GTDB taxonomy): domain Bacteria; phylum Acidobacteriota; class Terriglobia; order Terriglobales; family Acidobacteriaceae; genus TOLSYN. Next base: position 14,954 of record CAILAZ010000145.1, read on the forward strand.
ACAAATCGCAGGAACTGCGCGTTCTTCTCCAGCCATTTCTTGATCGAGCCGTTCAACTCGTCCAGGGTTTCCAGCAGCAGGCATCCCTGCTCGTCGCCGTCGAAGGTTATCACCATGTTTCGCCGGAAATCCGTCATGTGCGCCACCAGTTCCAGTACGGCGGCCAGCGGTAGTGGATCGCGGTGAAACAGCGTTCCCTCACACGTCCGCGTGATAGCGCCGTTCGAACTGATCAGAGCCACGTCGAAACCCAGTGCTTGCGCCACAGGGAGAGCGAAGGTGTGCCTCCTCCCCGTGGCCAGCACAATCTCCACTCCCAGCGAATTTGCGCGCCGCAGCGTGGCGAGGTTGCGCTCACTCACCTGGAAGTTCGAATCCAGCAAAGTTCCATCAATGTCGATTGCAATCAGGCGGACAGGGGACATCACAAATGATTTTACAACTTCTGCGCTTCCGCTCCGGATGTTAGGATGCTCGTGATGCTTTCCCGCTATCTTTCCTGGGGCGTATTCGGCGTAGTGCTGATGGTGGTGGCCCTCTTTCACTATGTTCGCCGCCAGCCGAGCTTCTATTGGCTCTACCTCCTCATTTTCCTCGGCCCCCTCGGCGCTCTCATCTACCTCGCCATCGAGGGCCTCCCGGAATTCTTCGATCCCGGTGCCTTTCGCTTCTTTGAGCGTAACCGCCGCCTCCGTGAGGTCGAAGCTGCGATCCGTCAGAATCCCTCCGCCGGAAACTACGAAGAACTCGGTCTCTTCCGCCTTGACAAAGGCGAATGGGCCGGAGCCCGCATCTGCTTCGACCACGCCCTCGCCCAGCGCACCGACTCCCTCGACCCCTTCTACCGCCGCGGCCTCGCCGAGGTTGAACTTGGCGACTTCGCCGCCGCCCGCGCCGACCTCGAACACGTCGTCACCGCTGATGCCGGTTATGACTTCCAACGCGCCGCCGGACTCCTCGCCCTCGCCGACTGGAAGACCGGAGACCTCGACCGCGCCCAGCGCCTCTTCGAGCACGTTCTCCGTACCTCCACTCTCACCGAAACCCAGCTCCACTACGCCGAATTCCTCGCCGAAACCGGGCACCGCGACGAAGCCCGCCAGCAGGCCCTCCGCATCCGCGACAAACGCGCCGGAATGCCCGGCTTCCAACGCCGCCGCGAACGCAAGCTCTTCCGCCGCAACGCCGCCCTCCTGCGCAGGCTCTAACCGCTAGGCCGAAGCTCCATTCGCTCGTCGCCCCCGCAGCGCACCCCACACCACCACCGCCAGCGCGGCCACAAACACTCCTGCCGAAATCACCGGATGCCGCAACGGCCCCAGCACAATGGAGAACCAGTGGAAGTAATCCACCAGTCCCAGTGTCCCGCACCACAGTAGCGACCAAGCAGAAATCCGCAACCGCCTGTCCGTCGGATCGTTCACCCATCTCCGGTATCCGCCGCCGTATATGAACCCAATCGCGCACACCGCATAAATCCATTGTCCGTAGCAGATGAGGAACAACAGCCCCGCGAAGTAACTTACTCCCACCAGCACCGCGCGTGACTTTGCCGTCAGTGCCTCTGAGAAGGCGGCTACCAGCATCAGCGTCAGCCCCAGTGAGGCCAGCAGGCACGACGTCCATAGCGGAATATAAGTAAACAGTGTGTTCAGCATATCGTCGCCATTGAATCACAAAGCCCCATCCCTGAACACTCCCCGCGAAATTTCCGCATCCCCATTCACCCCGCCCACGCTGTATCATTCCCCTTTGACGTTTATGACTGAGCGCCTCTACTACCAGAACTCATTTCTCTACGATTTCACCGCCTCCGTTGCGGAGGCCCGGACTCTTCCCGACGGGCGGCGCGCCCTCGTCCTCGACCGCACCGCCTTCTACGCCACCAGCGGTGGCCAGCCTCATGACACCGGATGGCTCGACTTCATCGCCGCCGGCTCCGACGCCCCGCTCCCGCTTCCCAAGCTCCGCGTCACCGAGGTCATCGAGGACGAAGCCACCGGTGCCATCCTCCACCTGGTCGAATCGCTGCCCGAAGCTCTACCCCCGCGTGTTCGCGGCTTCCTCGACGTCGAGCGCCGCCAGGACCACATGCAGCAGCACTCCGGCCAGCACGTCCTCTCCGCTGCCTTCCTCAAGCTCTTCGCCGCCCCCACCGTCAGCTTCCACCTCGGTGAGGAGAGCTGCACCATCGACCTTGACACCCCAGCCCTCACCGCCGCCCAGCTCGAACAGGCCGAGCGCCATGCCAACCAGGTCGTCTGGGAAGACCGCCAGGTTCTCATGCATGAAGTCACTCCCGAGCAGGCCCGCAAGGCCGGAGTTCGTAAGCTCCCCGAGGCCGCCCACGCCACCTTGCGGCTCATCGAGGTCCGCGGCGTCGATCTCTGCGCCTGCGGCGGCACCCACGTCCTCACCACCGGGCAAATCGGCAACATCCAGCTCCGCAAGGCGGAGAAGGTCAAGCAGGGAATCCGCGTTGAGTTCGTCTGCGGCGCCCGCGCCCTCCGCGCCGCCCGCCGTGACTTTCAGCTCCTCACCGAAACCGCTGCCCTCTACTCCGCCCAGCTATCCGAGCTCCCCGCCCAAACCTAGAAGCTCCTTGACCTCGGCAAATCCGCGCAGAAGCAGCAGCAGAAGCTCCTTGCCGAAATCGCGGAACTCACCGCCCAGCAGGTGCTCGCCCGTACCCCTGTTGAATCCGGACGCAAGATCGTGGCCGAATTTTTCCCCGAGCGCGACCTCGCCTTCGTCAAGCTCTTTGCCCAGAAGCTTGCCGCCGCTGAGCCCGGCGTCATCGCCCTCGTCGGCGCGGGGCAGGGAACTCCCACCCTCGTCTTTGCCCAATCCCCCGGAGGCCTATTCGACGCCGGGGCTGCGCTCAAGGCCACCGTCGCCTCCGCCGGAGGCCGCGGTGGAGGCACTCGTGACCTTGCCCAGGGCGGCGTCCCTTCAGCCTCGCTCATTCCCGAACTCCTCGCCCGCGCCGCCTCCGCCGCCCGAGCCATCGGGTAGCTGCCATGATCGAACAGCCGCTCATCCTCATCACGCTTCTCATTCAGCTCGGCGTCTCTGCCGCGGTCAGCAGCGTCCTCGCCCGTTCGCGCCGCTTCCGCGTCCTCCTCTTCCACGAGGATCGCGACATCTGGGAAAAGTTGGAGATGGTCCTGTTCATCGGCGGACCCTTCATGCTCGGCGTCCTCGCCCGAGCCACCGTCAAGAACTTCCTGGCCGCTGACGTCTCTTTCGAGGCCGCAATTCTTCTCGGCGTCATCGCCGGGCGCACCGCCGGAGTCTGCGGTGGAATCCTCGTCTCGCTGCCCTACCTCTTCATGCACCAGTACCTCAACCTGCCGCTCAACGTCGCCGCCGGACTCAGCGCGGGTTTTCTGCGCGAGCTCGCCACGGACCGCGAAGCCATCTGGTCCTTCAGCCCGCTCTTTGACCTCAGCATCTACCGCTGGATTCGCCGTACCATCGCCAAGTCCTTCATCGACTGGCAGACCTCGTTCTTCTTCGTCATCCTCGGACTCCAGTTCCTGCGTCTTGAAACCCGCGAAGTCTTTCCCCATCACACATGGGCACTCGACTCTCCTAACTGGATCGTCCGCGGCGCTATCTACATCGCCACCGTGATGACCGTAGCCATCGCCCTCAAGGTGCTGAACAACACCCGCATTGAGATGAAGCTCGAAGAGCAGGAGCGTCTCCTGCTCCAGGCCCGCATGGAGGCCCTTCAGAGCCAGATCAATCCCCACTTCCTGTTCAACACGCTGAACTCTGTTGCTTCGCTCGTGCGTTTTGATCCCGACACCGCCCGCGAGATGATCCTCAAGCTCTCCAAGATTCTCCGCCGCCTTCTCAAGAAAGGTGACTCCTTCGTAGAACTACGCGAGGAGTTCGAGTTCATCGACGACTATCTCGATATCGAAGTCATTCGCTTCGGCCATGACAAGCTCAAGGTCGTCAAGGAGCTCGACGAAGCCAGCATGGAGGTCATCGTCCCCACCATGCTCATCCAGCCCATCGTTGAAAACTCCATCAAGCACGGGCTCTCCCCCAAAGTCTCCGGGGGCACAATCTACCTCCGCAGCCGCATTCTCGAGGGCATGCTCGTCATCGAAGTGGAAGATGATGGCGTGGGAATTGTGGAACCTGGTTCGGAAGTGAGCGAGTGGAACACTCCACAGCATGGCACCGGAATCGGTATGGCGAACGTCCGTGAGCGCCTCAATGTTCTCTACAGCGACTCTGCCCGCATCGAGGTCGAGAGCCGCACCGGCGCTGGAACCATTGTCCGCATCCTGCTGCCCATCCCCAGCACCGGCGAAATGGATGGCGTCAACTACGACCTGCGCTCCAACAGCCCGCGCTAGTTACTGCTCCAGCATGCTCCTGTACAGCGCTTCATATTTCGGAATGATCTTCGTCGTGCAGAATCTCGCCTTTGCCGTGGCCCGCGCCGCTTTGCGCATCTTCGTCAGCAATGCATCGTCGCCCAGCACCTCCAGCGCGCGCTCCGCCATCGTCTCCACGTCGCCTGCCTCGGCCAAAAATCCATCCACCCGGTCTTCGATCACCTCTGGCACGCCGCCCACCCGCGAAGCCACCGGCACCACCTCGCACGCCATTGCCTCCAGCGCCGCCAGCCCAAAGGACTCCATTTCGCTCGGCAGCAGCATCACGTCGGCCACCGCCAACTTCTCATAGACGAGGTCCTGCTTGCCCATAAAGTGAATTTTGTCGTGGATGCCGCGCTCGCATGCCAACCGCTCCGCCGCTCTCCGGTCCGGGCCGTCGCCAATCATCATCAGTCGCGCCGGAATCTTGCTCTGCACGCGGTCGAAAATCTCCACCACGTCTGTGACGCGCTTCACCGGCCTGAAGTTGGAAAGATGTACCAGCAGTCGCTCTTCCGGCTTCGCAAATTCCAAACGCCGTTCCTCGGTAGCCGCGCTCCGCTGGTACAGATCGCAATTTACAAAGTTGTGGATCACGTGAATTGGCTTCGTGATCTCAAAGCGTTCAATCGTCGCCCGCTTTAAATCCTCTGAGATCGCCGTTACCCCATCGCTCTGCTCAATGGAAAACCTCGTGATCGGCAGATACGAGCGGTCCAGCCCCACCAGCGTGATATCGGTCCCATGCAGCGTGGTCACGTACGGCAGCCTTCGCGGAGTCCTCACATGGTCGTGGCACATCATCTGCCGCGCCAGCATGGCGGAAACCGAATGCGGAATCGCATAGTGAACGTGCAGCAGATCGAGCCCGTAGATCTCGGCCACCTCCGCCATCCGGGTCGCCAGCGCCAAATCATACGGCGGGTACTCGAAGAGTGGATACTGCGAAACTTCCACCTCGTGAAAGTGAATGTGCGGGTGCGGCTCCGTCAGCCGGATTGGCTGCGAATAAGAGATAAAGTGAATGTCGTGTCCGCGGTTCGCCAACTCAATTCCCAACTCCGTAGCCACCACTCCACTGCCGCCATACGTCGGATAGCACGTGATTCCGATCCGCATCTCGCCTGACTCCCGCTTGTTAGATGTTCGAGACCTTTGCCGGATGCGGAGCCGTTCCCCGCAGCGCGCCCAGCACCGCGCCATAGCTCTCGCGCAGTTCGCGCGGCGTCAGGCTCATCAGTGCTGCCATTTCCACCTCGCGGGACTCCCTCAGCTTTGTCTTCACCGTAGCCAGTTCCTGGTCGTTGTATCCCGGATGGCACACCAGTTCCCATGACCCTTCGCGCATCTGCACCAGCATCCGACGCAGTCGCGTCTCGTCCAGCGCGCCGGTTGATGCCACTCCCAGACTCCCATCCGTGGTTTCGAATCCAGCCGCGCGCACGTCCTTCAGCCATCTGCCACGCAGTGCTGCACGCAGTGCCCAGGTTTCCGCTTTGCGCAGCAGCAGCGTGCGATTGCCGAAAGCCTCCAGCCAGCCCACCGATCCCGGAGCTTCAAACGGATTCCTCACCGCCCGCACTCCTCTCTCCGTCGCAGCGCGCAGCAGCGGCCTCAGAATTGATGGAAACATATGGGTATGTTTGTGTGCGTCAAAGTGGGAGAGCTCCACCCCTGCCGCTTGCAGCTTTGCCATCTGCGCCGCTGCCTCCGCCTCCACCTCGTCTGCCCTGAAGCGTCCTCGCGCGACAGCCCGCAGCACTTCGCCGATCGTCTGATGGAACCGCTCTGTCCCCGGAGCCAGCAGCGAGCGCACCTCGCCCGGTGGCAGCAGGGGAACTCCATCCACCAGTACAACGTGGCACCCTACGCTTAACCCGGGCAACTGCCTCGCCAGTCCGACCGCCTCCTCGAAACGCGCGCCTGTCGCCATCAAGGTTGTCGAAGAAACGATGCCGCGCTCATGGCAGGCTACGATTGCGCGGTTCACTCCCCGCGTCAACCCGAAGTCGTCGGCGTTCACAATCAGGTGCTTCATGCGGAAAGTGTAGCAGGAGGGAAGTGCAGGGGGACTCGTCAGCCGTCGGAGGATCTGGCGCTCACGCGCTCCTCAAGGTCTCCTGAGGATCGTTCTCGCCCAGAAAGAGTTTGATCTTATCCAGCAGCGCCGGAAACAGGTCCTGCTTCTCCAGCCAGGCGTTCACTTCCTCTCGCCCCTCTTCTGGAGCGTATCCAGTCACAATAATTACTGGCACCTCGGGAGACTTTTGCCGGATCAGCCGTGCCAGCTCCAGGCCGTTCATTCCTTCCATCCGGTAGTCTGTCACCAGCATGTCGAACTTCTCCCGTTCGAACTTTGCCAGTGCATCATTGGCGTTATACGCATACTCTGCGCGATAGCCCTGCATTTCCAGGATCTCGCAGCTCAGGCGTGCCAGCACCTCATGGTCGTCAACGAACAGGATTGCTTTCATTTTCTTCACACCCGAAACAGAATGTCACGGCCGCAGACACATGTATATAGCACCTCTGCTTTGATTCCTTGAAGCTTTTGCAGGATGCCCGCGTGCTGATTTCCACAATAGAGTTTGACCGATACCCCAATCGTTTCATATACTCGATTTGCGAGTTGGTTCCACACAGAGGCCGCCCCCGTTCGCCGCGTTGACAAACGGTTGATCGGGAGCACCGTAAGGGCGGTTAGCTCAGTTGGTTAGAGCGCCTGCCTTACAAGCAGGATGTCGGGGGTTCGAGTCCCTCACTGCCCACCACTCCTCGCCTCTGGAGCCTGTTTGCATCCGCGTTACAACGCGGGGTCGTAGTTCAGTTGGTTAGAACGCCGCCCTGTCACGGCGGAGGCCGCGAGTTCGAGTCTCGTCGACCCCGCCATTGAATCCAACCTGATTCAGTGGTCAAGAGGCCCCCCAAAAGGGGGCTTTCTCTGTTTGTATCTCTGCCCAATGTCGCCTATGCGGATTCTGTAGCAATTTGTGATGATGAGTTGCAGCGTACCTCCCGATAGATTGGCCGCCAGCTTCATTGGGTCCACGTCGTCTCAGTCGAGACGCCCTTGCATTTCCCCGGGTAGGCTGTTGGACTAAAATCGGGAACGGGAGCGAGGGCTGATACATGCAGCGCATTGTGGGTATGGACATTGCAGGCACCTTAGAGCGACTGGGTGGAGATAAAAGTCTCCTTTATGCCATCGCCGAGGTCTTTCTGGAAGAGTGTCCAATGCATATGGCCGCGCTTCGGCAGGCGATCTCGGAGGGTGATGCTGGCGGGATCGCAAGATCGGCTCACAGCCTGACCGGCGATCTTGCTTACCTGGGTGTTCCGGAAGCCTCACAGAAGGCACGCGACTTGGAGCAGATGGGCAGAAAGCGGGAACTGGAAGAGTGCGCAAGATCCTTTGCCGACTTGGAGCTTCAAGTTCTCAGCGTGCTTGAAGTTCTGAGGAACGTGAAGACGTTCAATTTCGCCGTCCCTGCAGCAGTGGTTGGAAGTGAAGCGAGAGATAGCTCTGGGGGTAGAGGAGTTTAATGCCCCCTGTATCGCGCCGGCCGGGTGCGAACAGATCTCAAGGAGTTTGCGGTGCGCATTTTGGTAGCCGATGACAGCAGGATTGCGCGCATGGAGATCTGCGCCTCGTTGCTCGGCTGGGGGCACGACGTAGTGCAGGCGGAAGATGGAACCGAAGCTCTGAGAGTGCTCCGCACTGATACCAGCATCACAATAGCCCTGGTGGACTGGATGATGCCGGGCATGGATGGGATTGACGTCTGCCGCAGGCTTCGGGCAATTCCAGATATTCCGTACGTCTATATGATCTCCATCACCTCGCGGAACGGGAGAGATGATCTCATCTATGCGCTGGAAGCCGGCTTTGACGACTTCATTGCAAAGCCCGTGGACCGTGCGGAACTGAATGCCCGGTTGCTGGTTGGCCGGAGGATTGCCGATCTCCAGCGGAGGCTCCTCGACAGTTGCGAGCAATCTCAATTCAGGGCCACGCACGACGCTCTGACTGGGATATGGAATCGAGCTGCGATTCTCGAATTTCTTCGTGCACAACTTGCCCTGTCGATTCGCAAGGCAAGCGATCTTTCGGTGCTGGTGGTGGACGTTGACCATTTCAAAAAAGTAAATGACACCTATGGTCACTCCAGCGGTGACTTCGTGCTTACCCATCTTGCGCAAACCATGAGTTCTGTAGTCCGAGCCTCGGACTGGGTGGGAAGATATGGCGGCGAAGAGTTCCTCGTCATCCTGCCTGAAACCAGCGATGCATATCGGGTCGCGGAGCGGATTCGGAGTGCGGTGGAGAATAGCCCACTGCATTGCGGATCGCATACGATTTCAGCAACCGTCAGCATAGGCATTGCGAGCACTCAATATCTCACCGATGCCTCCGTGGGAAAGCTGGTGGAAATCGCAGACGAGGCCATGTACCGGGCCAAGAGCAAGGGCCGGAACTGCATCGATACTGGGGATGTTCCAATCCTCTGAGCTGCTCCAAGCCGTCCACTTTCCCAAAGATTGAAATCCCCATCGAGAATCTCTGCCAATCCCATCCCGGATGACAACCGGCTGATGTTCCAGCGCGAGAGTGCCGATAGTCGGCTGGCAATTGCTCGTTTGCGAAGGGGTGTTCGCGGAGATGGGAAAGATGAGGAATTTCTCTTTTAAGACACGAATGATATTTCTAGTGGGCCTTGCAGTACTTGGCCTGGCTATTTTTGCGGCAGTCAGTTTCACGACCATCAGAGCCGTTCGAATCAGTTCGCCCCTCTATGAGCAGATTGTGCTCGGCAAGGACGTCTATGCCGATTTTGTGCCACCCGCGCTCAGCGTGGTTGCCGTGGTTGGCTATGTCGCCAGCGCCGAGGAAGCCCCCGATCCCGCCAAGCGTGATTTCTATCTCGACCTGGTGCGTCGCGCACATCAGGATTTCGAGAGTACCTACGCGTCGTATGAGAAGCGTCTGCCGGAAGGGAAACTGCGCACGCAGATGTCCGGAGCAGCCTACAGCGCGGGCCAGAGATGGTTCGAGGTATTCGACAAGGAGTTCTGCCCGGCAATCCTCCACGGTGAAAAGCAGAAGGCGCATGAGATCGTTCTTCAGAAAATGAATCCGATCTATGAAGAGCAGAGGAAAGCTTCGGATGAAATCGTCAGTCTCTCAACAGAGATGAGCGGAGCCGGAGAGAATCTGGCTGCATCTACGGCCACGTTTCGCATGACGCTGCTCACTGTTGTCGGCGTCGTTCTCCTCTGCGCGATGTCGCTCGTCGGGTTCGTGATTTCGGCCAGCATCATCAAGCCGATTCAGCAGACCGTGAAACTTCTCGAATCTGTCGCCGCTGGCGACCTCACCCACGACGTTGAAGTTTCCGGCAAGGATGAACTGGCGAGCATGGCCACGTCGCTGAATCAGGCGATTCACGGCATGCGCAGCGCGCTGCTGGATATTGGGAACGGCGCGCAAACTGTCGCCACTTCCTCCGACGAACTGTCCGCAATTTCCCGTGGCACCGCAGCCGGGGTTGCCAATGTCGCCGAGAAGGCCCGTACCGTAGCGGCGGCTGCCGAAGAATCCAGCGCCAACACTGCTTCGGTCGCCGTGGGCATGGAACAGTCGTCCGCGAATCTTGCATCCGTTGCCACGGCCACTGAAGAGATGAGCGCAACCGTGGGCGACATCGCCGCCAACACCGCCCGCGCCCGCTCCATCAGCGAGCAGGCCGGAACGCTCTCGCAGACTGTCACCGCGCACCTGAAGAAACTTGGGGACGCAGCGCAGGAGATTGCGCCGGTCACCGAGACCATCACCAACATCTCGGCGCAAACGAACCTGCTCGCACTGAACGCCACGATTGAAGCCGCGCGCGCGGGAGCCGCAGGGAAGGGCTTTGCGGTTGTTGCAAATGAGATCAAGGAACTGGCTCGTCAGACAGCGGAAGCCACCGAGGATATCAAGGCTCGCATCGCCGGCGTCCAAAGCTCCTCGGCCACGGCCATCGCCCACATCGGCCAGATCACCGGAGTCATCAACGAGGTCGGCCACATCGTCACCAGCATTGCCGGAGCGATCGAAGAACAGGCGACAGTCACACGCGATGTGGCAGGCAATATTGCACAGGCTTCCGCCGGCGTTCGCGAGGCCAACGACGGAATCGCGCAGACGGCAGATGTCTCCCGCACGATCGCGCAGGATATCGCCATGATCAATCATTCGGTCACGGATATCCGTCACGGTGGCGAGCAGGTGGAGGCCGCAGCCGGACAGCTCTCACAGCTTGCCGATCAGCTCAAGGCGCGGGTAGCGCAGTTCCGCGTGTAAGCACGACAAGCTGACGTTTGACGCAATAACGCGCGGCCCCGAAATGGGGCCGCGTCTGCGTAGGGTTGATTCCCACCAGCGGCGAGGGGCTTTCTACGCTGCTCCTTGCAAACGGCGGCCTACCCGGTACAATTCCCATATTCGTTATTCCGGCGAGGTTCGAATGCGTACTCTTGCGGCACTCTGCGTTGCGGTTCTCTTCTCTGCTGTACTGCTGGCACAATCCCAACCTGCACCTGCGTGGCATGTGATCGATCCGGCGTCGTTGGACGCGTCGGTGGACCCGTGCGTGGATTTCTATGCCTACTCGTGCGGCGGGTGGATGAAGGCCAATCCCATTCCAGCCGACCAGGCTGCGTGGAGCGTCTATTCGAAGTTGCAGGACCAGAACCGCAACAACGTGAGGCAGATTCTGGAAGCGGCCGCAAAGCCGGGCGCGAGCCGCACGCCGAACGAGCAGAAGATGGGCGATTACTACGCCTCATGCATGGATGAGAAGTCCATTGAGGCAGCGGGACTGGAACCGCTGCGCGGTGATTTGAAACGCATTGACGAGATTGGCTCGCTCAACGATCTCGCGGATTTCCTGGTCCGCTTCCATCCGCAGGACTTGAGCATTTACTTCGGCCAGTCAGCGTTCTTCACGGTTGGCTCAGAGCAGGATGCGAAGAACTCCACGGAGACGATTGCCTCAGTGGACCAGGGTGGGCTTGGGCTGCCCGACCGCGACTACTACCTGAAGAGCGATGCGCGCTCCGAGCAGATGCGCAAGGACTACGTGGCGCACGTGCAGAAGATGTTTGAGCTGCTGGGCGATACGCCGGAGACGGCAGCGGGGAATGCGCAGGTTGTGTTGAGGCTAGAGACCGCGCTGGCAACGGGTTCGATGACGCGGGTGGAACGCCGCGATCCCGCGGCGGTGTATCACCGCATGAGCCGCGCCGAGCTTGCGGCGCTTGCGCCGACGTTTCCGTGGGAGCGCTATTTCAGCGGCCTTGGGCTTGCTTCGGTGAGCTCGTTGAATGTGGCATCGCCCGATTTCTTCAAGGCGCTGGAGTCGGTGCTGAAGAGCGAGCCGCTGGCTTCCCTGAAGACCTACCTGCGATGGCACCAACTGCACGCGCAGGCGCGCTGGCTGCCGGACGCTTTTGTGCAGCAGGACTTTGCGTTCTATAGCCGCAAGCTGACCGGGGCGCGCGAACTGCAACCGCGATGGAAGCGCTGCGTGCGCTTTGAAGATCGCGCACTGGGCGATGCGGTGGGACAGGCGTATGTGGCGCGCTACTTCAGCGGCGATGCGAAGCAGCGCGCGCTGAAGATGGTGCAGAGCATTGAGTCAGCGATGGACCGCGACATTCACCAGCTGCCGTGGATGACAGAGGCGACGAAGCAACAGGCGCTGGGCAAGCTGAAGGCGGTGGTCAACAAGATCGGCTATCCGGACAAGTGGCGCGACTACACAGCACTGAGCATTGTGCGCGGCGACGCGCTGGGCAACGGCGAGCGCGCAAACAGCTTTGAGTTCCACCGGCAACTGGCGAAGATCGGCAAGCCGCTGGTGCGTGGCGAGTGGTACCTGACTCCGCCGACGGTGAACGCAAACTACAATGCGCAGATGAATGACATCAATTTTCCGGCTGGAGTTTTGCAGCCTCCGCTGTTTGATCCAGAGGCAGATGATGCCGCGAATTTCGGACAGACAGGAGCGACGATTGGCCACGAGCTGACGCACGGTTTTGACGACGAGGGGCGGAAGTTCGATGGGCAGGGAAATCTGCGCGACTGGTGGACGGCGGCGGACGCGAAAGAGTTCGAAGCGCGCACGGCGTGCATCGCTACGCAGTACTCAGCGTACGTGGTGGTGGACGACGTGAAGATCAATGGGAAGCTGACGGTGGGCGAGGATGTGGCCGACCTGGGAGGACTGTTCCTGGCATACAGCGCGTGGCAGGAATCAGTGCGGAACAAGAAGCTGAAAGCGATCGACAACCTGACGCCGGAGCAGCGGTTCTTTGTGGCGTACGCGCAGGGCTGGTGCAGCAACCAGCGACCGGAGATTCAGCGGATGAGAGCGGCAACGGACGCGCACTCTCCGGAGCGGCAGAGGACGAATGGGGTGGTGTCAAACATGCCGGAATTCCGGAAGGCGTTTGGGTGCAAGGCGGAGGCTCCGATGGTGCGGGCGGAGGCTTGCAGGGTGTGGTAGGCAACGCAGGAAAGGTGCCCCGCGAGCCGCAGCCATGCGGGGTAGCGGGGCACCAGGGTTGATGATTCCCTCTTAGATTGTCAAGTACAGACTCGCCCGCGGCCGAGTGTTCGCGCAGGGGAGACGCTTGCTACGGCTGCATCCCTCTATATTCAGAATACCAAGTTGCAGGGGGTGATCCCCTCACCTGGGGTGAAAGTCTATCTGCCGTGGAATGAGCGGGTTGCGGAGGTGCGGAAAGATTCTGCTATTGACAGAATTTGCAGAGGAAGAGGGGAATGGGAGGAATTGCACCGGAGAGTGTGCATTTCAGGGATAAGGATTGACTACCCGGGCAATGGTTGAAAACGCTGTGTTGACTGGTTCGGGCAATGGTTCAGGGCAGTCCGGAAGGATTGGCTTAAGGATCAGAGAAAAAGCGGAGATCGGTTGGCGAGGTAGTTCATGGTGGAGGAGGCGGTGGTTTTCCACAAGGAGAGAAGGGTGGTTCGGAATGGGAAAGTTGAGGAATAAAGGCGGGTGGGGTGAGGGGATTTGGGGCGTGGTGGGAATGACAACCTAAGAATAGGGCACGGAGTGACGACGGCACGGGGAGGCTCGGTGGGGTCAAGACCTTGGCTTGGCGGTTGGAAAGCTTGGGTCGGCAGAGGGGATTGGGGCATTGCTGGGATTCCTCACTTCGTTCGGAATGACAACCTAAATAAAGGCACGGAATGACGAGCTAAGAATAAAGCGCGGAATGACGGCTGAGTCGATGAGGTGCGGGCGGGGCATTCGGATAAGACAACGTTTAAGCGGCTTCGATGGACTTAAGACCTTGGCTTGGTGGTTGGAAAGCTTGGGTCGGCAGGGGGGATTGGGGCATTGCTGGGATTCCTCACTTCGTTCGGAATGACAACCTAAAAATAAGGCAGGGAAGGACGACTGGAGAATAAGTCTCGGAATGACGAGCTAAGAAAAAGGCTCGGAATGACGGCTGAGTCGATGAGGTGCGGGCGGGGCATTCGAATAAGACAACGTTTGCGTTAAGCGGCTTCGATGGACTTAAGACCTTGGCTAGGTGGTTGGAAAGCTTGGGTCGGCAGAGGAGGGATGAGCGGTGCTGGGATTCCTCACTTCGTTCGGAATGACAACCTAAAAATAAGGCACGGATGACGACTGGAGAAGAAGGCGCGGAATGACGAGCTAAGAAAAAGGCTCGGAATGACGGCTGAGTCGATGAGGTGCGGGCGGGGCA
>CAILAZ010000146.1 GCA_903832295.1 uncultured Acidobacteriota bacterium
AGCAGCCTATTCAAAGTGGAATGCCAGGGATTTTGCTGGGCTGAACGTGAGTGCGGAAGCAAACCTTCAACTGCGCTGAGGAATGTTGATTGCAGAAGTCGCGCGCCTGAAATGGAAAGAGGCGCTCTTTGGGAACGCCTCCACCTTATCAGTAGGCCCACGCTCAAGTCCGTGCTCCTCCCCCCGGAGGCGGACAATCCTGCAAACCTTAGAACAGATGTTAGGAGCAGAAGGCACCCTTGAATATCCCCCAAACGGGAGGTACTTTTCAGGTACTACAAATTGCCCGAGGGCAGGCGGAGCAGAAGGCGCATAAGCTGGACCTGCCCACGCACATGCGTCTTCCGGTAGATGCTCTTCTGGTAGTACCGCACGGTATCTACCTTGATCTTAAGCACCTCTGATATCTCCGGAACCTCAGAACCCCGCTTCATCATCTCCGCAACCCTGCATTCTGCCGGGGAAAGTCCAAAGATCGCCTGCCAGAGTCGATATTCCCCCTGAACCTGCTCCTCAGGAGGCGTCAGGAATACCAAGGCGGCCGGACGCCCATCCAGGAAGGACCGGCTCGAACGGAACGGGAGGATGGAGACATATATGCGACTTCCTTGCGTCGAGTGCAAGGTAAGTCCGCCCTCGCCCGGATCCGTGGACGTCCCCGCCCCGCAAGCGGCTGCCGCCAGCAGACATCCGTCGAGAAAGCCTTGCTCCGCCGAAAGTACCGTCAGCAGACGCCGGTCTTTCAGCCGCAGAACTCCCCAGCGGAAATCATTTCACCGGCGCGCGCGTTCATGGACAATACACGCCCGCGGGCATCCAGCGTGATGCAGGCCGTGCCGATCAGATCCAGTGCATGCCTCGCAGCCGAGTTCTTCTCGTGCAATCCAGATACAGCCTTGCAAATCCGGAAGACTCTTCCCAGGTGCGGCACTAACTTTTGCAGCAGTTCCTTGTCATCTGTATCAAACGGATCCTGCTTGCTTGAGCGGGCAACCGCCAGGCCGGGCATCGCTCCATCCCGGCCAAAGACAATCGCCCCGCCGGCCCATTCGATGTTGTACTTGCGGAAGAACTCATTGTAAAACTCGGTTTTCCGGAACTCCGCCATCGACAAGGCGTCATCCAGCGCGCCGCTATACCAGCCTGTCGGCCGATGCTTCTGAATCTCTGCCACCCACGGGCTGAACCTCACCAGTTCCTCGGTGTCGCGGCGCATCTCTTCGGAAAATCCCAGATCCGCAAATACCGCAGTTTGTGTGCTGTCGCTCGCGTGCACCACGATACCTGCTGTATCCACACGCAAACATTCCGCAACCTTTTGGAGAAAGTCCCCCCACCGTTCCGGCTGGATTGCAGCCTCATACAGCGGGTCCAGAAGCGACATTAATTTGCTTGAACTATCGGAATCCACCACCCTTGTCCCCCCGGGGCACACAAAACCTTACAGTCTGCCGACCGGCCTCGTGGAATCCTGGGCCGGGCCGAGAATTGGAATGCGTTAGCCTAGATTCCTTCGGCGAGCGTAGCTTCCAGCGCGCGACCAAGCTGCGCCTCAATGTCGATGTCTTTGAAGATCACCGCCGCAGTTCCAGACGGCAACTCCGCTGTAAGTTCTCCGGCGCTCCGGCGCGCCGCTAGAACCAGGATGGGGGTATCCGCGAAAATTACAAGTTGCCTAATCTTCGAAACCAGTTCCATGCCGTCCATCCGTGGCATGGAAAGATCTGTAATGATTATGTCCGGAACAAAATTTTTCAGCACTTCCAGCGCTTCCACGCCGTTTCTTGCCGACTCAACCGTGAATCCGCGCTCTTCCAGAAATCGGCACACCGTATGCCGGATGAGCATGGAATCGTCCACGACCAGAGCTGTCTTCGGAATGGGGTTGTTTACAGACATACCCGGAACCGGAGCACCACCGCTCCAATCGTAGCTTCCATGTATAGCACTATTCCGGAACTTCGCCTAGATTACTACCGGCTCAAAGCAGCCACCGCCGCGAGCCCGCAATCACGCCATCGTCACACTTCGCCAGAGGCGGATTCTTCAATCGCCATGTCCTTGAATTCGCTGCTCTCAAACACCTCGCGGCATTCCAGGCATTCAACAAATTCAGAATCTTCTTCCCGCGCAACGATCTGTACGCGCGGATGACGGCATTTCTGGTTCATGGGACTGCTCGCTGGCTGCGGGACATTACCTTGAGATTGTGGTGAAGGCATAAGGAAATTACTCCGCCGAGGCGGTGAGTGGGGGTATTTTAGCTTGGCCGTTCCGGAAGTCAAGAGGGGAAATAGAAAATCCCGGCAGCCCGCTCGAAAGCTGGCTTCGAGCAAACTGCTTAATCCCCCCTCGTTTCATGCTCCAACCCTGGCCCTAGTGGATGTCCTTCATGGCAAGCAATGTCCCGTAGTCTGCTCCCGTTGCGGTGGTGGCGCGCGCCACAACCCCGCTGAATGCTTGTCGAACCTCCGGAAACTTCGCCACCAGCGCCTTGATCACCGCAGTATTGTCTTGGAAGGCTTGTGCCGTGTCGTTGATATCGACTGCCTGGTACCGAACCACCAGCGACAGTTGCCCCTGCTCGTCCGGCAGAGCAAACGCGTCCGTCAGGTTGTACGTATGTCCATTCGCGGCGCGCAGAGCCTTGGGCTCAGTTCCCGGTAGATCTGCCGGGCGGGCCTCCTGTATCTCCGCCGAGAGCTTGTCCAGTTGCAGGCTGCTCATGAAATCCACGGGAGAATAAATCTGCCAGGCAAGCAGGTAATAGAACCACGCATTGTAGAGTTGCCCCGCTTCTTTATAGGTCCGCGCCTGCTGCACGTACCAGACGGCGTCATGTCCTGCAACCTCGCCGGGTTTTGGATAATAGCCCGCCAGCTTCCACTGTCCTTGCAGATTTTGCAGAACAACGGTCACCATGTAGGGGATCCTGCCTCCGGTAACGTTCGTCAGCACCAGGGCATATTGACCCGGATCCAGGTCAGGAATCGCGAAGCTCGCGCTCGAGGGAGTGTGGCCCTTGGCTCCGTAAACGCCGCAGTAAAACTCAGCGTGCGCAAGCCGGCCCGGGGCTTTCGACGCGTCCAGAAAATAATCGCGGCGAATCGTAACCTGGTCTCCCAATTCGCCCTTTTCCTGGGTCACCGCCCGTTGAATCCCCTCGAAGGAGGCCGCGACCGAGGGAATTGCTCCCTGGCGCAGGCTCTGCACGTCGCCATGCGCGGCATACTGGATGAACTGACTGGCTGCATTGTCGATCGCCGCACGCAATGCCGGCTCAATCTCTCCAGCCTGGGAACACTCCTGCGCGAAAATCGCCGTCGGCAACAACACGGCAATCGCGAGAAAGAACAGCGCAATCCACCGCGCCACTGATCTGCGAAACATGATCTCTCCGTCCGTGAGCATCGTTTACCGAACCACGCCAACAGAATACATCCGCAATCACTCCTCTACTCAGGCAGAATAGATGCCCCATGCGCGGTCACAGATGTTCGCCCGCTCGTTCTCTCGCCCCCGCCGCCTCCATCCCACGTCTCAATCTCCAGATACGCAAGCCGGAACACAAACAACAAGGTGCATCCAAAACGCGGAAAGGGTTAGAATCGGGCCATTGAGTTTGCCCAGCAAGGCGGAGCCTGCAATGAAACGATCCACAGCAATCGCATGTGTGCTGGCCATCATGTCAGTCAGCGTCTGGGCCCAGCAACCCGTTCGGCAGTCCGCCCCGGCGGCGCCCGCTGCGCAGAAATCGGTGCAGGCCGCGAAATCCCACAAGAAAAAGGCCAAGCCCGCACCAGCGCCCGTCGCTCTTCCGGTCCCCGCTCAAACCATGCCCCCCGTGCCGGCAACGCTCATGAACAGTGCCCCGGTCAAGCCCAATGTGACGCTCGAAGGCGGAATGCTCACCATCGATGCGCCAAACTCCACCTTGAGTGACGTGTTGAAGGAAGTAAAAAAGGTGACGGGAGCAGCCATTGAGGGTGCCTCCCCCACCGAGCGTGTCGCCGTCAAGCTGGGCCCCGGCGTACCGGAACAGGTGATCGCAGCGCTGCTGCGCGGCACCCCGTACGATTACGTTATCCTCGGAGCACTCGGGCGGCGGGATGTCGTTACCCGCGTTGTGTTGACTCAGCAGGCGGCTCAAACCGCTTCCAACACCCAGCCGCCGCTCAATGGCGGAGCCCGCCAGCCTCCGGGCTTTCCGCCACCGCAGCCGTCCTACCAGCCTCAAGGCGTGGACGATAACAGCATGCCCGAGCGCACGGTCCCCGATGAGGTTTCCGCGCAACCCGCGCCCGAACCTGAACCGGAACCGCAACCGCAGGCAGCGCCGGCGCAGGCACAACAGCCGGACCCGAATCAGCCCAAGACGCCGGAGCAGCTCTTCCGTGAGCTCCAGCAACTCGAACAGCAGAGGCAGCAGCCGAGATAACGCCCTCTCCTCGTAGCAACAAAATGGCTCCGCCGGTGAATACCGCGGAGCCATTTGCTTTTCCTTTTCTATTACAGAGTGCCTGCCTAATCGCTGCCGGCTGAGTTGGTAAGAGCGCGCACCGGCGCACCCTTCATCGTCTGTCTGCTGCGGTCGAACGCGTACAGAATTCCGAATATGATGGCGTAGCCGAGCCCTACTCCGGCTGCGAGCGACAAAACTATTACAGCAATCAACGCGAGCGACATTGCGAGCGATAACACTTGTTTGTACCTGTTCCTTTGATGCTGGGCAGAGAGCCCAGGATGCAGTGGAAATCCCACTGCGAATCCACTCCATGTTAAACCGGCTGCAAGCCTTGCAATTGTGATTCTCCGCACTGAATTGCCGCAAAATCACAAATGAGTGCCACGCCAACCGCTGTCATCCGGGCACTTTCAAATCCCCTCAAATCAATATGCGTCCGATTGACCCGGACCGCTATTGGCAAATAAGATACCTGAGTTGAGCTATCTTCACTTCATTCTCATCCCGTCTGTGGGCGCGCGTCCAATTACCAGTGGTCTTGTACCGGATGCGCATCGGGACCGAGTGGAGTTGCTCGCAGGAAACCGGCAACCATGGGCATCCGTAACATCACCGTGCGCGGCGCGCGCCAGCATAATTTAAAGAACATCGGCGTCGAGATTCCACGCAACACTCTCACCGTCATCACCGGCCTCAGCGGCTCCGGAAAATCCTCCCTCGCCTTTGACACCATCTACGCCGAAGGACAGCGCCGTTACGTCGAAACCCTCTCCGCCTACGCCCGCCAGTTCCTCGATCAGATGGAGCGTCCCGACGTCGATTCCATTGACGGCCTCAGCCCCGCCATCTCCATCGAGCAGAAAACCACCTCCCGCAGTCCGCGCTCCACCGTCGGCACCATCACCGAAATCTACGACTACCTCCGCCTCCTCTACAGTTCCATCGGCGTCCCCCACTGCCCCAACTGCGGCAAGGAAATCACCCGCCAGTCGGTCGAGCAGGTTACCGCCCGCGTCATGGAACTCGCCGGCGGCGCAACCACCGGCGCAGAACCGCGCGTCATGCTGCTCGCGCCTCTCGTCCGCGGCCGCAAGGGTGAGTTCACCAAGGAGCTTGAAAAGCTCGCCGAGCACGGTTTCACCCGCGCCCGCATTGATGGCGAACTCCGCTCCATCGAGGAAGAGATCAAGCTCGACAAGCGCCGCAACCACACCATCGAAGTCGTCGTCGATCGCCTCCTCGTAAAAGAAGGGATCGAGAAGCGCCTCGCCAACTCCATCGAAGTCGCCATGAAGCTCGGCTCCGGCCTCCTCGTCGTCAGCGTCGTCGGAGGCGAGGAGCGTCTCTACTCCTCGCGCATGGCCTGCCCGGAGTGCGGCGTCAATGTTGCCCAGCTTGAGCCCCGCTCCTTCAGCTTCAACAGCATGTTCGGCGCATGCCCGGAGTGCAACGGTCTCGGCTCCAAGTATGACTTTGATCCCGCGAAGGTCATTATTGACTGGGCCAAGCCACTGCTGGACGGAGCCCTCGGCCCCGGTGCCGGCTCCGCCTCGTTGCAGGCTTTAATCAAGCGCGCAGCCGAAGACAAGAATATCGACCTCGCCACCCCATTCGAATTGCTCCCCGAAGAGCAGCAGAAGTTTCTCCTCTACGGCGATTCTTCCCGGCGCGTCCGCTCCGGCTTCCGGGGCATCCTCGCCTTCCACAAGAACACCATGGAGGAAGTAACCACCGAGGGATACCGCGAGTACCTAATGCAGTACATGTCGGCCACTCCGTGCTCCGTCTGCGAGGGACGCCGTCTGCGCCCTGAAAGTCTCGCCGTGAAAGTAAACGGCATGAGCATCGCCGAATTCACCGCGCTTCCCATTGCACGCGCGGTCGGTGCCGCAGCGGAAATTGAACTGGGTGGACGCGACGAAAAAATCGCCGGGCGCATCGTCGGAGAAATTCGCGAACGCCTCGGCTTCCTCAACCACGTCGGTCTCGGATACCTCTCCCTCGACCGCTCTGCCGCCACCCTCAGCGGCGGCGAAGGCCAGCGCATTCGCCTCGCCACCCAGATCGGCTCCAAGCTGCGCGGCGTCCTCTACGTCCTCGACGAGCCCTCCATCGGACTCCACGCCCGCGACAACGAAAAGCTCCTGCAATCGCTCGAGGCCCTGCGCGATCTAGGCAACACCGTCCTCGTCGTCGAGCATGATGAGGAGACCATCCGCCGCGCCGACTACGTCATCGACCTCGGCCCCGGTGCCGGCAAACTCGGCGGAGAACTCGTCGCCGCCGGTACCCCCGCCGAAGTCGCCGAAATCCCCGGCTCCCTCACCGGCCAGTACATCTCCGGGCGCAAGACCATCCCCGTCCGCGACGAGCGCCGCAAGATCAACGGCAACGCCATCTCCGTCCTCGGCGCCCGCGCCAATAACCTCAAGAACGTGGACGTCAGCTTCCCCCTCGGCGTCATGACCGTCGTTACCGGCGTCTCCGGCTCTGGTAAATCGACACTTGTCAATGACATCCTTTACGCCGCCCTCGCGCAAAAACTCTACAAGTCCCGGCAGGAGCCCGGCGCCCACAAATCCATCTCCGGCGTCACCGAAATCGACAAGGTCATCCGCATTGACCAGTCCCCCATCGGACGCACTCCGCGCTCCAATCCCGCCACCTACACCGGTGTCTTCACCCAGATTCGCGAGCTCTACGCCATGCTCCCTGAGTCGCGTGAGCGCGGCTACAAGGCCGGCCGTTTCTCTTTCAATGTCAGTGGTGGACGCTGTGAAGCCTGCCAGGGTGAGGGCGAGCGCCGCATTGAGATGAACTTTCTTCCGGACGTGTACGTCCTCTGCGAGGTCTGCGGCGGCAAGCGCTACAACCGCGAAACCCTCGCCGTGCACTACAAGGGATACAGCATCGCCGACTTGCTCGACACTCCCATCAGCGAAGCCCTCACCGTGCTTGAGAATTTTCCCCAGGCTCGCCAGAAGTTGCAGACCCTCGTCGATGTCGGCCTCGGATACATCCACCTCGGCCAGTCATCCGTAACCCTCAGCGGCGGCGAAGCCCAGCGCATCAAGCTCGCCCGCGAACTCAGCAAGCGCCAGACCGGGCGCACCATGTACCTGCTCGACGAACCCACCACCGGCCTCCACTTTGAAGACGTCAGCCGCCTTCTCGATGTCCTCCACCGGCTCACCGACCTCGGCAACACCATCATCATCATCGAGCACAATCTCGATGTGATCCGCAACGCGGACTGGATCATCGACCTCGGCCCGGAGGGCGGCGAAGAGGGTGGGCGCGTCGTGGCGGTGGGAACTCCGGAGCAGGTTGCAAAGGTAAAGAAGAGCTACACCGGACAAGCGCTCAGCTCCGGTGTCCAGCGTGCCCCATCGGTCCAGTAGCCTCGCCTACTTGCGCCCCTTCACCACGGCCACAATACTGGCAATCTCCGTCAGCCCGATAATCCCCGCTGATGTCACGCACCATATGCAGTACGTCTCCAGTATCTTGGCCTCCACATACGTCAGGTAGATCGAGAAACCAACCGCTCCGCTCGCTAGCACCAGCACAATCCACCAGCGCCGCGCCAGCGCAAAGCCAGCAATCGCTGCGTAGCCAAGAATTCCAAAAACCGCCACCGGCACGCCCGCAATCTCGGCAAACGGACTGTGATTCACCACCCCGCAGTCCCAGCGCTCGTTAATGCTGCACGGCGAGGGCTCGGTGCGGAAATGTTCGCGAAGGGCAAAGCAGGAAACCAGGAGTCCGGCCAGGGCAAGTACGGCAATAAGATAGCGCATGAATGCCTCCTCCTGTCATTGTAAGCAGAAGGAAGCTTGCAGGGCCAACTGCCGAGATGCGACCTGACCATTGACTGGTCAAAATAAGCACTCCACCTCCTTTGCTGTCTGCTCCGGACTGCTGCCAGGCGGCCGATTTCGAGCCCTCGGTTTGCTTCTGCGTCCAAAGTGGCGGTGATGCATCAAACTGAAGTGTTACGATTAGGTTTTAGCCTTGATTGGGCGATGCAGCCGCCCACAGGTTTTGCAGTCAGGAACTGGAGGAAGAATGTCGAGCGAAGCAATTCTGGAAGTAACCGACGCCAACTTTGATCAGGAAGTGCTCAAGAGCGCGCAGCCTGTACTCATTGATTTCTGGGCCACATGGTGTGGTCCGTGCCGCGCACTGGCTCCGGTGGTAGAGGAAATCGCAAAGTCCTACCAGGGTAAAGTGAAGGTGGCAAAGATGGACGTGGACCGCAACACTGCAACCCCGCAGCGCTATGGTGTGCGCGGAATCCCCACCCTGCTGGTCTTCATGAACGGCCAGGTGCAGGAGCAGATTGTCGGATACGTACCCAAGGAAACGATCGAGAAGGCGCTCGAAAAGCTCGCCTGAGACAGATCGGATGGCCGGCCCGGCATGGACCGGGCCTTTTTTACATGGTTCCCAGCAGGAAATCCCGCTGGCCAGTGCAATATCTTCTCTCTCCCGCTCTCGCGTGTTGTAAGCTGATGCGACGATTACCGGCTCGCCGGTGAGTGGACGTGCAATGTCTAGTGACCCTTTCCCGGCGAATCAGGGTGCCTCCAGCCGGAACGTTCAATCGAATTGTGCCACACCGCAACTGGAAGCCGTCCAGCTACTGGAGGCGCTCCCCGGACCTGCCTGGCTAGTCGAATTCCCCTCGCTCAGAATTCAGCAACGCAACGCGGCGGCTTCCTTATTGTCCGGCGGTGACGAGTTCCCCTCCTTTTTTTCCAGTTCGCTGGACCAGGGTCTGATTGCCCGGTTGCAATCCCCCGCCATCCATGTCGGTTTCCATGCGGTATTGGCTGGCGAGGAATCTCCCTCGCTGTTTTCCGCGACTCGGCTTGGCGGCGAGCCGTCCGGGCTCCGGTTGATCCTCGCGCAGCTCACATCGTTCTTCGACGTCCCCACCCAGATCACCTTCGATGAACTTCTGGATTCCGCATTCGAGGGAATCGTGATCCTCGATTCCGAGCGGCGCATCGTGCAGACGAGTGTTCGCTTTCAGCAGATGTTTGGATACAGCATCGAGGAACTCCGGGGAAAGTCCCCTGCAATTCTCGTCCCTCCGGGATGCGAACAGGAATTCGCAGCCAGCATCGAACGTCTCAACCGTGGCGGAATTCACCGCCTGGAGACTCGCCGTCTGCGCCGCGACGGCTCCTTGATTGAAGTCCTTGTGGACTCTCAGCCAATTTCCTCCGGCCGCTTCCGGGGAGGCTCGGTTGTCATTTACAGCGACCTCACCGAGGTGAACCGCGATGCTCGTTACCGCAATCTCCGCATGGAAGCGACGCGAATCCTCGCCACCGCTTCCACCGTCGATGAGGCGGGAAGAGAGCTTTGCCCCGCCCTGGCCGAAGCCCTTGGCTGGGACGTCGTGCGCCTCTGGCAGGTGGATGCCGACGGTCTTCGTTGCACCCACGAACACTGCAAGGTTCCATGCGCCTGCGATGAACATCGAATCGGGAGCGGAGAGTGCACGGTCATCGAGGAAGTCGTGCGGAACGCAAAGCCCTTCCGGCGCGATAACTTCCAGCCCGTGAGTGTCTGCGCTGGCAGGCCCGACTGCATCCTGCGCAACGGAACACAGGTCTGCATCCCCATTGTGGACTCCCAGAAGCAGGTGCTGGGCGTGCTTGAGATGCTCACCTCCCACCGGCAGCAGAAAGAGCGCGGACGGCGCGAGTTGCTCGAAGGCATCTGCGCTCACCTTGCACAGTTCATCACCCGCTGCCGGGCCGAGCAGGCGCTTGCGGAAAACGAAGCCAAGTTCAGAACCCTGGCCGAAACCGCTCCCGCCGCAATTTTCATCCATGCCGATGGCATCATTCTCTACGCCAACGTAGCCTCCGAACTGATCTCCGGATACACTCGCGAGGAAACCCTCAACCGCCCCATCTGGTCCGTCATCCATCCCGAAGACCTGGCGTTCCTGCAGGAAAGCGCAAAGCGAAGGCTGCGCGGCGACGACTTCAAGAAGCGTTGGGAAGCACGCATCATCCACAAGAGCGGTGAGGTGCGTTGGATCGACTGTTCCGGCTCGCGCATTACCATCGGGAATCGCCCCGCTGTCCTGTGCGTCGGTTTCGACATCACCGAACAACGCGCCCTTGAGATTCAGCTTCGCCAAACTCAGAAGATGGAAGCCGTCGGTCGCCTTGCCGGAGGCATTGCCCACGACTTCAATAATCTGCTCATGGTAATCGGCTGCTGCAGTGAAGACATCCAGCAGCATCCCGGCTTACCCCCGGAAGTCCGTCAGGGAGCGCAGGAAATCAATCACGCCGCCAATCGCGCCGCGGCGCTCACCCGGCAGTTGCTCGCCTTCAGCCGCCACCAGGTTCTCGCCCCCAAGGTCGTGGACCTCAACGCCATCCTCACCGGAACCGAATTGATCTTGCGGCGCGCCCTCGGGGATGACATCGCGTTGCACTTCAGCCTCGAAGCAGGCCTCGGCCCCATCCTCGCCGATCCAAGCCAGGTCGAGCAGGTCATGATGAACCTGGCCGTCAACTCCCGCGATGCAATGCCCGACGGTGGAACCCTCACCATCAGCACCACCTCGGAAACTCTGGATGAAGCCGATCCTCCCTCCGGAGCCCCACGTGGCGGAGCCTATGCCGTGCTCACCGTCACCGACGACGGCGTCGGCATGAACCCGGAGATTCAGCAGCATATCTTCGAACCGTTTTTCAGCACCAAGAATGCCAGCAAGGGCACCGGCCTGGGCCTCTCCACCGTGTACGGCATCGTCAAGCAGAGCAACGGCTTCATCACCGTGGACAGCCTGCCAAACCGCGGCGCAACCTTCAGAGTCTTTTTCCCCATCGCCAGGGGAACCGCTGCGGCCTCGCTCGCCATGGACCATTCCGCGGAAATCCAAGCCGCCACCGCAACCATCCTCCTCGTGGAAGATGAAGACGATGTTCGCGCCGTACTGCGCAACAGCCTCCGTCGTGATGGCTACACCATTCTGGAAGCCTCCGGAGGAGCCGAGGCGCTGGAGATCAGCAAACACGCTGGCAGGATTGATCTGCTGCTCACTGACGTCGTCATGCCAGGAATGTCCGGAAGGGACCTCGCCGACCGCCTCGCCGGTTCTCGCCCCGGTATGAAGATCCTCTATGTCTCCGGGTACAACGAAGACACCGTCTTGCAGAAGGGTGTGATCGAAGGGCAGATGGAATTCCTGCAGAAGCCTTTTTCGCCTTCTACCCTCTCGCGCAAAATTCGCCAGATTCTCTCGCGCTGAACTGAACCGCCCTCGGCTCAGTATTTCCGCAGCACCGCCACCACCCGCCCCTGCACCATTACTGAGTCCGCAGGAACCATGATCGGTTCCATGGCCGCGTTGGAGGGTTGCAGTCTGATCTGCTCCCCCGCATGGTAGATGCGCTTCAGCGTCGTCTCTGAGCCATTCACCAGCGCCACCACGATCTCGCCTTCGCGAGCGCTCTGCGTCTTCTCCACCAGCACGTAATCGCCGTTCACAATGTGTTCGTCCTGCATGCTCTCGCCCGTCACCTGGAGCACAAACACATCCTTCGCCCGCGTAAAGTCCGTCAGCGAAATCGTCTCCGGCGTTTCTACCTGCTCAATCGGCCTTCCCGCCGCAATCCGTCCCACCAGCGGCAGTTCAAAGGAGCTGACCGCCACCGGCCGCGCCCGCTCTGGAATCCCCTCTGGAAGCGGAAGCACATCAATCGATCGGCTGCGGTTAAAGTCGCGCCGCAGCAACTTTTTCGCCTCCAGGTTGTTCACATGCTTATGTACCGTGGCCAGCGAGCTGAGTCCGAGTGCCGAACCGATTTCCTCGAACGAGGGAGAGTAGCCGTTGCTCTGCACGAATTCAGCGATGAAGTCGTACATCTGACGTTGCCGCTTGGTCAAAGCCATGGCCGGACCTTTCCTGAAGCCCACAAATTATGCAATATTCTGGCGAATAAAAAGCGAAGTGTCAATGGCCTTCCATCATGATCGAATCTCCCTCGATACTCCACCGGAAATCAGCGGTAACACCATTGGGACATGCGGGAATCTGTAATGCGGCTTAGAATCGCTAAGACCATGCGTGATCCCGTAAAACTCATCGAGCGTGCGGAGAAGCTGCTGGAGAAGGGGAAGCCTGAGCTTGCCCTCGCCGAACTTCGCGAAGCCATTGAGTTGCAGCCGGATAATGAACAGCTCCTCCAGAAGACCGCCGACCTCAGCATGTCCCTCGGACAGCTCGGCCTCGCCTCTGACATGCTGCGCCGCATGTTTGCCAACTCCCTCCAGAGCAAACAGCTCAGCACCGCCGCCGTCGTCTTCCGCAAGCTCCAGCGCATGAAAGCCCTCGATCCTGAGATGGTAAGCCGCTATGCCGAGCTTTGCGAAAACACCAGCCGCAAAGACGCCGCCGAAGCGCACCGTGTCGCCTTTGAAGAGTTCCACCGCCTGGGAGATCCGAAGCGCGCTCTTGAGTGCATCACCCGGGCGCTTGCGATTGAGCCACGCCTGGAAGACTATCGCGAACAGGCGCGCATCGCGGAAGCGCTTCACGAGTCGGTGCTTGCCGCCACCGCCCTGGTGCATCTCGGCATCATGCTTGAGCGGCTCGGTCAGAGTGCATCGGACGCATACGCCCGCGCTTACGTCAACAACCCTGCAAACATGGCCGCCCGCCTCGGCCATGGCCGGTCGCTCATCGCCCAGCACCGTCCCGCTGAAGCCATTGAGCTTCTCCATCCCATCGCCACCTATCCTTCCAGCCCTGAAGAAGCGCGTGAGCCCTACGCCCTCGCCCTCCTCGCCGTCGGACGCGTCGAAGAAGCCGAGCCGTTTGCCTGGGGACTCTTTGAGCGCAATCCCTCCGGAAACCTCGCAACCCTGCACTCCGTCATCACCGGACTCGTGGATCGCAACTCCGTCGAAAAAGCGCTGGGGCTCTCCCGCCGGCTGGAAGAGTTTTACCGCAAGGCTGGCCGCCGGCATGAGTTCATTCAGGACATGGCACAGCTGGCGAACTCCTGCACGCCCAGCATCCCCTTCTTTGAGTACCTCGCCGAACTCTACAACAGCGCCAACCGCGAGCTGGAGTATTCGCAGGTCCTCGCCCGCCTCTTCGAGCTCTATTGCGAAGCCGGCAACTTTGCCCGGGCTCTGGATGCCCTCGATCGGGCCGTGGATATCGACCCCTATGAAGCCGAGCACAAGCTGCGCATGCATAAGCTCGCTGGCCACGCGCCCGAAGATCGTCTCCAGGCCGTGGCTCGGCGCCTCGGAATCAGCCCTCCTGAGCAGGTAACCGTTGCGGTCACTGAGGAGATCGCCTCCGAAGGTCCGGCGCCAAAAGTCCTCGAGGATCTTCTCCTCCAGGCAGAGATCTTCTTGCAGTACGGAATGCGCGACAAGGCACTGCAAAAAATCGAGCAGCTCCGGCATTCCTTCGCCGCTGAATTTGACACCGATTCGCGGGTCCGTCAGCTTTGCATCGATGCCGGCCTGGCCGTTTCTTCCTCCCTCGAGGAACCGGTCGAGCGCAATCGCACCGCCGACGCCATGGTGCGGGCCGCTGAAGTCAGCCGCCTGATTGCTCGCCAGGTTGATCCCCGTTCGGTGCTGGTCACCGCCGTCAACCAGATCGGCGCGCGCTGGCAATACAGCCGCTGCCTCGCCGCGCTTGCCACTCCCGGACAGCCGCCTTCGCTGGTCGTCGAGTATTGCTCGCCTGAGGTGCAGAAGTCAGAGCGCGCGGCCATGGTCCGCCTCCTCGCCCTCAGCCAGCGCCTCACTACCATTGAGCCCGTCTTTCGCGCCGCGGACGTCCAACTCTCCGAGCCGCTCGCCCCCATCCGCCAGGAACTGGTGCGTCTGAACGTGAGCTCCATCGTCGTCCTCTCCCTCCTCAATGAAGATAAGCCGATCGGCCTCCTCATCGTCCAGCAGTGTGGCTCGCGCCGTCGCTGGTCGTCAGACGATGTCGCCCTCCTCCGCTCCCTGGCAGATCAGGTTGCCCTTGCCGTCCACGGCGCCCGCCTGCGCTCGCTCGTCTCCACCCTCGGAGTGGCGGAAGAAGACACCGGGCTCCTCAAGCGCTCTTCCTATCTCGATGCCGTGGTCGCCGAACTCAGTCGCCAGCGCGTCGGCGCGGAAAACCGCAGCACTCTCGCTCTGCTCCAGGTCGCGGCTCTCACCTCGGAGTCCCAGACTGGATTCGCTATCTCCGAACTGGTCCGCACCCTGCGTTCCGTCGCCCAGGATCAGGCAATGTCTTTCCGCTATGACAAAGACACCGTGGCCCTCTTGTTGCCCAACCTGGACGTCTCTGAGGCCGAGGCCCTCGTGGCGCAGCTTCGTGAAGCCATGGAACCCATCGCCGTCACCGTCACTGCGGGAATCGCCCAGGCTGGCCCATGGGCTGGCTTTGAGCCCGAGGATGCCGCAACCGAGTGGATTAACCGGGTAGCCCGGGCGCTTTCCCAGGCAACGGCTCATCCCAGCCTCCTGTGCACCTTGCCTCCTCCCACGCTCTCCATTTCCTAGTACGCTTCAGGCCTGCGTGCTAAACTTACTCCGCAACAAACTCCAGTCTATGAGCAGAGTCAACGGAATGCAGACAAGCGCCATCCTCCAGCGCTTCCGGGCGGCTGCCAGCCGCTACCCGGATCGCCCCGCCATCATCGGCACCGAGTATTCGATCTCTTACTCCCAGTTGGAGCGCCGCGCCGCCAGCGTCGCCCGCCGTATCGCGGAGCGAGTGCCGGGAACCACCATGGCGCTGCTGTTCTCCAACACCCCGGAGTTTGCGCCGCTCTTTCTCGGCGCCCTCTGGGCGGGCAAGACGGTCGCCGTGCTGCCGACGCTCGCACCCCCTCCGTTGATCAAGTTAATGGCCATGGAGGCCGGGGTCGAGTTGATCGTGACCGGCGAAGAGTTTGTTCCTCCCATGGTCGCCCTCGGCATGCAATGCTGGATCGGAGACACCTCCATCGACGTGGACCCCGCCGATGTCCCCATGCAGCCCAATCCCTCCAGCACCGCCGTGCTCCTCTACACTTCCGGCACCACCGGGCGTCCCAAAGCCGTTGCCCTCAGCGACCAGAATCTCCTCACCAACGTGGACGGATGCAAGCAGGCCACCGGCTTCAACGCCGATCAGGTGATGCTCGCCGTGCTCCCGCTCTTCCACGCTTACGGCCTCACCGTCACCACCCTGCTCCCCCTCACCGAGGGAGCCACCGTGGTAGTGCCTGACAAGTTCATCCCCCGCCTCATCCTGCAAGCCATTGAGAAGCACCGCGTCTCATGCCTCATCGCCGTCCCCGGCCAGTTCCGCGTCCTGATCAAGGACCCCACCCCCATCGACTCGAGTTCTCTCTGGCTCTGCATCGCTGGAGCCGAACGCCTCCCCGAAGCCGTCGCCCATGAGTTCCAGCAACGCTTCGGATTCCCCCTCGTGCAGGGATACGGCACCACCGAACTCTCTCCCGTCGTCGCCTTCAGCCCCCCGGCAGACAACGCCCCCCGCTCCGTCGGCCGTCCGCTGCCCAACATCACCGTCACCATCCGCGACGAGAACGACGCCATCCTCGGCGCTGGAGAGATCGGTGAGGTTTGCGTCTCCGGACCCTCCGTCATGATCGGCTACCTCGGCGATCCCGCGGCCACCGCGCAGAAGATCCGCAACGGCATCCTTCACACCAGCGACAAGGGATACCTCGACAAAGACGGCTTCCTCTTCCTCGTCGGCCGCGCCGACGATCTCGTCAAGGTCTCCGGCGAAAAGGTCTATCCCTCCGAAGTCGAGAACGCCCTGGAAACCATCGACGGAGTCGAAGAGTCCGCCGTCATCGCCCTGCCTGATGAAAAGCACGGCACCCGTCTCCACGCCTTCGTACAGCTACGCCCCGGAGTGGAACTCACGGACTCCGCCCTCCGTGCCGCTTGCCGCGAATTGCTCGAGCATTACAAAATCCCTCGCGGCTTCTCCTTCGTCCCCCAGATGCCGCGCACCATCACCGGCAAAACCGACAAGCGCGCCCTTGCCACCAGCGCCGCCGGTTAACCTTTCCAGTAAACAAACCGGGCGCGGATCTCCTCCGCGCCCTTCCTTTTGCCTTGGAACCATTCCCTCCGCCGCTGCGTAACATTCTATGAGGCGGAATCCTATGACAATCATCCTCTGGCTTATCGTGCTCTTCTTCTGCTGGCCCCTGGCGCTGCTGGCTATCGTCCTCTACCCCATCGTGTGGCTCTTGCTCCTGCCCTTCCGCATCGTCGGCA
>CAILAZ010000147.1 GCA_903832295.1 uncultured Acidobacteriota bacterium
GAGCAGGAGCAGGGGCAAGAGCAAGAACAAGAGCAAGAGCAGGAGCAGGGGCAAGAGCAGGAGCAGAGGCAAGAGCAGGGGCAAGAGCAAGAACAAGAACAAGAGCAAGAGCAGGAGCAGGAGCAGGGGCAAGAGCAAGAACAAGAGCAAGAGCAGGAGCAGGGGCAAGAGCAAGAACAAGAGCAAGTGCAAGAGCAAGAGCAAGAACAAGAACAAGAGCAAGAGCAGGAGCTGTCTATTTGTGGCGCTGGCGCTGGGCCTCGTAGAGGAGGATGCTGGCGGCGATGGCGGCGTTGAGGCTTTCGACGCGGGGAGAGTGGGGGATGAGGATGGCTTCGTCGGCGGCGTCGAGGAGGGCGCGGGGGACTCCCTGGCCCTCGCTGCCAATGAAGATGGCGGTGGGGAGGCGGAGGTCGATCTCCTGAACGGGGCGGCCTTTGTGGCTGGAGGTGACGGCGAGGCGGATGCCGTGCTCGTCAAAGGCGGCGAGGGCCTGGGCGGTGGTGAGTTTGACGCAGGGGAGGCGGAAGACCGATCCGGCAGAGGCGCGGGCGACCTTGGGATTGGCGGCGGAGACGGTTCCCTCAAGGGCCAGCAGGCCGCTGGCTCCGAAGGCTTCGGCGGAGCGGAGGATGGTGCCGAGGTTGCCGGGGTCCTGGAGCCCGGCACAGCCGAGGATGAGAGGCGTGTCAGGGCGGACGAGGTCCTCCAAGGTAGAGATGAGGGGGTGGACGAGGGCGGCGACCCCTTGCGGGGTTTCCGTGGCGACGGCGCTGTGGAAGATGTCGTCGGGGAGGAGGATGGTTTCGGTGGCGTGGCCGAGCTGGGGGAGGAGGCGGTTGGCGCGCTCGCGGGCGGATTCGGCAAAGAAGACGGCGCGCAGGCGGAGGCCGCTGCGGATGGCCTCTTCGACGAGCTTGGCGCCCTCGATGGCGACGGTTCCGTCCTCGGCGGGGGCGGCCTGGGAGAAGGCCTTGCGGAGCTCCTTGACAAGGGAATTCTGGCGGCTGGCGATGGGGCGGAGGCGGTCGGTGAGCGGGACTTGGGGCAATGTTCCTCCGGGATGCGGCGGCTGCGCGTTGTAGAATGCTGGAGTGCCTGCAAGGACATGATAACTCCCCGGTGACGGGCGGGTTGGGTTGGGCTTGCTGGTGTGATTTCAATTGTGTTAAGGTTCGCTGGATTTTGAGCCTGGAAGACGAGGTATAACGGGTGCGCCCGGAAATTATTCGCGTTCATGCAGTTGAGCCTGAGCCGTCGCTGGTGAATTACGTGGCGGACAGGATTCGGCAGGGCAGCGTGGTCGGCATGCCGACCGATACGTTCTATGGCCTGGCGGTGGATCCTTACAATTTGCACGCGGTGGAACGCGTGTATGAGATCAAAGAGCGCGGGCGGCACAAGCCTTTGTCGCTGCTGATTGAGAGCGTGGAGCAGGCGGAAGAGCTGGCGCACGAGTTGCCCGACGAGTTCTTTCTGCTGGCGGAGAAGTTCTGGCCGGGACCGCTGACGATTATTGTGCGGGCGGCTCCTCGACTGCCGCTGAAGGTGACGGCGAACTCGGGGAACATCGCGGTACGCATGCCGGATTCAGCGGTGGCGCTGGCGGTGGTGCGGGCGCTGAAGTGTCCGATTACGGCGACCTCGGCAAACCTGGCGGGAGCGGTGGAGTGTACGACCGCGGCAGCCGTGGTGGAGCAGATGGGCGACCGGGTGCAACTGCTGGTGGACGGCGGAACGACGCCGCGCACGGTTCCGACAACGATTGTGAACCTGACCGACGACGGGCGCTGGTCACTGCAGCGCGAGGGTGCGATTCCGCTGGCGGAGATTGAGGACCTGCTGGGCGATCAATGAATGCAGGTTCGCGCCGGGGATGGTCGAGGCTGAGCAGAGTTGCCGCCGCACTGGTGGCGGCATTCGGCTGCTATTTTGCGTGGACGTGCGCACAGATTGTGGGCCAGGCCGACAAGGACGAGGCGAAGCCGGCAGATGCCATTGTGGTGTTTGGGGCGGCGGAATATTTCGGCAAGCCCTCGCCGGTGTTCCGGGCGCGACTGGATCACGCGTTTGAGCTGTTTGAGCGCCAGCTTGCGCCGGTGGTGATTACCACGGGCGGCAGCGGCGGGGAAAAGCAGTTCACGGAAGGCTCGGTGGGGCGGGATTACCTGATCGAGCGCGGCATCGGCGACCGGCACCTGATCGCCGAAACCCAGAGCGACAACAGCGCGGAGAGCGCGGAGCGGGTGGCGACGATCATGGACGCCAACGGAATGCGCTCCTGCATTGCGGTGAGCGACCCTTATCACGTTTTCCGAATCAAGCGGCTGCTGGAGGCACAGGGGCGGGTGGTGTATGCCTCGCCACGAAAGCCGGAAGTGGCTCCGGGGCGCGGGGCGCGGGCGCAGAACGTAATGCGGGAGGCGCTGAGCTACACGCTTTGGCGGACACACCTGTTCCGCTGGTAAAACTGGTTCTTAACAGGCGCTGGTGACGGGCGTCACTGAGGGATGCGCGTGCGAAACCTACGATGAAAGAGTATCCACAAGGGAGGAATTGAGATGGCCGATCAGCCGGGGACACAGGCTCCGCAGACAGGGATTTATTGGTGCAGCGTTTGCAAGCTGCCAGTGAAGTTCAAGGCCGGCGAGACGCTGCCGACTTGCAAGAACCTTTGCGGCAGAGGGAAATGGGAATTTGTGAGAGCAGAGAAGTAGAAGAGCAATCATCTTAGAAATTTGGCGCTTCAGTCGGGCCCTTGCTTCGGTGAGGGCCCTTTGATATTTGGGGAGGCGATGCGCGCAAACGGCTGAGCGCGGCCAGGGCGGGAGTGAAGTTGGGATAGGCAGCGATGTGTGAGGCTGGGGCGAGAGCTCTGGCCTTCGTGTTTGTGGCGATGGGAATCGGTTGGTGGTTGGAAAGCCTGGGACGGCAGGGGAGGGATGCGCGGCGCTGGGGTCCTTCGCTTCGCTCAGGATGACACCTCAAACCGCGACACCTCAAACCGCGATACCTCAAACCGCGATATGGCATCGGTTAGTTCCAGCGCTGGAGGAAGAGGATTCCGATGGCGAGGGCGGCGGAGAATGCGGTGGAGGTGAAGTTGACGGAGTTGTTGCCGAGGCGGCCGGGACGCTCGAGGGTGGCGCCGAGGAGGCTGTCGAGGAGGGTTCCGAAGAAGGCAGCGGCGAGGGCGGTCCAGAAGAACTGGGGAAGCAGGAGGCGGGTCCACAGGCAGGCGTAGCAGACGATGGCAGCGGCGATGAGGGAGAAGAGGGTTCCGATGATGGTGATGCCGCCGTCCTGACCGGGGGTGACGCGGCGGAGGGTGGTGATGAGGCGGGGGTTGGTGCCGAAGGCCTGTCCAAGTTCGCTGGAGACGGTGTCGGCGGCGGCTTCGGCGAGGGCGGCGGTGGTTCCGGCGAGCAGCAGGTAGCGGGCGTGGGAGACGAAGAGCAGGGGCGCGGCGCAGAGGGTGGCGGCTCCGACGTTGGCGAGGATTTGCAGGGGGCCGCGGCCGTGGCGGCGTTCCGCGGTGCCGAGGCGTTCTTTCTTGCGGCGTCCGATGCGGGTGGAGACGAGGGTGAGGAAAAAGACCACCATCACGGGGAACAGGGCTGGGGGGCCGGCGGCAGCACAGAGGAGGACGGTGAGCAGGACTCCGACGGCGGCGGCAGAGGCGGTGACGGCGCGGAGGCCCCAGGCGCTGAGGGCAAAAGCCACGGAGAGGCCGACGGCGGGAAGCAGTTGAGGGATGGCGAGCTGCCAGCTCTGAAAGAGGTTCATGCCAGAGATCATCGTACTCCGAATTAAGCCGTGAGAGTTGCTGCGAAGCTCTGGCAGCGGAGCTCCCCGGAGAGCGCATCCTAACAGGTTCGATTCGGGAACGGGGCCTGGGGCAGAGAAGAATTTTTGGAGGAAGCGATGCCGTCATCGGTGTGGTCAGGGTACTTGACGTTCGGATTGATTTCATTGCCGGTGCGGCTCTACAGCGGAGCGCGGGGGAGCCGGATTTCGTTCAACATGCTGCACAAGACGGATATGTCACGGGTGAAGCAGCAGTTGTGGTGTCCGGTGGATGAGAAGGTGGTGGAGCGCAACGAGATTGTGAAGGGCTATGAGTATCGCAAGGGAGAGTACATTGTCATTGAGCCGGAGGAGCTGAAGAAGATTGAAC
>CAILAZ010000148.1 GCA_903832295.1 uncultured Acidobacteriota bacterium
AGCTTTTGTCTTGTTGGCGGGGGGCGTCTGTGCTGCTTTTTGTGCGCGGCTTCGGTGACCTTATGCTCCTCTCTTCTGTCGCGCTGTCGTCGTCCTTGGTGCGGAGTCCTGTGCAGTTGTGGCGGCCGTCGTGGCGCGTTGCGTCCTCCGTGGCGGCCGTGTTGTGCCGGTATCGGTGGTGGTTCCTGCCGCAGTTGTGCGGCCATCATTGGCGCTTGTGTGTGCGTCTTGCGGGTGCCAGCGGTTTGAACTGCGGTGTCCTTGCTGCGCTTCGGCCGTCGGGCTGAGTGTCTCAGGTTCCCGACCTTTGTCTCCTCTTATGTGCCAGTTGCAGCCCGCGTGGTCGAGGCTCACTTGTTGTCGGTCAGGTGACAGTTCCGGCTTTCCTGAGTGTCACTGCGGGCGTCAGCGACGTGCTTTTGCTCCCGCGTTTTGTCCGTCTCGCTGCCAGCCGATGCGGTATCTCGTGGGCTGCTGGCTTGTGTACGACGACCCCATTTCCAACCTTTATTCGACCAATTAGCCGCCGGCTTTGCGCCGCGATTCTCGATCTATTCGAAAGGAGTTGACCTACGAACACCACAACAGCAGATACTGCCGCCCCGCCGACGCATGTCCGGAGCGACGGAGTTCGCAACTATCTGGACCGTCTCACCCTCGACGCTCATCTGACAACGCTGCTCGACACCGCACGTCTCGAACGAGCGCGCGGCGTGCCCGCGGGAGCGCCGGTCTATTCGCTATTGCACCGGCAGGCCACAGAGCAGGTACGCAATTATTGCGCCTGCTGGCGGCTGGAGCCGTCGCTGGTGGAGGCGGAGATCCCGTGTCTTGGAGAACTTCGCCGCTTCACAGTGCGCGCCGTACCAGTGGGGACAGTGCGCCGCGGAGGTTGGCTGCTGACGCTCGGATTGGCCGCCCTGGCGATCTCAGTTGCTCTGAGCAGCGACTGAGCATTGGCAACCGATGGGAAGTGAACGACCAATGCGAGCGCATCTCGGGTGACGCCTCGCCCAGCTAAACTCCGGCTATTGCAGTCGCTCGGCCACCAACCTGCGGCCGAACCTCATCCGCTTCGAACACACCAAACCGACATTCTG
This sequence comes from uncultured Acidobacteriota bacterium, assembly GCA_903832295.1. Classification (GTDB taxonomy): domain Bacteria; phylum Acidobacteriota; class Terriglobia; order Terriglobales; family Acidobacteriaceae; genus TOLSYN. Next base: position 1,101 of record CAILAZ010000148.1, read on the forward strand.
ATCCGCGCACACTGGCGGCCGGGCCATGGATTTGGCTGGCCGCCACACGCATTCTTCTCGGAGGTTCTCCTTGATCACCCAGTTCAAAGGGCAGTACGAATTCCTCGATCCGGCGTACTACTGCCTGGCTGAATACGACGGCGAACTCTACAACTCAGCGGAGGCGGCATTTCTGGCCGCCCAGTTCGACTCCGCATATTTCGGTCCCATGTTCCGCAATCCTGCCCTGCCAATCTGGCGGGCCCGCGAGCTGGCCAAGAAACTCCAGCGACGACGCGATTGGACACCGGCACTGTCGCTTGAGGTCATGCGGCAGATCACTCTCGATAAATTCTCCCGCACACCGAGGCTTCGCTCCGCGCTTCTCGCGACATACGAAGAGCAGATCGTCGCAGAGAACAACTGGCACGAACAGTTCTGGGGATGCTGCACCTGCGCAACTCGCCCGGGCAAGTACGGGCAAAGGCCGTCATGCTCTGAGCCCGGCCGCAACCACCTTGGTGAGGTACTGATGTCAGTGCGAGAGCAGCTTGGCGAGTTGGCACTCGCGGGTTAACGAGACCGTCAGGCTGCGCGAGTCTGCACAAAAGAGCCAGGAAAGGGCCCGGGAGTACCGGCAAACTGTTTCTATGGGCGTTTATCGATACTGATCGGGCCCGCACTTTGGCGGCCGGAGCGCATGGCCTACCGCTCTCAGGAATGAATTGATCCGGTGAATTAGCTTTGACGAGAGTAGCTTCAAAGGCTACGATTTCGGCGTGGGTGTGGGGCTCAGAAGTTCACCATTCAGCTAAGTCTGCGGCGTTCCGGCGCGTGGGATGCCGGGGAGTGTTTCATGGAAGGTGTGTTGTGCCGACAACTCCATTACGCTCGCATCGCGCGAGTCGTCTCTTCCACGGTTTTAGAGAAACCGGCGCTCGTGTTGAACGGCGCAGTGCTATTCCTTCTCTGGCTGGTTCTGGCGGCGACGGCACCCGCTCAGGTGACCTGCCGCGTGCACTGGTCGTGCCCGCCGGGATCCACCGGGATTGCCGGCTGTGAGGGGCTGATGCACGGCATGTCCGGCTACGGCGACCCGTTCTCATCCGCCTCGCAGGCGTCCTGCCAAGCCGAGGCCAGCAGATCCACGGCGGCCGACGGCATTAGCCGAACCTGCGAGTGCGGTTCCGCAGTTGTCAAGTCATCCACCTCTCCCAATGGATTCCAGTTGAAGAGCACCGGCAGCGCGACGGGCGACGTGGTCAACGATGCAGCGCAGTTGTGGATCACTCAAAACGTTAAGAATCCTTATGGTGCCGCGTTTATGCAAAGCTTTACGCAGAGCTTTTTAACCGGCATCGTCAAGGGCCAGCAGCAGCGCGATGCAATCCAGCAACAACTTCAGCAACAGCGGTTGGAACAGGCTCGTATCGCGCGTGAGGCGGAGGAGAAGCGGATTCAGGCGATGTACGACCGCTTGAATTCGCAGCTCAAGCTGAACGGAACGGGCGCTGCACTCGACTTGAAGCTGAGCGGCGACGCGACGCAGATGCCTCTCAAACTTGGCGGCTCAAACGACCAACTCACCCTGAAGATGGGCGATAACTCTGGTGGATATGGTATCCATGGATTGCCTGGCCTCTACACAGGCGGCCCGGTCGGCGGCACTTCCGACGGTAACAGCCCCGGCCTGAAACTCGGCGCGCCGGAAGCAGCCTCGCCCCCACCTTCCGCGACGCTGCCCGGGCTTCCGGGGATATATCTCAATCTCTCGCCCGAGCAGGCGCCTGCCGTAGCGGCTCAGGCACCCAGCATCGAAGACGGGCAGCAGCGCGCGGTAGTCGAGGACAGCGTTATCGAAGCTGCACGCAAGGGCAGCATTCTGAACTCGCCGAGCGATGATCCCATTGTGCAGAACGCACAAAGAGAGCTCAAAGAGTACGACGCGGCACAGGCAGCAAACCAGGAGTCGCTCGCCAGGGCCGGCCAGGCGCAGGGGCAACTGGACTCCGAGCAGAGCGCACTTGACTATGCCCGGAAGCAGATGGGCCAGCCTGGGGCGCAGTCGACGGCCGTGCAGGAGGCTTACCGGCAGATGCTCAGCCAGAGCTCTTCACAGGAGGCCATGGCAGCTCAGGCGCGGGAGGTGTTCGATGGCACCCAGATCACACTCGTGACCCGGCGTGACGCAGCTACCGCCGCGATTTCCATGCTGGCCCCGCCAGCGCCAGTGTCCCCGGAACGAACCCTAAGCACGAATGCGACCACGGCTCGCGAGTTGCCGGTCATCTCCCCGAACACAAAGGTACAGATCGCCGTCCCCCAACCCAGGGCAGCCCGCCCGGTGAGAGAGGCCATCCTCGCGCCCTCCCAGCCACAGTCTAAGACCCTGGACCAGTGCATGGCGCAGTACGCGCCCCCCTCGGTCGTGGCCTCGCAGCAGGAGCTCGAGGAGAAGCTCAAGGGCACGCTGCTGGCCTTGCAGCGGCTGGAAAAGTCGAACGCGGAACTCTCCGCCATGGACAGGGAGTGGCGGCAGATGGTCGAGAGCACCTACGACCATCTCATCGACGAGGCCAAGGACAAGGCTTTCGACGGCCTGAAAGGCGCGACCAAGGATTCGCTGAAGATTCTCCGCAACGAACTCAAGCCCGAACTTGAGGCCAACATGAGCGAAGGCCGCCAGTTGCGCGAGCAATACAAGTCCGCACTGGCCTCGGGCGGCGCCGATTCGGAGTTGAAACAGCAAATGGCCGACTACAAGCAGTCGGCGCAGGCCTTGATCGAGCGCGACGGCATGCTGCGCGACCGGCTGGAGAACATCGACGAATTGGAAGAGGTCGTCGGTAGCTTCAACAAGGGCCGCGACTACGCGACTTGGCTAAACAGCAACGTCTGCAGGCTCGACTTCCAGTCCAGCTACGATGTGAACTGCCAGGCCCTGCGGAAAAACTACGAGCAGGGGCAGGCCCGGCTGGCCGAGGCGCGGCGCAAGGCCATGGCCGTGGTCTCCGGCCAAGAACCGCTTCTCTCCGGCCACTCCGACCCGATCGCCAATGCCGAGATGGCCAAGAAGGTGCTCGGGAAGCTGCTCCACAACCAAGCGGTGCTGACGGCGCTCAAACTCAATCCTGAAACCGAGACGATCAATCTCACCTGGGACTTGACCAACTTCGGGATCGACGCCAGTTACTACGGCACGATGCTGATGCTCTACCACGGTCAGAACGCGCACCTGAGCGCGGAGCGGGCCCAGGCCGGCAACGCCTACGCCGCGCTTTCGAGCCGCATCCAGCGGCTCACTGCGCAGATCGGCTGTTACCAGAAGTTTGCCTCCAATAACGCCCTGGAGAATGCACGATGAAGAAGCGATGGATAACTGTTCTAGCGGTCTTTCTACTGCTGCCGATCATTGCGGCGGCGCAGTCGCACTCGCCAACCGCGGGCACCAGCGACTGTCAGGTTTTGCATGACGGCCTCAAGTCTCTGATCGATCTCAAGATCCCCGGCCTCGGAGGAGAGATGAATTCGCTGCCGGTACGCGAGGCGCGGCTGACTCCTTCGGGGATTCTGTTTACCACCATGGATGGCAGGCAGTTGAAGCTCGACTATTTTGCCGTTGACCCGAAGCTTCACAAAACCACATGGACCTTGCATCAGACGGTGATCATGCTCACTGACCCAACGATCGGTGTTGGCGGCTGGTATCTGGTCCTTCCCGACAGGGACAAGGCGTTGCTCTCCGATTTCTATCGGGCTCTCGGCAATGCAGTCAGCGCAGCGCACTCGCACCGCCCTATGAACTGCACCGCTCCCCGGATGCCGCTCGACGAGTTCAAACTGAAGGCCGCCGCCTGGCGTGCGCTGCTGGCCAAGCCCGCGCTCGCCGACGAGATCATTAAGAAGCGCTTGCTTGCCGAGGATGCCTACGCACAAAAGTCCTTTTACAAGGCGGTGGAGTTTTACGAGGACGGGACGAAGCTCGATCCCACCTGGGCGCAGGGCTGGTTCAATGCCGCCATGCTCTACTCCGAATTACAGGATTATCAGGATGCTGCCGAGTGTATCCAGCGTTACCTGATCCTGCTGCCCGACGCGCCCGACGCCATTAAGAGCAAGGAGAAGTTGCTCTGGCAGGCGAAAGCAGAAGAGAATAACTCGCTCCACTAAGTGGGAACAGTTCGCTATTCCAAGGGAGTTTCATCGTGAAATTGACGCCTACCTTCCGCTTGCCATGGCTTCCCATTCGCGGAGCGCTCGCTTGCGTTCTCATCCTGCTGCTCGCTCAGCTCTTCGCAGTGGCCTCCGAGGCGCGCCCGCCCCGCGACGACCCGGAGGCGCAGAAGTGGCTGACCGAGGTCTGGACGCATGCCAAGCAGCGCCAGATCGAATTCAAGCAAATCGACGGCGTCACCTGGGTGACGATGCAACCTATCAGCGGTCCCAAGCTCGGCATCTACCTCTCCTGGATCAATGCGATTCGCATGGTCAAAGAGAACGGCCAGTGGGTGGTCTACTACAAGGTTGGCGGCCAGAAGGACGAACTGTGGCTGTGCACTGCCAGTGAGAGCTATGCTCAACGCTTTTACCAGGCGCTGCTCTACCTTACGCGGGAATCGCACCAGGCTGCCAACACGGGAAACAAAGCGGCGCTGGAGAAGTTCAAAGCTCAGGCTGAGCAGTGGCGAGCCCTTGTTGTGAAGCCCGCCATGACGGAAGAGGCTTACAAACACAAGGTGCTTGCCGAAGAGGCCTATCGCAACAAGGACCTGGTGAAAGCATGGCTGGAGTACGAGCAGGCGCTGCAGGTCTTTCCTACCTGGCCGGAAGGGCAGTTTAATGCAGCTCTGCTCAATGCCGAACTCGAGCATTACCGCGGAGCCACCTTCCGTATGCAGGAGTACCTGATGCTTGCACCCGACGCTCCTGACGCGCAGTCCGCACGAGACAAAGTCATCATCTGGCAGGACAAGGTGCCGAGGTTCTAATCGTGCGAGGTTCTAAATAGGTCCCCTGAAGTCGGCAAGTGTTTGGCGACCACGGCCCGACGGCTCCCGGCCGTGTCCCGTGCTCGGCTAACCAGGCGCTGTTGCTTTAGTTCCTCAACCGTCACTTCAGACTCGGGTCGATTTCCACCTGATAGCCGGTCGCCAGACGATTCGTCTCGCTCGCCATGCCGATCACAGCCATCAGTTCGTGGAAAATCTCATCCGTCATTCCTCGCTTCCGGGCGGCGGCCGTGTGGGAGGCGATGCAATAGCCGCAGCCGGTGGAAACACTGACGGCGATGTAGATCAGTTCTTTGGTCAGGGGATCGAGGGCTCCCGGCTGCATCACCTGCTTGAGGCTCTCCCATGTCCGCTTCAGCGCAGCGGGATCGTTTGCGATCACCTTCCAGAAGTTGTTGACCGCATCCACCTTGCGGGTCGTCATGATGTCGTCATAGACAGCCCGAACCTCCGGGCTTGCGTACGCATACTCAACCATCCGCATCGCTGCCATCGGTAGCCTCCACGACGATCATACCCGGAGAAGCCCGGACTGCAGCTCAGTCACACCCTCTTCCCTGTCCCTATTTCAGAAGAAAGGATTTCACCGAATGCCGACCATCGTATGGTTTCTCGTTTTCGTTGCCGCGGCCTGCGCCACCCTCATCACCCGCCACGCAGTTGTCGCTTTGCGTGGTCTTCTGATCTTGTGCGCGGTCGTTGGCGCCTTCACGGGGGAGAGCTGGGCATTTCACCGCTACGGCCTTTTCCGAATGCCCAACCTTATATATGTACTCATTCCCGCGGGGGTGATCCTGGCCTGCGTGCTGGTCCACCTGGCGTGCATCAGTCTCCGCGGTTTCCTGGTTTTCGGCACGATTATCGCTGCGCTCTCGGCCGTTGGCTGGGTGTTCAGCGGGCTGACGCCGTTTGCAGGGATTCTCCTTGTCGGCTGGTTTATCCTGCGAGGTCTCCGCGCGAATCCCCGAGGCGGGTCTCTGTTCAAAGCCTTCGTGGTTCACTCCGCCGTGCCCGACGTTTCGGTTGGCGAGGCCTATATGGCCTCGGAAGCCGACCTGATCTGATTCGCTCAAAACCGTTCATCCGCTCCCCCTGTGCATCCGGCAGGGGGATTTGCTTTGCGCCCAGCTCCGCCTGCCGGGGCTTTGCTTGCGTCCTGACCGACGCGGAGGATCTACTGTGTCCACTTCGACCGTTCCCTCTCCGACTTTTGGTTATCTCTTTCCGGCCACCTCTCTTGCCGGCATTACCGTTGGCTCGTCCCGCTGGGATGTTCTGAAGGCGTTCCTTACTGCATCCGACGGCGCCATCGTCAGCCGGCTCCGCGAATTGCCCACCGGACTGCTCTTCATCTCTTCTATCCCCGGCCGCCCGCACTCAGGTGCGATTTACTTCTACAGCTCGGTTCGACGGGCGATCTTCATGCTCGACTGGGCGGGCCGCGACGACGACTTCGAGGCGGAGGAGTTCGATGTTCTGGTCGAGGCCTTTTCGCTCGATCGTGCGCTTGCTCTGGGCGCCTGCCCGGCTACGCGCCATCACTACCGCCGCCGTGGGCGGGAGAGACATGATCGCGCTCGGGCCAGGGGAACAAGGCTGGCCGCGGCGCCCGAGCGAATCAGATCCAAGCAAGAGTGATAGCAATACTAGCAAAGCTATGGTATATATTACTTATTGAGGAGGACAACCGATGTTCACGCGCAGCACGCCTACATCCGGATGGGAACCGACAGCCTCCAAGCCCCGGCTGCTTCCGGTCGCACCTGGATTGGCGAAGACGTATATGAAGCTCTTCGTGAATCGGCTGTCCTACTGCGAGCAATCGCCCTACGGCGACCATCGCTACCACCGTCCCAAGCACCCCGAACTGAAGCTGCTCGCCGGCCGCAGGGCGGCCATGGAGATGCCCGGCCAGAAGTGGGGCAGCCTGCCCCACGTCGAGCGGGCCAACGAGATTTACCTCGAACTGGTGAAGGAGCGCAGGCTTCCCAGCCCGTACCGCAGCCTCACGGAGAAGATCGTCGAGCAACATCTCTCCGGGGAGATCACGATCAACCTGTATGCGATCAATCCGGAGACCCAATGCTGTAAATGGGTGGCCATTGACGCAGATTACGACACGGAACAGGCGAAACGGGATCTGGCCAGGCTCCGCAAGGAGCTGCTGCTGGAGAAGGTGTACGCCGTTCAGGAGTACTCCCGGCGTGGCGGCCACCTGTGGATCTTCTGCAAGGAGCCGCTGCCCGCCCGGCAGTGCCGGCTCTTCGTCTACAACCTCGCTCTTCGGCTGGGGGTGCCTATCAAGGGCTCCGGGTTCTCCGAGGAGGGGATCGAGATCTTCCCCAAGCAGGATTCGCTTGCCCCGGGTGCGCTCGGTAATGGCATTCGTGCGCCGCTGGGGATCCATCGGAAAGACGACAACCGCTACTGGTTCGTGGACATCGGCCAGCTGACGCTCCAGTCTCAGATCGACGCGCTCTGTGCGCTGCCGAAACTGACAGCTGCGCAACTGAACGATCTCACGCACCACCTGGCGCCTCCGCCGCAATGGGATGCCGCCGACGATCCGCAGCCTGCGGCCGCCGTGCGAAGCTTTCCTGGAAACGGCAACGGCGCGAAGAAGCCCTTCGACATCTACGAGCACGTCTCGCTGGCGAACAAGCGGGCCGTGGGCGGGAAAGACTACTTTGTGCAGTGTCCGTCCTGCCGTATGGCTGGCCGTGACACGAGCAGAGACAACCTCGGCGTGGCGAAGCCGCACGGACCAAGGCACGGCTACTACCACTGCCATGCCGGCTGCTCCACGGATGACATCCGCAATGCCTTCGGCCATCCGCGGTTAGCGCAGTTCAAGAAGCGTTAGGAGGTCTCCTGTGGCAGTTCAATCCGGGTTGCGACCGGGAAAGCTCCCGGTCGTACGCGGTTTTGCGATTCAGATTCGCCCTTCGGAATGGGAAGAGTTGCGAGTGGCAGGAATCGTGGCGCGCGCTCGAATCAAGGTTGACTTCTCCTCGACTCACCGGCGCTTCGTGCTCTGCGCCGAGGAGTCGGGGGGAGCGACTGCGAACCTCGGGCACTATTGCGGGTTCCTGCCTCTGGCGGGCGACCCAACGTTCTTCGTCAGGCCGGTCACGCTGGCGATGCCAAACACTGTCCATGCCGACGTGTCGGCCGCATCTCTCATATCGGTTGAAATGCTTCGATACGGCACGACGTACACCCTCAACATCTTTCTCCACTGGCTCACCACCGCCGCAGGCCCGGACGCACTTCCGGCGCATCATCAAAAGCTGCTCTTCTCCGCACACCGGGGAGTTCTCTCCGAGCCGCTGTGGCAGGAAGGGAAGAAAGCTCAGGCGGGCGTCCACATCCCGGCGTTTCACCGACGCACCGGCGATCCGCTGCTCATACCATCAGCCCTGCACGAGGCAGTGGGCGCCATCACGGATGCTGTCTGCTGTGTCGGCTGCCGCAAAAGCCACTTTCTGGCGCTCAAAGCGATAACGCTTTCCGAAGAGCTGAGCGCCCCTGGGGTTCATCCGCCAAGTGCGCGTGCTACAGTTCCACAGATTGCTTCGGCCGAGTTTCCGTCGCAGGCAGGGAAGAGCAAGAAGAGGCGTGAGCGCCGGAAAGAAAAGCAACAGCTCGCACGGCAGGCTCCCGATACCGCTCCCCCGAGTGACACCCGAGCCGGCGTTTCAGTGGTGTCTGGCCTTCAGGAGGCAAAACCGTGAGACTCCTTCGTTATCTTCTCCTCGCGCTCCTGGTGACAGGAGTTGCTTGGGGTTTTCGCCATCAAGATCAGCTTCCGGCAACCGTGAGGCCGATCGCCATGCTGGGGCAGTTTGGCACCGCACGGCAGTCGCCGGCGGCGGGATCGGCGCCAGCGCCTGCCCTGTCCCATGGTCGCCACGCTCTCTATTACACTCCTGAGGTGAACCCGGAACGGGTGGATGTGCCACTTCTCACCAAAGCACGCGGACACATCGATGCGGCCTTCTACAGTTTCACCGACAAACCTACCGCCGAGGCACTGCTGGCCGCCGCCAACCGTGGCGTGAAGGTTCGGATCTATCGAGACCATGAGCAATTTCAGGATGAGAAAAAGCGAAACCCGTACATGACCAATATGTTTGCCGGAAACCGCAACGTACAGATTCGGGTCAAGGGATCACGCGCGCTCATGCATCTGAAGGCATGGTCCACTGAGGGCCTGCTACGTGACGGCAGCAGCAATCTCTCCGCTGCTGCCAAGCACCAGGACAACAGCATTATTCTCTCCTCCGATGCCGATGAAATTCAAGCGTTCGAAAAGAAGTTCACGGAGATGTGGAACCGGCCTGACAACATCATCATCCAGTAGCTACCGCCATACCCTCATCCTCGAAGACCTCTCACGGCCGTGCCTTTAGGCACGGTCTTTTCTTTTCGCCCAAGACCGGCGAAGCCCCCACTCCACCATCAAACCAGCCGCCCTCGGGACGGCAGCAAGGACACTTCTCATCATGGCAAAGAGCCTGAATCGCGTGACATTGATTGGGCATCTGGGCAGGGACCCGGAGCTGAAACACACCAGCGGCGGCACCGCTGTGGCCAACTTCACGCTGGCAACCAACGACCGCTACAAAGACAAGGACGGCAACTGGCAGGACCGCACCGAGTGGCACAACATCACCTGCTGGGCGCGCCTCGCGGAGATCGCCAGCGAGTACCTCAAGAAGGGCAGGGCAGTCTACGTCGAGGGCAGCCTGCGCACGCATAGCTGGGACGATAAGCAGAGCGGCCCGAAGCGGTACCAGACCTACGTCAGCGCCACCGATCTGGTTCTGCTCGGCGGTGACCGCGGTGAGGGTACCAGCGGCTCCTCGCGTGAGAGCGATGCCGAGAACTTCCCCGGCGACGAGCCCGAGTTCGCCAGCGCCGACTCCGCCAGCGCCGACTCCGCCGATCCGTTCCCGTTCTAGGGAACCGGCTGAGTCAGTTCCACTACATCCGCACGCCCCCGGCACACCGGCTGTGTCGGGGCTTTGTTTTTGACTTGAAATCTGAAAAGGGAAGAACTGCATGTCTTCTGAAATCGCTCCAAATCACAAGCACACCACCGAGGAGATCAAGAATCTTCTCGAACTCCCTTTCCGTGCCGCCGAGATCACCTGGCGCGTTCTCGGAGATGGCGAGAGAGCAGAAGGTGAAGCCCGCATCATCCCGTATGCCTACCGCGCCGCATACATGAGGCGTCTCGACATCCTGTTCGGCCCCGGAGGATGGACCCAATCCTTCTCAATGACGACGGTCAGCAACATTCAGCGCTCGAAGAAGGTCAATAAGGCGTATGCGATGATCACCACCGGCAAAATTCTCGTCACGAGCACCATCACCATCGAAGGCTTCGGCACCCGCTCTAGCACCGGCGAGGGGTGGGCCGATGATGAAAACGGCACCACGCGCGCCCAGGCCCAAGCCTTCCGCCGTGCCTGCGCGGAGTTCGGCCTAGGCCGCTACCTTCGCGAGCTGGAAGGCTGGAGCTGCAAGGTTCCGGTGAATGCGAAGGGCTACTTCAAGCGGCCGCATTTCTCGGTCCT
>CAILAZ010000149.1 GCA_903832295.1 uncultured Acidobacteriota bacterium
GCGCCAGCTCCTCCAGCACAATCTCCCGCTCCTCGCCTTGCAGAGCCTGCAACCACGCCTCCGGCACCGGAAAACCGCGCAACCCAATCTCCGGGTCACCCATGAACGTCCGGAAGGTATCAATCGGCGCATTGCAATTCAGGCAGAAGGGCGTATCCGGCTTCGGCTCCCGCGCGCTGCACGCCTGGCATAACCGCAGATTGCTCTCCACCTCTTCCGCCTCACCCTCCAGGCTGCTCACCACCGCCGCTTCGTCAAACCAATGCGGTTTGTCCGGAGCCGGCATCTGCGCATAGCCCATCTTGATCGCCCAGCGCATCCTGATGCGGTGAAACTCGTTGATCTTATCCTTCTGATCCTGCGCCCCGGCCCAGTAGCGGTTGGCCATCGTAATAGCCTGCAAGGCAAAACGCTTCTGCGTTTCGAAGACGTTGCGCTTGTAATCGGCAATCGGCACTGTAACCGTGTCGTAAGTCTTCTTGCCGCCCTTCAGTACACGCAGTATCGGCACCTTCACCGTCCCGCCGTTGTGCTCCAGATACCCCGGATCGATCACCCTCAAGTCGCCCTCGAAGGCCATTACTCCACCCATCGCCTTCGAGTCAGTCGGCGGGGTGCCAATCCGCTTGTCCGCCGCCATGTAAAAGATCGGGCTAAAATGCTCCAGGAACGCATACGCAATCGCTATCGGGTCGTAAAAAGCCACATCCCGCTCCACCTGCGGATCGCTCATCAAACCAATCTTGCTCGGCTGCGCGGACTTCATCTTGCCGTAGTACTCCGGCCAGCGAATCACCAGCGCGTGCCCCAGCCGGTCCCGCCCATCGTAACTCATCACAATGCGCGATACGTCCGCCGGCAAGTATGGGTCGGTCGGACTCGGCACCTTGTATTTATTCAACTGACCTTCCAGCGTCAGCGGAACATCGTCATTGAAGTTGATAATCGTGAATGTCTTGTACAGCCCCTCCGCCGCCCGCTGCTCGCGCAACGCATTGCGCTCTTCGGTAAAGCCGTCCTGCGTCTTTGACCCCGTCTCCCACGATCTTTCCTGCGTCTCAATCATGCCCATTCTCCAGCCTGCGTGTTCAAATCGCGTTCATCTTCGGGTTCGCTTAAACGTCCCGGCTTTCACTGAACCTGATCCCTGTATTACCCCGCCCCCAGCACACTGCCCATCCTCAACTCCGCCTGCAATCCATCCCGCACCCTCTGCGCGGACGCTCCCATCGTCGCCAGCATCGGCTTGGTCACGCTCGCGTGCAAGTGATCGCACTCCCGCAGATAAGCCTCAGTCTTGCGTTCCTTGGCCACCCGCTCCAGATAAAGCTGTTCCTTGAGGTACACCGCGGGAGTCACATCCGCAACATTCATCGCCCAAATTTCGGAATGGATATGAGCCTTCCAGTAATCCACCCCCGGCTGCTCGGCCAGCGCCTCCAGCGAGACCATGTAATACTCCCCATGCCGCGGCCACTCGCCCATCATCGGCGTCGCCCCGTCCTCGCTCATCTCATGGGCCCAGTCCAGGCAGTCGCCCCAGCACTCCGCCGGAAACCACCGCTCCAGTATCCATCCGTCAAACTGATAGCGCGGCGTCCAAAACTCGCCCTCTTCCACCCGCTCCGGCTCCAGATCGGTCATATCCGCGTCGTCACTCACATCCGGCATGTGCCGCATAATGCCAAAGCTCTGCCGCAAAACATTCTCGGCGCGCACCACGCGCCACACCGGCAAGCCAAAAGGATTCAGCCCGCCATAGCGCGTGATCTCCCGCACCAGATCCACCGGAACATCCAGGTTTGGATCAACTGGGTTGCTCATCCAATTTCCCCGGCATCCATCAACGGGTGCTGAATACCCAGCA
>CAILAZ010000150.1 GCA_903832295.1 uncultured Acidobacteriota bacterium
TCAATATTCCGTTTACTTTGACGGCTAATTCAGTGTGGCAGACCCTCCCAAAAGGCTACTTGGCGATCACGGATATTCAGGGCGCGGGGTCGCCGCTTTACAAAGTGAACCTGTGGGATCTCGACTTCTTACAAACCAGTTGGGATTCGACGTGGACCCAGGACATTGACGATGTGGCCGTGCGCTGGGCGCCCATCGGGTTCAATATGTTCGTCGTCCACCCGGCAGTGTCTACGCCTCAGACGGTCAACGTGACGGCGATTCAATATCCAACAACGGACGTTTGGCCGTACAGTGGAAGTGAAAGCGTAGTTTTTGAGGACAATTTCTTTCAACTCATCGAGGAATACGCGGCGGCCTACTGCCGGATTAAGGAGCTCGGCGGCGAGTTCGAGCAGGGCATGAAATTGTTTGAGCAGTATCTCAATGGGGCAAAGAGAATGTCGGCCATCCAAGACAAGAGAGACCCGTTGCTCTTTACTATGGGCATGGGTGCGGCGTCCAACATCAACCCAACAACCAAGCGTTAGGAGAACATCATGGCGAACGGAATCCAGATTTATCACGGTGAGGTCAGCAAGTGCAGTTGCGGTATCGTCGACCATCCGGAAAAGGCGCAAGAGCGAGCGTGCGGTTTTTGCTTTAACCGTGGTTTTGTGGCGAGTTGCCTGGCTTGTGAAGGCAAGGGCCAGGTGACGCAGAAGATGGCCGGCGGGCCGGGAACTATGTCAGCAACCTGCATTGCCTGTGGTGGAGCGGGAATGTTTGGCGTGAACAAGCCGGAAGGCTGGACAGACGAGCCTGTCGCGGCAGAAGAGCCCACGCCAGATCCGGAGCCTGTTCCACCTGTTGCGGAGCCGACGAAAGATCCGGCACCAAAGCCCGGCAAAACATCGAAGGCCGCGGCAAAGGCAGAGACGGTTGAGCCGCCAGTGCTTGTTGGCGCGTAAGGAGAGACCGTGGCAAATCCAGGAACGGGGTATAGAACGGCCGGGGACTTACTGCTCGAGATGAGTTTTCACCTCGCGCAGCCCGGAGTCTACACCTCGCTCACGAATCCCATCACCGCCGGCGCTGGCGTCACAGCCACCGTCGGCACGACCTTCTATATGTACCCCGGAGCCCAGTTGATCGTCGAGGTTCCAGGCAACGCATCACAAGAGGTTGTGACGGTCATCACAGTTCCAACCCCTACCACCTTCACTGCCAACTTCGCCCACAACCACCTCGCGGCCGTGCCGGCCTGGGGAGCAACCTTTCCAACTCAAGAGGCCACGGACCCGATCTTCACCCAGGCGGAGATGCTGCAGTACCTGTCGCGCGCCCAAAATGAGTTCCTGGCGGCGACGATGTGCTACTACCAGCGGTTCACTCAGACGGTCAGCCTCGGGCAGATATATCAGGCAACGCCTCCCACGGCCATCCTGATCGACCGCGTGGCGGCCTCGGCCATCAACATCGGCATCACCAGCATGGCGCGCGCCGGCGGCGTTGTGACGCTGACGGCTGGCGGGCCTACGAACCTGTCCCAGTACAGCACCTTCGCCGTGGCCAACCCAACAGATTCGACCTTTGCAGGCGTCTTTGCGGTCATCAGCGCGCCGTCCCCCAATGTCATCACCTACCGGCAGGCCGCGGCGGACGCTTCGACGACTGGCGGGACAATCCAGTCTATGTCGAGACTGTATGAGTTGACCCAGGAGGAGCTGGTCCAGCAGGACCGGGGATGGCAGTCGAACTACGTCGGGCCGCTACAAAGTTGGTTTGAGGACCGGGCCGGGCTCTACCGGTGGGGAGTCGGCGGGTTGCCGTCGTCGAACTTCCCGGTGGAACTGCTTTGCTCGGTGAGAGACACAGATACGCTTGGATTGTTGGATCAATTTCTCGTCCCCGACGTAGCAATTCACGGCGTAAAATATCTCGCCCTGAACTACGCCTGGTCCAAGGACGGTGTTTGTCAACAGCCACAGTTGGCAGAATTTGCGCTCAAGAGGTATTCTCAAGTAGTAATGGCCACACAGAGATACCTCACCGCAATGAAGATGGGGACACGATGAGCACGAACCCAAACCCGCGACCCATCGCCCCGGCCAACACGCCGCTGCCAATCCAGAACTTTCAATTGACGAAATCAGACCTCGAAGATCCGTCTCTTGGCCGGCTGAACGTCATGCTCCAGCAGGTGATCCAGCGGGTCAACGCGCACTCCGGGGTTTCCGGTCCAACCATTCTTCCATCGGGCGTAGACGTGCAAGGCAAGACGGTCACGGGACTGGCTGCACCGACTTCTCCTACAGATGCAATATCATCGGGACACGCGGATAGTCAGTACAGCGCCGCATCGCTCGCGCCACAGTTGGATATTGGCGGAAGCAACGCGCTCAAAGGATTGACCGGCTTGCAGATGGTTATTTCCAAGGGCGTCAACGGAACGGTGCCACTGGCGAAGTTGACGCCCGGCGGAACAAACGGGAGCTACACATTCAGCAACGGAGTTATAACAGCCTTCACGCCACCCACGTAAAGGAAGCATCATGGCCGCTCAGGAAGACTACAAGCCGGTAAGTTACACCTACAGGTCGAAAGGGCTTGCGGCCAGAAATATCTACGACGAATGTCCGGAGTACAGTTACATCGACATCTTAAACTGCCTTGAACGCGAAGAAAATGCGATGAGTTCGCGTTATGGAACGCAAATCATCAATCGCGATCCGGTCGGGACAGGAACATCGAATTATTATTTTACGCATCCCGTTACATCTCTCGCTCGCCTCAACTATCAGAGCGGCGCCTGGCGATATGCAGGTCTTTCCGACGGCTCGCTTTGGAGAAGGTCGGGCAACGCCCAAGGCGCGTACACGCAACTCACCCTTCCGACGACAGCTACCGGCGCGCTGATAGTTCTTTCTGGCCAAACATTCGAGACGGCCATCAATAGCTGCTTTGAGACGAGCCAGCCATTCATCTTCATTTACGACGCAGCCGCCAGCATCAAGGACCAGGGAACAGGATCCCCGCAACTCACCGGCATCGATCCCTCGCCGTACACGCTAAACGTCCTGCCCTACGCTCCGCTGCTTTCCATGATCGATAACTTCGCAACAGCGAACACGTATACGACCACAGGGCTTGCTTCGTTCGCCTACGGTCACCTTGCCACGCTCACTGCAAGTTCTGGACAGCTCATCACCGACTTCAGCCAGCTCTACGGGATCGGCCCTTCCGGCGGCGGGACCACTATCTACAATCCGTCGACCACGACGACAGGCGCATCCACGGCTCAGTCCGGGGTTGGATCGAGCACGGTAAACTCATCAATCATCAGCGGCTGGGCCTCGGTCGTTCCATCGTTCGGCGAGACAGTTGCGCTGACAGTCTCGTTCAATGTCTCCATTACGATCACCGGCCCGTCGGCTTCGGCAAATTGCCAGGTGGAGTACTCGGCGGACGGCGGCTCCACATGGAACGACGCATCGGGTTACGGAAACAACATCACTTCGTTTTACCCGACATCCTCGGTCACAGTCCCCATTTCTATCACCGACCTGAATCTGCTTCAGGTCCGGCTTACCGCGACGGCCGCCGTCTATTATGGCGGGGCCACGTCAAGCGTCGCCGGGAACATTACCAACGTCTACGCTTCCATCTCGAACCCAGGAGCCTTCGGCCCGGTCACAAACGGGATGATCTCCATCCTCAACACCAACTCGACGATCAACGTTCCCATCTCATCTGTGACTTCGACGGGGCTGGTTTCGGGACTCTACCGGCAGTTGCTGGTCACGACTACCGCCGCGCACGGCCAAAGCGTCGGCAGTTATGTCGGCATCTATGCGTCCTCGTCCGATTCCGTTGACGGCTTCTATCAGGTGGTTTCGGTGCCGTCACCAACCACGTTCACGGTCTACTTCTGCCCCAATGGCGCGAATGGGGACACGTCGCCTCCGGTGTCGCTCGTGGGGTCGCCGGTTCAAATTGGCGCGACCGGGGGATATGTCACGGGCGGAGCGGCTGCGCCGGCAGTCTGCGTGCTCACGGATCAGTATTCCTCCCCGTACCCATCGCAGATGTCCGCCTGGGGCTTCTATCAGTGGGTTCCGCCTACCACTTCGGCTTTTCCCATCTCGAATTGGGCAGGCACGGTTGCCGCGTCGACAGTTGCAACCGTGAGCAACGGCATCACTTTGGACCTCAACCAGAACAATCAGGTTACCGACGACGATCTCATCGTCATTACCCTGCTGACCTCGGCGCCGAACAACATTGCGCAGATCGAACTCCGGTTTTTTGTGGGCTCGGGAACCAACAATTACTACTCGTCGTTCATCGCGCCAGCCTATTATCAGGGGGCGGTCGCCGGATCCACGCTGGCTTATCAGGCAACACAAAGCCAGATTTTGGCCGATACCCTTGGACTCATTACGGGCCAGCCTCCGGGGACGACCTCGGCGCAGCTCCAGCCGTCGAACATCTCAACCGGCGCCGGTTCGTGGCAGGCGTGCTATATCCCTCGCGGCAACTTCCTTCCAGTCGGCCAGGCCGGGCAGGCGGGCCTTGATTGGGCGAACGTGACGGGATGGGAACTGCTATTTACGACGAACGCGAATGGCGCGGCGGGCGTCGCCGTCAACGGCCTCTACCTCCAGTGGGGCTATGGGCCATCGAGTTTCGCGGGTGTGGGCTACGACTACCGCCAAACGTATTACAACGCGAATACCGGGACCGAATCATCGCCTTGTCCTTCACAGGCTTTTGATCCGTATTTTGGCTATCTTTCATCTCACTCCGCACCCATCTTCTTGCGGCAGGCCGCGCAGGTGATGGGTCAGTATTCCTTTGACCCTCAAGTGACCCATGTGCGCCAATATCGCCGTGGCGGGACGCTCTCGTCGAACTGGTTTTTGATTGGACAGATACCGAACATCACAGCAGGCGGGCAATTCACCTTCAAGGACGTAATTGCTGACGCCTATATCCTGCAAGCCCAGCCCCTCGTGCTTGACAACGATCCTCCAGTCACCAGCTCCCTTGTCAGCCCAATTCAGACGACGCTAGCAGCGTCAACAATTCTCTCTGGACTTTCTTCGATTTATAGCACGTTTGCGGCGCGGCCCGTGACCGTAGCGCAGACCGGAGCCGTGTTCGTCCAGAACCAACTTGTTGTGGTGGGAACTCCATCTAATCAGGAAGTGGTGTCGGTCATTGCCGGCGGCACCGGAACCTTTACCGCGATTCTCCGCTTACAGCATAATCAAGGCGAGCCGGTCAGCGTATTCGCCGTGCCGCGGCAGGCGTGCAATCTATGTGCGATTGCCTACAGTCAGGTGTGGTTGGCCGGCGATCCGAACAATCCACACTACCTCTACTATTCCAAGAAGGGATTACCCGAGAACTTCGGTCCTCAAAACTACATTCCTGTCTCGACGCCGGACGACCCCATCAATGCGGTCATCAATTGGCGTGGGACGCTGATCGTTGGCACACTAAAGAGTTGGTGGATTATCGTGGGCCAGGGCGCAGTCCCCTATCCGCAGCCGACAGGATCTGTGCATGGAATCATCGCGCAGAATGGGTGGGTGGAAGTCGAAGGGGCTATCTGGTACAGAAGTGCGGACGGATTAAGACGCTTCACTGGCGCCGATGGCGTGTACATGAGTCTTCCTGTCGAGTGGGTGTTCCAAGGAAATCCGCTGTGCATCCCGCCACAGGCCGATAACACCCAGGCATCGCAAGACGTGATGGCGTTCTTCAACAATCAGATATTCGACTCTTACATCAGCACAAGCGCTGGCAACCCGCGATACCGCATGGTGTTTGACGACAAGTACCAGCGGTACAGATACGATGATGTTCAGGCAACTGCGATGCTGTGGGAAAAAGACATCAACGTCTTTCTGGTGGGCAAAAAGATTGCAACCGGAAAGTATGCGGTGGTGCAGGACCAGATTGGCGACTATGACGATGGCGGCTGGAACACGGCGACACCTTCGGCGCTCGTCCAAACGCCAATCAACCTGGCGATTCAACACCCGTATAGAGACCTCGGCAAGCCCCACAACCAGAAGCAGTGGAACGCCTACGAGGTGGATGTAAATACGCAGGGCCAAGTGATGACATCCACGCTTCTTTTTGAGGACGGAGCGACATCAATCGCGCTTGCCAACGCCACAACGTCTACCCGGCAAAAGGTTGAACTCTTCGTCAATAACGGCTTGGGAGAAACCGCGTACCGCGCGTCCATTAAACACACCATCCCGGTAACAGTCGCTCCAATTCTCTATCAGGAAGACATCTACGCCGTGGTGCAAGCCGAGCAGACGGCGACAGTGGATTCCTACTGGATCAAGTTTGGGCTCGACGAATCAAAGTTTGCTAAAGAGGGATACTTTGACTACAGCTCCCCGGTGGACATCGACGTGAGTCTTTATGCGGACGGAAGCGCCACGCCGTATTTCACTTTTGTTCTCCCTGCGCAATCCGTGCGGCAGGTGGTTCGAGTGAGGTTCGGGAACAACAACCCAGGAACGACGGCTTTTAGTTTCAGGACGTGGCGGCTGGTTGCCGTCTCGACAGGAGCAGTTCCGCCAGAACACTTCCAGATGTGGGCGCCGATCAGAATTTCTTTCAAACCGGTGGGCGCGGGCCACACCTATCAAGTCAAGGAGATCACTACCTGATGAGACAGTGCGAA
>CAILAZ010000151.1 GCA_903832295.1 uncultured Acidobacteriota bacterium
ATTGTCTGATCCTCCGCCTGAGTGACTCAGGCTCGATTTAATTTCGCGGCTCCTGGGCTCTTCCTTGCCTGCTCCGCGTACGCCTTACTAAAAGCACTCTGCTGGCCAAAGTGGCCCCCACAACACAACGTGCTGCAAATGAATGAGTTAGCAGGTTTACCGAAACGGCTGCAGAAATCCTCAACCAGCGATGTGTTGTGAAGTGCAACAGGGACTATGGAGGATAAAACGTGGTTCGAGCACGTGGAATCAGAGACTTAGGATGGCATGGAGCGGCACTGCTGTATTTCTCTACACTGTTGTACTTCGCAACGAAGATTTGAGATTTCCACAGCCCTCGCTCGAAACAAAAAGAAAAGAGCCCGCCGAAGCGAGCTCTTTCCACCCAAATCGAGCTTTACTGCCGTGCTTCGGTTCCTTCTGTCCTCGGCGCAATCGTCGCAATCGGGCTGCTCTCCGGAACCTCCGGCAGCGGGTGCTCCAGCGCAATCTGCAGCACCTCGTCCATCGAATCCACAAAGTGCAGCTTCATCTCTGCCCGCAGGTTCTCCGGAACCTCCTGCAGGTCCTTCTCGTTCTCGCCCGGCAAAATCGCTTCCAGGATTCCCGCCCGGTGTGCCGCCAGCAGCTTTTCCTTCAGCCCGCCAATTGGCAGCACCTTGCCCCGCAGCGTGATCTCCCCTGTCATGCAGATATCGCGCCGCACCGGAATCTTGCTCAGTGCGCTGGCAATCGCCATTGCAATCGTAATTCCCGCCGACGGTCCGTCCTTCGGAATCGCTCCCTCCGGCACATGTACGTGGATATCGACATTCCGGTAAAAGTCCCGGGGAATTCCCAGCCGCTGCCACCGAGAGCGCAGGTAGCTCATCGCCGCCTGTGCCGACTCCTGCATCACGTCGCCCAGCTTGCCGGTCAGCGTCAGCTTGCCCTTGCCGTCGATAATCGCAACCTCGGTGGTCAGGATGCACCCGCCCACCTCGGTCCATGCCAGCCCCGTCACCAGGCCAATCTCGCTCTTCTCGTTGGCCGCCGTGTCGCGGAAGCGCATCACTCCCAGGTAGCCGTTCAGGCTCTCCGCCGTAATTCTCGACGAGAACTTGTCGCCCTCCCTCACTACCGACCGCGCAATCTTCCGGCATACATTGCCAATCTCGCGCTCCAGGTTCCGTACCCCCGCCTCCCGCGTGTAGTTCCGGATGATCCCGCGAAGCGCGTCGTCGTCAAACTGGATATTCGTCGCCGTCAGTCCTGCCTGTTCCAGCTGCTTCTTCACCAGGTACTGGCGTGCAATCTCCAGCTTCTCCGGCTCCGTGTAGCCATGCAGCCGCAGAACTTCCATCCTGTCCTGCAGCGGCGCCGGAATCGTGTGCAGCACGTTCGCCGTCGCAATAAAGAACACCTGTGACAGGTCGTACTCCACGTCCAGGTAGTGGTCCACGAACATGTAATTCTGTTCCGGGTCCAGCACTTCCAGCAGCGCCGACGAAGGATCGCCCCGGAAGTCGTTGCTCATTTTGTCCACTTCGTCCAGCATGAACACCGGATTCCGTGTCCCGGCCTTCTTCATCATCTGGATAATCTGGCCCGGCAGCGCTCCAATATAAGTGCGTCTGTGTCCGCGGATTTCCGCTTCGTCCCGCACGCCGCCCAGTGACATCCTCACGAACTTGCGTCCTGTCGCCTTGGCAATGCTCATTCCCAGCGACGTCTTGCCCACCCCCGGAGGACCCACCAGGCACAGGATCGAGCCCTTCGGATTCTTCACCAGCTGCCGCACCGCCAAAAACTCGAGAATCCGTTCCTTGATCTTCTCCAGCCCATAGTGGTCTTCGTTCAGCGTGTGCTCCGCAAAATCAATGTCGCGGATCTCCTTCGACTTCTTCTTCCACGGCACTGCCAGCAGCCAGTCCAGGTAGTTCCTGGAAACCGTGGATTCGGCCGACATCGGCGGCATCGCCTCCAGCTTCTTCAGCTCCTGCGTCGCCTTCTCCAGCACATCCGGAGGCATTCCCGCCGTGTCGATCTTCTTCTTCAGCTCGTCGAACTCGCTCTTTTCTCCGCGTCCCAGCTCTTTCTGGATCGCCTTGATCTTCTCGTTCAGGTAGTACTCTTTCTGCGCCCGCTCCATCTGCCGCTTCACCCGCGACTGAATGGTCCGGTCCATGTTCAGCTTCTCAATCTCAATATCCAGAACGTCGCTGATTCGCACCAGCCGGTCTGCCGGATCAAAAATCTCCAGCAGCTCCTGCTTCTCTTCTACTGAGAGCTGCAGGTTCGCCGCAATCGTGTCGCTCAAGCGGGACACGTCGTCCATCCGCACCGTTGCCGCAATCGTCTCCTGGTTCAGCGATTGGCAGAGCTTCACGTACTGCTCAAACAGCGACGACACCCGCTGCATCGTCGCTTCCACCTGTGGCGTCAGCTCCGGCGCATACCGGCTCACCCGCACGGATGACATATAGAAGCCGTCCGTCTCCGTCACCTGCAGAATCCTTCCGCGCTCAATGCCTTCCACCAGCACCTTGATGTTGCCGTCCGGCATCTTCAGGCTCTGCACGATATTGGCAATGCACCCCACCTGGTAAATCTCGTCTGGCTTCGGCTCATCCACCCCCGGATCGTGCTGGGTCGCCAGGAAGATCCGCTTGTCTCCCGTCAGAGCCTCTTCCAGGGCGCGCACGCTGGACTCGCGGCCTACTACAAACGGCGTCATCATGAATGGAAAGATGACAACGTCCCGGATTGGCATCATCGGCAGCTTGCGGGTTTCGAACTTTTCCTTGATTAGGCTCACTAAGCCTCACTTCCCCTGTAGGCAGCTAAGTTCCACAAATCGAACATGGCCGCTCCCACTGATTGATTTCGAGCCTACTACAACGTCATATCGGCGGCAATACGGTCTCGTTTAAGCAACTTCCCGTGGAAATCCCTACCTTATTCGATGCTGCCTGCCCCTTTCCGGACTCCTCCCATCTCTCCTATCTGGAGTCAATTCATCATCTTGCACCATATCGCTCGCAGCTGTTCCACGCGCTCTCCCCAGCCCTTCGCTTCATTGCCGCCAGCTTATCGCCATTGCCAATTCTCACTTAGGCCTGTGCTTTTCGCATCCCGGCCGGGAATCCCTCTCCTCCCGATGCCTCGCCCCGGCCGGCACGTGTTCGTTGCCCGCAGATTTCCGCAAATAATCATTGCGCGGAGTGTACCTGCGCTTGCAGACTATCTTCAGTGGTCCTTCCGCCGTATAACTGGGAAACCGGTCCGCCGTGGCCTCATTCCCAACCCAAAGAAGTCCGAGTTCCCAACCTTTGGCAGTGCAACCGGGCGGTCCATGGCTGGAGGAAGAATTAATGAGCCCGCACTTGGAGATGCATCGCCTCACCCGCCTATACGAAATGCTCGCCCGGGTGAATCAGGCAATCGTCCGTACCCGCTCCCGCCAGGAATTGCTCACCCAGGCATGCCGAATTGCCATCGATCCCGGCCCATTTGCCGCAGCCTGGATAGCCTGCTTTGATCCCGCCTCAAGCTCATTCCCTCCCCAGTCTGCATTCGGCGAATACGCCCCCCTCCTTACCTCTGAGTTCATTGGCTCCTGCTGTCGCGGTCTGGAAGTGCTCCGCTCTGGAGTCCACAGCTTCGTCCCTGATCTCTCCTGCTCGCCCTGCGAAATCGTCCGTGAGCTCCGCTTGCGCGCCTGCGTCACATACCCTCTTCGCTTGAAAGGCGAATCGTGCGCGGTGTTGATCCTCTGCGCCTCCGAACCCCTCGCCCTCTCTCCCCTTGAGACTGGATTGCTCGCCGAAGTCGCCAGCGACCTCTCCTCCGCCCTCGACGCTCTCGAACTGGATCGCCTCCAGCTTACTGGCGAATACCTGCCCCAGGAAAACGATCAGTACTACCGCCTCGTCCTTGAGAATGCGCTCGATGGTTTCTACCTCGTGGACATCACCGGCAAACTGCTGGAGGTCAATGACGCATACTGTTCCATGTCCGGCTACACCCGCCCGGAGCTGCTGCAAATGCGGATATCGGACCTGGAGAGTGCCGAGAGCGCCACGGATGTCGCCGAACACACCCGGCGGATCATTCACGATGGAAAAGACCGCTTTGAGTCCCGCCACCGCCGCAAAAACGGCATCGTCATGGACATCGAGACCAGCGTCCGGTTCCAGGACGTCGATGGTGGCCGCCTCTTCTGCTTTCTGCGGGACATCACGGATGCCAAGCGTGCCGCGCAGGCCCTTCGTGACAGCGAAGAGCGATTCCGTTCCGTGGTCGAGGGTTCGCCCGTCAGCATCCTGATTCAATCCGATGGAATTTATCGCTATCTCAATCCCGCGGCTATCGCAATGTTTGGCGGCCAGAGCGCCGAGCAGTTCGTCGGCAAATACCTGTTCGAGAGGGTGCACCCTGAGAACCGTGCCTCTGTCAAAGAGCGCATCCGCGTCCTCCAGGAGGACCGCCAGGTAGTCCCGTTCATGGAGGAACGTTTACACCGCCTTGACGGCAGCTTGCTCGAAGCTGAGGTCAGCGCCAAGCCATTCTTCTATGAAGGCCGTGCCGCCTCCATCGTCTTCCTCCGCGACATCACCGAACGCAAGCAG
>CAILAZ010000152.1 GCA_903832295.1 uncultured Acidobacteriota bacterium
CTCTACTTCATTGACGCCCGCACCGGAGCCTCGCGCCGCGTCCTCCACGAGTCCGACCCCGCCTACATTGAGCTTCACGACCCCATGGGCCGCAACCTTCACCAGGGCCTGCGCTTCCTTGACGCCACCAGCCAGTTCCTCTGGCTCAGCTGGCGCGACGGATTCACACATGTCTATCTCTACAGCTATGACGCCGCCCACCCCCTCGCCTCTGACGCGCGCCTCAACCTCCAGCTAGAGCACGGCCCCTACGAGGTCAACAACCTCCTCGGCGTCGATGAGTCCACCAACACCCTCTACCTTGAGGCCAACAAGGGAGACGACCGCCAGGAGCATCTCTTCGCCGTCTCGCTCGCCGGAGGCGAAGCCACCCCCGTCACCCGCCAGCCCGGAGTCCACTCCGTCACCATGACCGCCAGCGCCAAGTATTTTGTGGACACCTACAGTTCGCTCACCACGCCCGCCCGCACCCAGATCTGCTCCGTCGCCTCCGCCTGCACCGAGGTCTGGGCCTCCCACACATGGGACGCCTATGACACCCTCACCCCGCAGTTCGCAGACTTCCAATCCGACGATGGCCAGCTCCTCCACGGCGTCCTTCTCCTCCCGCCGCCCGGCTCCCCCGCCGAGGTCAACGGCAAAGTTCCCCTCATCCTCAATCCCTACGGAGGCCCTCACGGCCAGTCCGTCCGAGACAGCTCCCGCACCATCGACCCCTTCGATCAACTCCTCGCCCACCGCGGCTTCGCCGTCCTCAAAATCGACAATCGCGGCATGGGAAATCGCGGACACAGCTTCGCCACCGCCACCTTCCACCACCTCGGCGACGTCGAACTCGCCGACAACCTCGCCGCCCTCGACCAAGCCCTCGCCCGCTTCCCCCGCCTCGACTCCTCCCGCCTCGGCTGGTGGGGATGGAGCTACGGAGGCTCCATGGCCGCCTACGCCCTCACCCACTCCACCCGCTTCAAGGCCGCAATCTCCGTCGCCCCCGTCACCGACTGGCGCAACTACGACTCCACCTACACCGAGCGCTACATGGGCATGCCCCGAGAAAACGCCGAAGGCTACGACAAAACCAGCATCGTCGCCGCCGCCCCCAAACTCACCGGACACCTTCTTCTCGTCCACGGCACCAGTGACGACAACGTCCACATGCAGAACTCCATCCAGTTCATCAACGCCATGGTCAACGCCAACCGCCCCTTCGACCTCCAGCTCTACCCCGGCAAAACTCACGGCATCGCCGGCCCCGCCGCCCGCACCCACCTCTACAACCGCATGCTCTGGCACTGGGAGCAATATTTGGCAAAGTAGAAGTCGGAGGCCCCAACCATGCCCGGTGGCCCACATCCGCGGGTTGTTGGCGAATGTGGAAAACCGGGTTGCCCCGTCCTAGCTTCCTTTGCTAGGGCGGGTAGTTTGAAGGCCGACTGCCACGCCCACCAGCGGCAGAACGAAGTCGATTTCGCTTGACCCTCACGTAGCGTCATCCCTGAAGATACTTTCAGGAGACGTTTGTGAAGCTTTATCGCATCCGCGAGTTCGCCATGCTCACCGGGGTCACCGTCCGCACGCTGCACCACTATGACGAACTCGGTCTGCTTCAACCCGGCCAGCGCACCAGCGCGGGATACCGGCTCTACGGAGCAGACGATCTCGCCCGTCTCCAGCAGATCGCAACCCTGAAGTTCTTTGGCTTTCCGCTCAAGCGCATTACCGGGCTACTCGGCTCCAGCAGCTTCGATCTCTTATCCACCCTGCGTCTTCAACGCGAAATCCTTCAGCGCCAGCAGCGCCAGCTGCAGAACGCTCTCACGGCACTTGAGCGAGCCGAAACCACCGCCCGCACCAACGGTCAACCCGACTGGCAGGATCTGAAAAATCTCATCGAGGTAATGAACATGAGTGAGCCCAACGAAGAAAAACAGCAGTGGGTCAAGCAGCACTTCACGCCGGAGCAACTCGCCGAACTTGCCAAACGCGATACGCCTGAAGTTCGCCAGCGAGCTCAGCAGGAGTGGGCCGCGCTCATTGCCGAGGTCGAAGCCGCGGTCAATGACGATCCCGCCGCACCACACTCGCAGCAACTAGCCGAGCGTTGGCGCAGCCTCATCGAACAATTCACCGGTGGCAATCCCGGCATCGCCTCCAACTTGAACAAGGTTTACTCCAACACGCAGAGCGCGCCGCAAGAATTCAAGCGTCCCTGGAGCGATGCCGCACAAACTTTCATCGCCGCTGCCATCCGAATTTCCAAAGAGGCGCACTAGCCTTCAGCGCCCATCGGCAGGATTCGGGCGGCGGATCATCATTGCCTCGCCGCCCTCGTGCTGCTAACTTTCTGGAATGAGCACAAGCACTGCCGACGCCAGCCGTCCCGGCTCCGGGCGCATCTCGCCGCACTGGCAAACCGCGCTGCTGCTGTTTGTCTTTCTTAACGCGCTCTTCCTTCTCACCTCCACCGGAAGAGTCCACACCATCGACGAGATCAGCACCGTGCTGCAGACTTCGAGCATTGTGCATCACGGCAGCACTGCGGTTCCGCAGGCGGTGCGCGCCGGCATCTGGTATGGCAAGCGCGACCTGCGCGGCCAACCGCGCTCGCCCTATCCTGCGGGACAGGCCATCGCCACCGCACCCTGGTTCGTCTTCGGCGAGTTTGTCCTCGCCAAGCTTCCCGGCGTCCCCCGCAGCAGTCAGGACCTCATCGTCAGCATGGCGGCCACCTGGAGCAATGCGACCTTCGCCGCCGTCGCCGCCACGCTGGCCTTCCTGCTCTTTGCCGCGCGCGGCCTCAGCCAGCAACGCGCATTGCTCGGTGCATTTGCCATTGCCCTCGGCACTCCGCTCTTTGTGTATTCTGCGGGATTGTTTTCCGAACCGCTCACCGCCGCGCTCCTCCTGGGTGCCGCGCTCGCGCTCTTCGGCCTCGCGCCCCAGGCGGAAATCTCTGCTGGCCGGGCCGCAGTTGCGGGAGTGCTGCTGGGATGCACGCTCTACATCCGCCCCACAAACCTGCTGCTTGCCTTCGTCTTCATAGGCGCAGTCGCCATCGCAGAACGCCCGCAGCGGGTGAGGGCCGCTGCCATTGTGGCGGCTCTGGTCGGCATCGCCGGGCTCGCATACCTGGCGCAGAACCTCGCGCTCTACGGCAACATGATGGACTTCGGTTATCCGTCCACAGCCGAGGGCGGACGCGAACTCAACACCTTTCACAACCCGCTCTTTGTGGGGATTGCGGGCTACCTCTTCTCACCGGGAAAATCAATCTTCCTCTTCTGCCCGCTTGCGCTGGTCGCCATTGCTGGGCTGCCGCGCCTGTGGAAGCTTGATCGCAGCCTGGCTGCGCTTTGCACCATCACGCCGCTGGTATATCTTGTGCTCTACTCCAAGCTCACCAACTGGGAGGGCGGATACAACTACGGGCCGCGCTACATGGTGCCATCGCTGGTGCTGCTCTCGATTGCCGTCGGTGCGCTGCTGGCCTCGCCGCCGCCGAAGTTCTTCCGCTGGTTTGGCGCGGCCTTCGCCGGGGGCCTGCTGGTGCAGCTGATCGGCCTGGCAACCAACGTCATGGAAGACATGGTGAACAACGGCTATTACGTGGGCAACTGGGAGTACCGCATGAGCTACTCGCCCATCGCAGGCCAGTTGCACCTGATCGGAAAATACCTGGGGGGTGCTCCGGCCCCTCTGGGCATGGGCTTTGATCGCTGGTTTCTATTCTGGAGCAAGGCCGGTGCGCCGCTGTCCAGCGCGCTGTGGCTGCTGGTTCCCATGGTGCTTGCGGTTGCGCTGACCGCGGACCCGCTGCTCCGCCGCCTGCGCGGGAAAGAGAGCAGCAGCTAGGTTCTGGCGGTGCGAGCGCGCCGGTGCTGCAGGTAGGTGTAGGCCGAAGCGCACGCCACCAGTGCGCCGAGTGCGCCCTGCAGCAAATCAACCTGCGCGTGGTCGGTGGCAAGATGAATCGCCCACAGCACGGGCACCTGCCACAGTTCCACCACACGGGTGTAGAAGGCTCCCAGCATGGCCATCGCGGTGTTCATGTAAAAGTATCCGGTCAGCCCCACCACGGCCACCAGCAGCATCACTCCCCACATCTGCACCGAGAGCGGCTGCAGCGCGGAGTGCGTTGCCGCCGAGAGAAACACGCCGCCCAGAGTTGCGCCGATCAGCGCCGGGGCGATCAACCAGAAGAGATGTTCCTGCCTGCCCTGTGCCCGCTCCCACACCTTGTAGGTGGCGGCACGCGAGGCCAGCGCAATGCAGAGGAAGAGAATTCCGCGCGGAGCGTTGAGCACCGTGCCCGGTTCGCGCACCGCCTCGGCGGCGAACAGGATGAGCGCGGCGGCCAGCACCAGCAGGGTGCGGCGCTCGTAGGGGCGGCGTTCGCCGCGCACATAGGCCAGCAGCAACGCGTCCAGCAAGAGCACGGACTGCGTGACCCGCCCGCTCAGCAGTCCAATGGCACCGAACCACCCGACGAAAGTCAGCCCTCCGGTGAACACGCGCAACAGCGCCAACCGCCACGAGCGCGGCCTCCGCTGCGCACGTGAAGGGCGCACGATGAGCGCGAGCAACCCCAGGGCCAGCAGGGAACGGTAGACGAGTATCGTCGCCAGCGTTAGGTGGGCGCGCCGCGCCAGCAACTCGATGGAAACCGTGATCGCCACTTCGGAGGCGACCATGCCCAGCAGCGGCGCACGGCTCCACAACGATCTCTCCCCAGGTTGAGGCAAGCGCTCTCCTTCGCAATCCGCGTAGAGCAATTCTAACGTGCGCACAAAAAACGAGGCGCCGAAGCGCCTCAGCCTTGCTGTCGTTTGAGCGCTGCTAGCGGATTCCCATCTCGTCCATCACCATGCGGCGCATGATGAACTTCTGCACCTTTCCGGTAACGGTGGTGGGGAAGCTCTCCACGAACTTGATGTACTTGGGAACCTTGAAGCCCGCGATCTGGGCGCGGCAGAAGGCCTGGATGGCATCGGCCTCCAGGGTGACGCCATCGTGCGGAATGATCCAGGCCATCACTTCCTCGCCATACTTTTCGCTCGGGATGCCGATGACCTGCGCATCCTTCACGCCGGGGTAGGCATAGAGAAATTCCTCGATCTCGCGCGGGTAGATGTTCTCGCCGCCGCGGATGATCATCTCCTTCAGTCGTCCGGTGATCTTGACGTAGCCTTCTTCGTCCATGCTGGCGATGTCGCCGGTATGCAGCCAGCCGTCGGGTTCAATGGTGGAAGCGGTGGACTTGGGATCGTTGTGGTAGCCGTTCATCACGAGGTAGCCGCGGGTGCAGAGCTCGCCGTTTTCACCGCGTGGAATCTGCTTGCCGTTGGCATCCACGATCTTGACTTCAGTGTGGGGAAGGGCGCGGCCCACGGTGGTGGTCTTGCGCTCGAAGGTGTCTTCCGTGGTGGTCTGGGTAATGACCGGCGATGCCTCGGTCAGGCCGTAGCAGATCGTGAGCTCGTTGCAGTGCATGTCGCGGATGACGCGCCGCATCAGGTCCACCGGGCAGAGCGAGCCGGCCATGATGCCGGTGCGCAGGGAGGTAAAATCAAACTCCTTGATGCGCGGGTGCGAGAGCTCGGCGATGAACATGGTGGGTACGCCGTAAACCGCGGTGCAGCGCTCCTCGTGAACCGTCTGCATGGTGGCCAGGGGGTCGAAGTAGTCGGCGGGAATCACCATGGCGGAAGCGTGGGTGAGACAAGCCATGTTGCCCAGCACCATGCCAAAGCAGTGGTAGAAGGGAACCGGAATGCAGACCCGGTCGGCCTCGGTCAACTTCATCGAGTCGCCGATGAACTGGCCGTTGTTGACCACGTTGTAGTGGCTTAGCTCGGCGCCCTTGGGAGTGCCGGTGGTACCGCTCGTGTACTGGATGTTGATGGTGTCATGCGCGGTGAGGCTCGCCTCGCGTGCGCGCAACTCTTCGACGGGAACCTGCTCGCCGCGGGCGAGCATCTCAGTCCAACTCAGCATTCCGGCGGGAGGAAACTCACCGATATAAATCACCTGTCGCAGTTTCGGCAGGCGCACGGATTGCAGATTACCGGGCTCTGAGTGATCCAGCTCCGGGGCCAGCGAGCGCAGGGTCTCCACGTAATCGCAGTCGCGGAAGGCGTGCTCCATCACCAATCCATTGCATCCGGACTGCTGCAGAACAAATTCAAGCTCGTGGGCGCGGAAACGAAGATTGAGATTGACCAGGATGACGCCAGCCTTGGCGGTGGCAAACTGCATCAGTACCCATTGCGAAATGTTTGTGGCCCAGATGCCGACTCGGTCTCCGCGCTCAAAACCCATCGCGATCAGACCGCGAGCCGTGCGCTCCACTTCAGCGAGCAGCTGGCTCCAGTTCAGGCGAAGTTGCTCGTGGCGCAGAAACAAGGCAAGCGACTCGGGATGTTGAGCTGCGGACCGGTCCAGCACCTGCCCGATACAAAGATCAAGCAGCGGCGGCTGGTTGGCACCCCGGGTGTAACTGTCCGCTTCTTGCAACAAAGCTTCGGTCATCTCTAAACTCCGTTTCTGGCGATGCCCACCCCGAGCTTCGCTTCATTAATAGTAAACCGTAATACTATTCGTATAGCTTATAGTGTCTTGAATTCTTGGAATACACAATACGATCACAATCAATCACTTACGCGAGTAAGCTCGCAATTGCCAGTGTTTCAGGAAGCAATCCTTGCGGCGATCATAGGCTCAAACCGGCAGGGTGGCGCGGCTGAGACGGCGGTGATGGCGGAAAGTGGAATCTACGGCATAGCGGGCGTGAGTCTTGTACTGTAGGAAGTGGCAAGCCCGAGGCAATAGAACAGCCCGCCAGAGCGGACGGCCAAGCGAAGGTCCCCAGTGAAATCAGCAGCGCAACAACCGGAGCAAGATTCAGCGCGATCGCAGAGAGTTTCCGCATGAAATACCATTCCGACGTTCTCATCCTGGGCGCAGGCGCGGCAGGGTTGATGTGTGCCATCGAAGCGGGAAAACGAAGCCGCTCGGTGACGGTGCTGGAGAGTTCGAATCGCGCGGGGCAGAAGATTCTGATCTCCGGCGGCGGGCGCTGCAACTTCACAAACTTGGATGCTGAGGCGGGCAATTACATCTCGGAGAATCCGCATTTTGCCAAGTCTGCGCTGGCGCGTTATACGCCGGAGAACTTCATCAACATGGTGGAGCGCCACCGCATTGGGTGGAATGAGAAAAAGCTGGGACAGTTGTTTTGCGACCGCAGCGCGCAGGACATTTTGACGATGCTGGAAGAAGAATGCGTGCGGGTTGGCGTGCGAGTGAAGCTCTCCACGCAGGTGAAAGAAGTGCGGCACGCCGAGCAGTTCACGGCGGTGACGGGCGAGCATGAGTTCGCTGCGAACGCACTGGTGGTGGCCACCGGGGGATTGTCGATTCCGAAGATGGGGGCTACGCCGTTTGGCTACGAACTGGCGAAGCAGTTCGGGTTGAAGGTGGTGGAACCGAGGCCGGCGCTGGTGGCATTTACGTTGAACGCGGTGGACGTGAAACGCTTCTGCGACCTGACGGGAGTTTCCACCGAGGTGATTGCGAGCGTGGGCAAACAGAGCTTCCAGGAGAAGATGCTGATCACGCATCACGGCTTCAGCGGGCCAGCAATTCTGCAGATTTCTTCCTACTGGAAAGCGGGCGAAAAGGTTGCGCTGGACATGGCGCCGGGCGTGCAGGTTTTTGCGAAGCTGATTAACTCCGGTGCGCGGCGCGACGCAGCTGCGGCGGCAGCGGCGCTGCGAGAGGTTCTGCCGATTCGACTGGCTGAGCGCTGGCTGGAATTGCATCCAATACGGAAGTGGACCAACGCGGCGCTCGAAGAGGCGGAGCGGTTGATTCATCACTTTGAGTTTGTGCCTTCGGGCACTGAAGGTTTTGCCAAGGCCGAGGTCACAGCCGGCGGCGTGGATACCGGCGAGCTTTCGGCAAAGACGATGGAAGCGGTGAAGGTTCCGGGGCTGTATTTTGTGGGTGAAGTGGTGGACGTGACCGGGCAGCTTGGAGGCTTCAATTTCCAGTGGGCCTGGGCTTCAGGGTATTGCGCCGGACAGGCGGTTTGAGCCACCGGCAGCCGAAAGGAGGCGAGCAGATGCTCAAGGGATTCCGGGATTTTATTCTGCGTGGAAATGTTGTGGACCTTGCGGTGGGCGTGGTGATTGGAGCCGCGTTTGGCGCGGTTGTAATCTCGTTCACGAAGGATCTGTTGACGCCGCTGATTGCGGCGATATTTGGCAAGCCGGACTTCAGCAGCATCGTTCTGACGGTGAACGGATCGAACCTGATGATCGGCAATTTTCTAAATGCGCTGATCGCATTTCTGCTGGTGGCGACGGCGGTTTATTTTGCGGTGGTGCTTCCGGTGAATGCGCTGATGGAGCGCTTCAAGAAGCCAGTGCCGGTGGCGGCTCCGACCACGAAAAAATGCGGCGAATGCACGCTGGATATTCCGCTGGCGGCACGACGCTGTCCCTACTGCACGACTCCCCTGAAAAGCTAGAAGAGCCGCTGAACATCAGCGTTCTGCAAGCGGAATGGCGATTGCCGTTCCGCTTGCAGATGGTTCGATTGTCAAGTACAGACTCGCCCGCAGTCAGTGTTTATGCAGGGGAGATGCTTGTTACGGCTGCATCCCTCTATTTTCAGAATAGCAAAATGGAGGGGTGATCCCCTCACCTGGAAAAGACTGGATTTGGTTTGGAATGAGGGAGTTAGGAAATAGGTGGGGTTGACAACAATCGGGGAAAAACGGCGAATGCGGAGTTTTGCACCAGGTGTGGTGCAAAAACGGGGGAAGGATTGGCGATCGGGCTAATCGTTGGAAAGGCTGTGTTGACGGATTCGGGCAATGGTTCAGGGTGGTCAGGAACGATTGACTGAGCGGTCATAGGAAAAGCGCGAGGACGATGGAGGAAAGGGCAATGGTGGAGAGAGCGGTGGTTTTTCACAGGGGAGCGGTGGTGGTTCAGAGTGGGAATTCCACAGAATTATTGGTGGAGGGGTGAGGGGACTGGGAGTGCTGGAGAAAGCAAAGGAGGCACTCCCGCGAGATTCTAGTAGCGCTGGCCTCCTCCGAGGACGCGTGCGGGGAGGAA
>CAILAZ010000153.1 GCA_903832295.1 uncultured Acidobacteriota bacterium
GACGGGGAGCGCAACCTGCTGACGCAGATCTTCCGCTTCTTCACCCAGGCCGATGTCGAGGTGAACAACTGCTACATGAAGCATTACAGCCAGGTGTTCAAACCCACCGAGGTGCTGATGATGCTGTCGGCGTTCTCCAACATCGAGACGATCCACATCGCCGCCTACAGCCACCTGCTCGACACCATCGGCATGCCGGAGATCGAGTACACCGCCTTCCTCAAATATAAGGAGATGAAGGACAAGTACGACTACATGCAGGGCTTCTCGGTCTCATCGCCGTTCGAGATCGCCCGGACCCTGGCGGCGTTCGGCGCCTTCACCGAGGGGCTGCAGTTGTTCGCGTCCTTCGCCATCCTGCTGAACTTCCCCCGCTTCGGCAAAATGAAGGGGATGGGGCAGATCGTCACATGGTCGGTAAGGGACGAGAGCCTGCACTGCGCGTCGATCACCAGGCTGTTCCGCACGTTCATCCAGGAGAACCCGGAGCTGTGGACCGAGGAGTTGCGGCGGGAGCTGTATCTGAGTTGCGCGACCATCGTCTCGCACGAGGACGCGTTCATTGATCTGGCGTTCGAGCAGGGGCCGGTCCAGGGCCTGACGTCACGCGAAGTGAAGCAATACATCCGCTACATCGCCGATCGGCGGCTGGTGGAGCTGGGGCTGAGCGCGCTGTTCCATGTGGCGAAAAACCCGTTGCCCTGGCTGGATGACATGCTGAACGCTGTCGAACACGCGAACTTTTTTGAGAATAGAGCCACGGAATACAGCAAGGCATCGACCTCGGGCACGTGGGAGGAGGCGTTTGCGGGATCGTCGCCGGCGCGCGGCACCGACCCGCACGTGTCGATCGCGGGTTGACTTCCGCAACAATTTGGCCGGTAATCATATTCCATGGCGTTATCTGGCGTTTGGCTGCCATGCCGGGTGAGACGTTGAGGAAGGTGCTGCAGGCGATGTCCATTTCCGTGCGACGACCGGGCGATTTGCTTGCCAGGGCTTTTTTGCAGCCCTGAGCCATGCACTTAACGAATTTTTCACATGCCGGCTGCTTCTTTGTGCATGTTCGATCCTGTGGTCTATATAAGCGTGGTTGGCGAGGTTGCATGA
Source organism: uncultured Acidobacteriota bacterium (assembly GCA_903832295.1). Taxonomy (GTDB): domain Bacteria; phylum Acidobacteriota; class Terriglobia; order Terriglobales; family Acidobacteriaceae; genus TOLSYN. Next base: position 1,111 of record CAILAZ010000153.1, read on the forward strand.
TGGCGGCCTGAGACCGGGCTCGGACACCAGGGAGGCTTTGTTGGGCACGACCATCTTGTTAGGGGCTACGGTGAGCCAATCCGAGGAAGAGAGCGGCCGCGAAACCGGCACGGGAGGCGCTCCGCGCTATAGCAGGCGCCTTTCCGACAAAATCCTGATCGCCTTTCACCACGCTTGCGACCAGTCGGACTTCGAGGTGGCGGAAGAGCTGCTCCGCGTGCTGGAGATGATGCTGACGCGGCGCCCGCTGACACCGGACGGTACGCGGCGCCGCAATATGGAAAGCCTCGTCGCCGCGCATGAGCGCCTTTGGCATCTGCGGCATCCGAACGCGGATGGGTTTTAAGCCTGTTCGACGGCAAGTTCCGTGCCCTCCCGCAGAATTGCTTGAGCTTCCGGGGTGAATGATCCATCCGGCTGATGCAGGACCAGCCCCGGCATCAGCCGCATCGGCGCCCGTGCCTGCCTGATACCGCGCAGCAGCACCAGCCTGGCGGGCCGTCCGGCTTTCGGCCAGAGCGGGAAGATGGCGGTGCAGGGGGTGTCGGCCTCAGTCATCGCCGCGAGGCAGGCCGGTACCA
>CAILAZ010000154.1 GCA_903832295.1 uncultured Acidobacteriota bacterium
CCTTCGTCGCGTAGTAGTTGTAGATGTTCCCCAGCGAAATGCCCGCCTCGTCAGCAATCTCGCGAACGCTCGTGCCGTGATACCCCTGACGGGTAAAGATCCGCAGCGCCGCATCTTCAATGCGGATCTGGTTGCGCTCCATCGCTTCACCCTTCAACTTCGGCACATCGCACCCCTACTACACATAAAAAACGAGTGTTCGTTTTTATTTTCAACTTAGCAAAACAGCCGCAAACTGAACGGCCGTTTTCTTTTCCGCCGGAGAACACTACCCCCGCTACCCTACCCCATGTCAAGTACTTTTTTAAGCCATCTGTTTACAATCATTTCCGCCGCTTGTATCGTCCAGAAATCCCCTCACCGCTCCCACAAACTCCTCCGGACCGTCCATCTGCGGCATGTGGCTTGCCCGGGGAATCAGCGCCAGCCGCGCCCCAGGCAACACCGTCAGCGCCGACTTCGCCAGCTCCGGCGGAAACACCGGATCGTTCTCACCCCACAGCAGCAGTACCGGCGCCTTCATCTTCTCCAGCAGCGGAACCACAGGAATGGCAAACGCCAGCACCGCGCACTGCGTGAGCGCGTGCACATAGGCGCGGAGATCGCTCCGCCCCAGCTTGCCTTTCTGCCTCTCCAGGTATTCCGCCCGCTGCGGAGTCAGCCTCGCAAAATTCAGTGAGAACAGCGGCTCGATGTACTGCGGCTCCAGCGCCAGAAGATTCTCTTCGCTGAATCGGCCCGCCGCCAGCGCCTGCTCCTCCGTGCTATAAATCCGCATCCCCGCGCTCGATACCAGCACCAGTGCCCTCACCCGCTCCGCGTGCGCCTCCGCGTACAGCGTGGAAACCAATCCGCCGAACGAATTCCCCAGCAGCACCACGTCCTGCAGTCCAAGCTCGCTGCGTAACCCCTCCAGCGACTCCACGAACAGTTCCGGCCCATACCCTCCCTCGGGCTTGTCGCTTTCCCCAAACCCTGGCAGGTCCACGCTGATCACTCGGTAGTGCTCCGCCAGCGGCTCGAGCACCGCAGCCCAGTCCATGTGGTCGCCGAACATCCCGTGCACCAGCACCAGCGGCGTCCCTGCCCCGCGGTCGTAGTACACCATCCGGTTTCCGTGTACCACGCAACTCCGAACAAAGCTCGCAGCGTCCGCTGAACCTTCTCGTCCATTCATTTCAGTCATCGTTCTCTCTCGTCCCAAAAAGCTCAACATCGTACCCCAACAGTTTTATCACCGCAAACCACGCTTGCTTCTTCCCTTCTTCCACATTGAGGAAATCCCTTTCCCCAGCCCATCAGCACTGGGTACCCTCTGCCGATCTGCGCCGCTTAGTGTTGAGCTGTCACATCCATCTGTGCGATCCGTCACGGTGACAAATGCATTCCATGAAGTATTCAGTGGAGATCATCTCGGAACCGCGTTCAACAAAATCTGCCAGGCGGGTCTGTGCGGGGTAATACGTGAATCGATTCAAGGACGCCGAACATCTCCTCCGTGTATTCGGAGCTTTTGCGCTCGTGCTCGTCGTATTTCTACTCTTGCGCTCCCACTTCATCCCCAAGAGCTTTGGCCAGTACGGCCATTATCGCGGTGACGCGCTCGCCGAACTCAGTTCCAAGCCCATTTCCTACGCTGGGCATGAGGTCTGCGAAACCTGCCACTCCGACGTGCTCGATGTTAAGAAGGCCGGCAAGCACGCCGGCGTCAACTGCGAAGCCTGTCACGGCCCGCTCGCCAAACATGCCGACGATCCCGGCTCCGTCGTTCCCCAGCTTCCAGACACAGCCGTCCTCTGCGTTAAGTGTCATGAGGCCAACCTCGCCAAGCCTAAGACATTCCCGCAGGTCGTCGGCGCCGATCACTCCGGTGGAGTCGCCTGCAAGACCTGCCATCAGCCCCACAGTCCCCTGCTGCAACCCGGAGACAAAAAATCATGATCACGCGACGCAAACTGCTCATGCTCCTCCCAGCCGCAGCCATGGCATGGGAGTACGTTGTAGCCGGAACCCCGGAGATCGCCCCCAACTACAATCGCTCCCAGCACTGGTGGGGCATGCTGCTGGATATCCCCAAGTGCATCGGCTGCGGCAATTGCGTCCGTGCCTGCGCCGCGGAGAACAACGTCCCCGAAGGCTACTTCCGCACCTGGGTCGAGCGCTACCACGTCGCCGGATGGGAGCAGGAGCGTCCCCAGGTGGACTCCCCTAACGGCGGCAAGAATGGCTTTCCGCCCAGCAAGTACGAGGGAGGCAAAAACTTCTTCGTCCCCAAGATGTGCAATCACTGCGTGGACTCGCCCTGCACCCAGGTCTGTCCCGTCGGCGCAACCTTGCACACCCCTGACGGCGTTGTCCTTGTCGATGAGAGCTACTGCCTTGGCTGCCGCTACTGCGTGCAGGCCTGTCCTTATGGCTGCCGTTTCCTCCATCCCACCAAGCACACGGCGGAGAAGTGCTCGCTCTGTTATCACCGCATCACCAAGGGTCTTACCACTGCCTGCTGCGAAAACTGTCCCACTGGCGCGCGCCAGTTAGTGGATCTCAAGAACCCCGCCGATCCCATTCACGAATATCTGAAGACTCACTCCGTGCAGGTGCTCAAACCGCATCTTGCCACTGGGGCAAAGGCCTTCTATCACGACCTGGACGGTTCGGTGCGCTAAGGAGATTGCGATCATGCCATTTGATGGGTTCATGTATCCGAATGAAGTCGAGCTCCAGTGGAGCGTGTTGATCGTCGTCTATCCGTTCGTCACAGGACTGGTAGCCGGAGCTTTCATCCTCGCCTCCCTCGAGCGTATCTTCCACGTCAGCGCCGTCAAGCCAACCTACCGGCTCGCGCTGCTCACCGCGCTCTCGTTCATGCTCGTCGCGCCGCTGCCGCTCCAGCTCCACCTCGGACGCCCGGAGCGTTCACTTGAAATGTATCTCACCCCCCACACCTCCTCGGCCATGGCCATGTTCGGTTTCGTGTACCTCTGGTACCTAATGGCCGTCATCCTCCTGGAGATTTGGCTCGACTACCGGCGTGAGATTGTCCTCCTCTCGCAGAGCACCACCGGAATCAAGCGCATCATCTACCGCCTCCTTACCCTCGGCTCCAGCAACATCAGCGAGGGTGCCTTGCGCGTCGATGACAAAGTCGGCTGGGTCGTCTCCCTCATCGGAATCCCCTCCGCCTTCCTCCTTCACGGATACGTCGGCTTCATCTTCGGCTCCATCAAGGCCAATCCCTGGTGGTCCACGCCGCTCATGCCCGTCGTCTTCCTCTTCTCCGCCATGGTCAGCGGAATCGCCATTGTCCTCGTCCTCTACATGGCCATGATGAAGATCCGCCGCGAGCCCATTAACATGGCCTGCGTCGATACCGTCGCCCAATATCTTCTCTACACCTTCATCATCGACTTCGGCCTTGAGATGCTCGATCTCATCCACCGCATCTATGAGGCGGACGAGTCCTTCCGCTCGCTCGACTTCCTCATGCACACCCGCCTGTTCTTCTCGCAGATCGTCCTGCAGATCGGGCTCGGAACCGTCCTCCCCATTCTCACCATCGGCTTCATCCAGATCTTCAACGTTCCCGAGAAGATCCGCCGCTTCGCCTACGCCATCTGCGGATGCCTCATCATCGTCGGCATCTTCGCTATGCGCTGGAATGTCGTCATCGGCGGCCAGCTCTTTTCCAAGAGCTTCCTCGGATACACCACTTACAAGGTTGATCTCATCTCCCGCGAGGGAGAGCTGATCGCCGCCGCGCTCCTCGTGCTGCCCTTCATCATCCTCGCTGTCCTGATGAAGATCCTGCCTCCCTGGTCCGAGCCTCAACCGGCCATCGACGCAGCATCCCAAGCCGCCGGCGCCGACTAGCCGCCACCGCAAACACCAACGGCCAGAGAGCCGGGATCATCTCCCAAACTCTCTGGCCATTTCCTTTGCGATACCAGGTGCTGATACCTACTCCAGCCAGTGCACCTGAACCTCTTCTCCCACCTCAAACCGCTCCCGCTCTGCCGGAAGCACCGCCACTGCGTTTGCCTCCACCAGCGTCTTTACAAATCCCGTAGCCTGTTTCCCTGCGCTCCACGCTTCAAACTTCCCCTCGCGCACCTCCACCCGCATCCGCATCAGGTGCGCATGTCCCGCCTTCTTCTTCAACTCGCTCCGCAGCACCGCCGTAAACACCGGCCTTACCGCTTCCCGCTCGCCCATCATTACCCGCAGCGCCGGAGCCACAAATTCCTCAAACGTCAGCATCGTCGAAACAGGATTTCCCGGCAGCGCAAACACCGGCTTCCCATCCTTCATTCCAAATGCCAGAGACTTCCCCGGCCTCACCTGCACCTTCCAGAAGACGCTCTCCACTCCCAACTCTCCCAGCACCTCCCTCACCAGATCGTGGTCTCCCACGGAAACTCCCGCCGAAGTCACCAGCACATCCGCTTTCAGACCCTCGCCCAGCTTCTCCCGATGGCTCTCGCGGTTATCGCGCGCAATCCCCACCATCACCGGCACCGCCCCCACAGCCGTCACCGCCGCCGCCAGCGAATACGAATTGCTGTTCACAATCCTCCCCGCCTCCGCCGCCGAACCGAGTTCCATCAGTTCGTCTCCCGTCGCCACAATCGCCACCCGCGGCCTCCGCACCACCTCCACCTGCTCCATCCCAAAGCTCGCCAGCAGGTTGATCTCGTAGGACCGCACCACCGTTCCCGCCCGCAGCACCGTCTCGCCCGCCCGCACATCCTCGCCCGCATAGCGCACATGCTGATGCAGCGTCACCGGCTTCACCGCCCGCATCGCTCCCTCGGTCTCCTCCGCGTCTTCCAATGGCACTACGCTGTCGCCGCCCTCCGGCATCGCCGCCCCGGTCATAATCCGCACCGCCGTGCCCTCTTCCACCGCCTGCGTCGCGCGCCCTCCCGCCGCAATAAATCCAGTTACCGGCAGACAGCTTCCATCCGCACAATCAGCCGCACGTACCGCAAAGCCGTCCATCGCGGAGTTGTCGAACTGCGGCAACGCCCACGGCGCTATCACGTCCGTAATCAGTGCCCGCCCCAGAGAATCCAGCAGCCCCACCCGCTCTGCTTCCAGCCTCGTCACCCGTTCCAGGATGATCCTGCGTGCTTCTTCAAACGTCGGCATCATCTCTCCTCGCCTGCGCGCATCTGCGCCAGCCGTTCCTCTTCCGCTCGCAGCTCATCCTGCGTGTTCACGTTCTTCCACCCATCCGCCAGTTCCACTGGAATCTCCACCACCTCTGTCCCGGCCATCTCCACCAGCGCCATCGCCCGCGCCTCTTCTCCCATCCTCGCCAGCGCCTCCAGTGCCTGCGGCTCATACAACGCCAGCGTAGGGCAGGCATGCCCATCGCTCTGCCGCGGAATCACCGCCCACCGTCCCGGCCCGCGCTGCCCTTCCAGCCACGCAATGTGCTCAGCCCGCAGCCACGGATGATCACACGCCGCCACAATCCACGCCGCCTCCGGAGCCCACCTGTGCGCTGCCACCAGCCCCGCTGCCGGCCCCGCAAATCCCTCCGCATCCGGCAACCGCTCGTACCCTGCCCCTTGGCGTCCCATCTCTGCCGCAGTTGGCAGCGGTGAAACCTCTCCGCCCAGCCCCAACACTCTCCCCCCGCTCAACCCCTCCCGCAAGGCCCCCACCGCAATCTCGCCCAGCGTCCTTCCCCCAAACGCCATCCCCTGCTTCGGCCTTCCCATGCGCACGCTCTTTCCTCCCGCCAGCACGCCGCCATACACAGGACGCGCCTTCCACGCCACCGGAAGCCATTCCTCCACCAGTTCCATAAACTCCGCCAGCCGTGCTCCATCCCACGCCAGCGTTCGCACAATATTCGTCACGCTCTCTGGAGCCGCCTTCCCATCCGCGCTCTCCATCCACACCTTCGGCAGTGCAATCCCCTTGTGCCCTTCCACCAGCAGCACATCATGGTCGCAGCCCAACCGCGCCAGCGTCGCCTCCAGGGATAGCCCCACCGCCCGCCGCTCGAACTGCTGCCCCGGCCCGCTCAGGGACACCGTTGCCCCCGCCCGGAACAATCTGTCTGAATCCTTCCCCGGCCTGTCCACCTCAAAGCCATGAGCATCGTGCTTCACCACCGCCACCCGCAGCCCGCGCTCCCTCAGCCGCGCAATCGCGGCCTCCAGCAGTGTCGTCTTACCCGAGCCCGAGAAGCCGCACACCGCCAGCACTGGCGCGCCAAACCCTTGCCACAACCCTGTCACGCTCATCGTCTCGCTCCCGATCACTGTGCGCTCCAAGGTTAGCAAGTCCGCATTCATTCCGCCAAAACTTCCCTCCTGTCATTTCTTGCGATTTCCGCTCCCCTCCTTGAGCCACTTCCCTGCTTCCTTGATAATCGAAGCACATGAATTTCCATCTACCCAGATTCGGTGGCCGAATGGGGATTGCTCTCCTCTTCTCCCTGTCCATCGCCCTGCAAGCACCTGCAGCCACGCCCGTTGAACTCCACCCCAACGACCTCCTCCGCTTGGCCGTCGCCAATGAAAAGCCCCTCGCCGCAGACAACTACTACGCCTGGATGGACCGTCTTCAGAAACCCCGCGGCATCATGACCAAGCTCATGGTCGCCACTCCCCAGGGGATTCTCAGCCGCGCCCTTGCCATCAACGACAAGCCCCTCTCCCCCGACGATCGCAAAGAAGATGACTCCCGCATCAACCGCCTTCTCGACCCTGACAAAATGCGCGACAAGGCCCGCAAGCAACACGAAGACCAGTTGCACATCGAGCGCCTCCTCCGCGCCCTGCCCGACGCTTTTCTCTGCGAATACGCCACCCCGCCGGACCAGCACACCCTCCGCCTTGAGTGCTCGCCCAACCCTGCATTCTCTCCCCCTAACTACGAGTCCCAGGTCCTCCAGGGTATGAAGACCGTCATCCTTATCGACCGTGAAGACCGCCGCATCTCCCGCATTGAGGGCACGCTGTTCAAAGACGTGACCTTTGGCTGGGGCTTTCTCGGGCGCCTCAATCGTGGCGGCCACATCGAAATAATCCAGTCTCGCATCGCTCCAAAGTACTGGGCCATCACCAGCATGAAGCTCACCTTCGACGGGCGTGTGGTCTTCATAAAGTCGCTCCATATCGAGGAGACCGAAACCTGCTGGGACTACCGTTCCGTCCCCGCCATGAACGTCCAGCAGGCGCTCGACTATCTCCGCGCCGCTCCCACCAAGACCCACTAATTTCGCGCGCGCAAAAGCCCGGCTCCAGGCCGGGCTTCGCGGAACCGAATCTGTCCGTGGCTTCAGTAGGCCCAGTATGGCCCCGTCGTCCCTCCCGCGCTCTTGTTCTCAATCGCTACATAGACGGTACGGCCATAGAAGAATGGCAGCCCCCAGTCAAAGTAGGCTCCAAAGGTCGCATCGTTCCCCGGACTTCCCAGGTCGGAAAACGCGTCATTTACGCCGTTCAATAGCTGGTCTGCTGACTCCACGTTGAACTGCACCGTGGACGACTTCCCATTGCTTCCCTTATTCGTCGCCGTCAGCGTGGCCACGCTTGCCGGGCAGTAGTACCCCGTGTAGTTCAAGCACGCCGGCAACCCCGTCTTCGTCGAATCAAAGAAAGCCATCGCGCTCGACCCGCTGTCGATGAACCCAACGTTCGTCGAATTTCCATTCAGTGTCGTCGCAAAGAAGCCCGAACTGTTTGGCGTCAGCACCGTCGCGCTTCCCAGCGCGTTGTCAGATTGCGTTCCAATTCCGAACGTCAGCGTCCCGCTCGTGCTTGGCACGCCGCTCGCTGCAATGCTGGGCAGCGTCAGCATCAATCCGTTGTTATCCGTGGCAAACATCCCCACTGGGTTCTGCAACTGCTGCGCCACCGCAACCTCGGCCACCGAACATGCCGAACCCGCGCAACCATAGTAATTTCCTGGGTTAAACGTAGTACCCGGCGCGCACGCCCCTCCGCAATCGTTCGGATAGAAGCTCACTCCCAGAATGCCGTTGGCCAGCAGTGTGTCCACCGTGTTGTTCGGTGTTCCTCCGCACCCCCCAGGCGCCCCGGCAAACCCGTACCCCGGCTCCGCGATAATCTGGATCGGCACCGAACTTGCCACTTCGCCAGACATCTTCACGTCTGCCGTTGCCACCGGACCCCAGTTGTAGCTGTTGTCCAGGTACTGCACGCAGTTCGCCAGCGTCTCCCCGCCTGCCATCACATTCGTCAGCCCGATTGCACTCACCTTGCTCGACAGCAGACGCAGCCCCGACGATCCCGTATCCAGCAGCACATCCGGGACGGTCACGCACGTGCTTGTCCCTGGCTTGCACACTGTCACGCTCACAAAGACTCCATTAGTAAGCGCGAATTTCGACGAAGGTCCCGGGTTCACCGAAACGGCAACCGTGTTTGCTGACGTCGATCCACCCCCGCTGCCGCCGCTGTTGCTGCTGTTCTGCTGTGAACTGCTTCCCCCGCCGCATCCCGCAATCGCCAGCAGAGCACATCCGCATCCTGCCGCCAGTGCCAGCCTTAGTCCGCGCATCACTTAATCTCCTCCGGCAACACTCCCGCCGGAACCTTGGACGGGATATAGGCCCGCCCGGCGTAGAACCGCATCGCTCCAAAAGCCGAAAACACAAATCCCGGTTCCTCGATCTTCAACGGCGCCCGGTGGTCTCGACGTGTTCGTGCTGCCTTCGTGATCTCATCCGTGTAGCTGCCCAGCAACTGTGAATACTGCGGCATCGCCCGTCCTGACCAAGCCACCCCGAACACATCTCCCGCGGGCGACACAAACTCGCGAACCACATTGCCGCCGTCCGCCTGTAGCTCGTGCACCTGGAAGCGGCCGTTCGAGCTCACCTTCAAGCTGGCCTTCATCTGCGCCTGGTCGGCGGCCACCGTGGCCACCTTCCCTCCCAGCACCGCATTGGCCGCCCCGCAGATGCACATCAACGCCAGCGCCACCATTGCCGCGCGCCACGCTGGCACTCTTCCAGAACTCTGCTTTTCCATCTCCGCTCCATCCCGCGCCACCAGCAGCTCGCGCGCAAATTCCCGCTCCTCTTCCAGATGCATTCCACCCGCCTGCGGGTACTCGGCCTCGCCATTTTCGGAACATCCGAGCACCTCGCTATCGCTTTCCATGCACAAAAAGGCCCGGCATCCATCGCCGGGCCTTCTTGTATCTTGCCTCTGTGCTACTTCTTCTTCGGTCTGTACAAATCCGTCGAAGTCCCGTAGAAAATCTCCGACGCCTCCATGATCGTCTCTGACAATGTCGGATGCGGATGGATCGTGTGCCCCAGGTCGTAGGCCGTCGCTGCCATTTCGATCGCGTGCACAATTTCGGCGATCATATCTCCCGCCCCTGGTCCCACAATCGCGCCGCCCAGCACCCGCTCCGTCTTGCGGTCAATCAGCAACTTCGTCAATCCTTCGGTCCGGTCCAGGGTCACCGCCCGTCCGCTCGCCGCCCATGGAAACTTCACAATCTCCACGTCCATTTCCTTGGCCTCGGCCTCGGCCTGCGTCAGCCCCGCCCACGCAATCTCCGGATCGGTAAACACCACCGCCGGAATCGCATACGGCGCAAACTCCACCTTGTGTCCCAGAATGTGTTCAATCGCCGTCCGTCCCTCGTGTGCCGCCTTGTGCGCCAGCATCGGATCCCCCGCCACATCGCCAATCGCGTACACCGCCGCGTCGTCCGTCTGCAACTGCTTGTTCACCGTGATGAACCCGCGCTCGTTCACTCGCACGTCCGTATTTTCCAGCCCCGGAACCTTCGAGTTCGGCCGCCGTCCCACGGACACCAGCACCTTGTCATACGTCTTCTCTTCCACCGTTCCATCCGGCATCTTGAAGGTCACCTTCACCTTTGAGATCTCGTCCTTCAGTGCCGTCACCGCCGTGTTCAGCATGATCTTCGCAAACAACTTCTCCAGCCGCTTCTGCAGCGGAGGAACCAAATCCCTGTCCGCGCCCGGCAGCAGCCCCGCAGTCATCTCCACCACGTCCACCTTCGACCCCAGCGTCGCATACACCGTCCCCAGCTCCAGCCCAATGTAACCGCCGCCAATCACCAGGAACGTTTTCGGCACGTCCTTCAAATCCAGCGCGCCCGTCGAATCCAATATGTTTGCCCCAGTCGCTGCCAGCGGTCCCGGCCGCGCAGGAGAAGATCCCGTCGCAATAATCACCTTGTCGAACTTCAGTGTCTCTTCGCCGCCCGCCGTCTTTTTCACCTTCAGCGTCGTCGAATCCACAAAGCTCGCCTCGCCCTGGATGTACGTGACCTTCCGCTGCTTGCTCATCATGCCGAGCCCGCCCGTCAGCTTCGTCACCACTCCATCCTTGAACGCCCGCAGCTTCGCCAGGTCAATCTTCGGCTCGCCAAACTCCACGCCCCAACTCGCCGCGTGCTTCGATTCGTTAATCAGCGCCGCCACGTGCAGCAGCGCCTTCGACGGAATGCATCCCCGGTACAGGCAAACCCCGCCCGGATTCTTCTCCATGTCAATCAGTGTCACGTCTAGGCCGAGGTCGGCTCCAAGGAAGGCTGCGGCGTACCCGCCCGGCCCGCCGCCAATCACTGCAACTTTCACGTTCGTATTCGCCATGTCTCGCTTCCACAATCCTGCGTAAAGTTGTTGAGCCATCCGGCTCGCAATCCCCGTGTTTATCAGATCTACCCTTCAGAGCATCTCACCGCCCCGAAAGTTTCAAAACTAACCCTGCACTGACAGCAGGAATGGCTGTTCCAGCGCATCCACCAGCCAGCGCGTAAACCGCGCCGCGTCCGCTCCGTCAATAATCCTGTGGTCATACGACAGCGACAGCGGCAGCATCGTGCGCGGCTCAAACTTCCCGTCCACCCACAGCGGCTCCACCCTTGAGCGTGACATTCCCAAAATCGCTACCTCCGGATGATTCACAATCGGCGTAAACGCCGTGCCGCCCACTCCGCCCAGGTTCGTGATCGTAAACGTTCCGCCCTCCATGTCTTCGGAGGTCAGCTTCTTATCCCGCGCCTTTTTGGAAATCCCCGACAGCTCCACGGCCAGCTCGATAATGTTCTTCTTGTCCACATCGCGAATCACCGGCACCAGCAGCCCGCGGTCCGTATCCACCGCCACTCCAATGTTGATGTACCGCTTGTAGATGATCTCTGCGCTCGCCATGTCAATCGACGCATTGAACTGCGGAAACGCCTTCAGCCCTGACGCCACAACCTTCAGCGCAATCGCCGTCATCGTCATCTTGCCGCCGGCTTTTTCCGCCTTCGGAGCAAACCGCTTCCGCAGCTCTTCCAGCTCCGTCACGTCCGCCTTGTCAAACTGCGTCACGTGAGGAATCACGCCCCACGCCACTGACAGATGTTCCGCCGTCTTCTTGCGCACTCCGCGCAGCGAAACTTTCTCGATCTTTCCCCAGCGGCTGAAGTCCGGCATCTTCACCACCAGCCCGCCTGCCGCCGGAGCCACTCTCGCCGTCGCCTCCGCGTCTGCCACCCGCGCAAACGTCGCCTTCGCAAAGGCCTTCACGTCCGCCTCGCTGATCCGTCCCCGCGGCCCGGTTCCCTTCACCAGGTAGATGTCCACTCCAATCTCTCGTGCCAGCTTGCGCACAATCGGAGCCGCCGGAACCGTCCTGTGTTCCGGACCTGCGTGCTTATCCAATCCCGCCGGATGATGTTCCTGCTCTGTCTCTCGCGGCGCGTCCGGAGGAAATGCCTCCTGCTCGCTCTTTCCTTCCGCCGTCCGTGCCGAGCGGAAGCTGTGCCGCGTCATCGCCATGTAGTTCTGGTCTGCAGCATGCTCCGCCGCCGGCGCATCTGCCGCAGCCTTCTTCGGCGCAGCCGCCACCTCGGAGACCGCTCCCATCCCTGCCGCAATCGTGAACACCAGGTCGCCAACCTTCAGCTTCTGTCCCACCTTGGCCTTCACTTCGCTCACCGTGCCGCTCACCGTCGAAGGCACTTCCAGCACGGCCTTGTCCGTCTCCAGTTCCAGCACCGTCTGCCCGGCGCTCACCTGCTCGCCTGCCTGGATCGCCACCCGGACCACGTCGCCAGCTTCAATATTCTCGCCCAGCTCCGGCAGCCGGAACTCCGCCGACGTCGCATTCACCGCCTCGGCCCTCAGCTCTGGAACCGCATGCCTCGGCGACTCCGCTGGCGTCTCTTCCAGCGCCACCTCTTCCTCACTCGCCGCTGCCGTCTCGCCCCCGGCAGCCTTTTCTGCCGCCACATACGTAAACAGCACGTCGCCAACCTTCACGCTCGCCGGAGCCGTCACCAGCACCGTCTCCACCACGCCGCTCACCGTCGAAGGAACTTCCAGCACTGCCTTGTCCGTCTCCAACTCAATGACGGTCTGCCCCTCCGTAATCGTTTCACCAGCGCTGACCGCGACTCGGACCACGTCGCCGGCCTCGATGTTCTCACCGAGTTCCGGGAGTTTGAATTCCATTGCCACAGCGTTTCCTTTCAATTTCGCGGCCTGCATTGCCGCCCGCCACAAATCTTCCAGCCCCAGGATGCGCAGCATCCCGGGGCGCATTCATTCCCTCGCGCGCTACAGCGAGAACGGATCGGGATTCTCTGAGTTGATCCCCAGATCGACAACCGCCTTCTTCACCTCGGCTGCCTTCATCTTCCCGTCGCGCAACAGTCCCGTCAGTGCCGCCAGCACAATGTGCTTGGCGTCCACCGCAAAAAAGTCGCGCAGCGCCGCCCTGCTGTCGGAGCGCCCGTACCCATCCGTGCCCAGCGCAATCAGCGGACGCGGCAACCACTGTGAAATCGACTCCGGCAGCGCCTTCACATAATCCGAGGCCGCCACCAGCACGCCTTCCGCGTCCTTCAACTGCTGCGCCACGTAGCACTCTTTCTGCTTCCCGCCCGGGTGCAGCATGTTATACCGCTCGCACGCGTTGCCGTCCTTGTACAGCTCCTTGTAGCTGGTCACGCTCCAGATGTCGGTCGCCACCTTGTACTTCTCTTCCAGGATCTCGGCGGCCTTCATCACCTCCAGCATGATCGCGCCCGATCCAAACAACTGCGCTCTCAGCTTCGGCTCTTTCTTCTTCGACTTGCGGAAGCGGTACAGCCCTTTCAGAATGCCGTCCTTCACATCGGCTGGCATGCTCGGCTGTTCCCACGGCTCGTTCATCACCGTGATGTAGTAGAAGATGTCCTCCTGCTCCACGTACATCCGCCGGATGCCTTCCTGCACGATGATCGCGATCTCATACGCAAACGCCGGGTCGTAGGCCAGCAGGTTCGGCACCGGGTAAGCCAGCAGATGGCTGTGTCCGTCCTGGTGCTGCAATCCCTCGCCCGCCAGTGTCGTCCGTCCCGCCGTACCGCCGCACAAAAAGCCCTTTGCCCGCTGGTCGCCAGCCGCCCAAACCAGGTCGCCAACTCTCTGCAAGCCGAACATCGAGTAGTACACAAAGAACGGAATCGTGTTGATCCCGTGGTGCGCCGGAGAGGTTCCCGCCGCGATAAACTCGCTCAGGCCGCCCGCCTCCGTAATGCCCTCTTCCAGAATCTGTCCATCCCGTGCTTCCTTGTAATAAAGCAGGGTGTCCATATCCACCGGCTCGTAGTTCTGCCCCACGCTGGAGTAAATTCCCACCTGCCGGAACAGCGCTTCCATGCCAAACGTCCGCGCCTCGTCGGGAATGATCGGAACAATCAGCTTGCCGATCTTCGGGTCCCTCAGCATCTTCGCGATCATCCGCACCAGCACCATCGTCGTCGAAACCTTGCGCTCCACCGCTCCGGTATAAAACTCCTGGAACAGCTCTTCGCTCACTGGCTCCAACTTCGGCGCGCGCATCTTCCGGTCCGGCAGATACCCGCCCAGCTGCTTTCTGCGCTCCCGCATGTATTGGATTTCCGCGCTGTCGTCCGAAGGCCGGTAGAACGGCGCGTCGTGCAGCTTTTCATCTTCAATCGGAATCCCAAAGCGCGAGCGGAAGATCATCAACTCCTCGTCGTTGATCTTCTTCTGCTGGTGCGTGATGTTGCGGCCCTCGCCGCTCTCTCCCAGCCCGTAGCCCTTGATCGTCTTCGCCAGGATCACCGTCGGCGAGCCCGCGTGGTCCACCGCCGCCTTGTACGCCGCATACATCTTGATCGGATCGTGTCCACCCAGCCGCATCCGTTCAATCTGCTCGTCGCTCAGGTGCTCCACCATCTTCAGCAGCCGCGGATCGGTCCCAAAGAAGTTCTGCCGGAAGTACGTCCCGCTCTCCACAAACAGCTTCTGGTACTGCCCGTCGCACAGCTCGCCCATGCGCTTCACCAGCAGGCCGTCTCTGTCCTGCTGAATCAGCTGATCCCAGTCCGTGCCCCAGATCACCTTGATCACGTTCCAGCCCGCGCCCCGGAAGATCGCTTCCAATTCCTGGATGATCTTTCCATTGCCGCGCACCGGCCCGTCCAGCCTCTGCAGGTTGCAATTCACTACAAAAATCAGGTTGTCCAGCTTCTCGCGGGATGCCAGCGTGATCGCGCCCAGCGACTCCGGTTCATCCGTCTCGCCGTCGCCCAGGAACGCCCACACCTTCCCCTGGTGGCACTTTTTCAATCCGCGATTTTCGAGGTAGCGGTTGAACCTCGCCTGGTAAATTGCCTGGATCGGCCCCAGTCCCATTGAAACCGTGGGAAACTCCCAGAAGTTCGGCATCAGCCACGGGTGCGGATACGAACTCAACCCTCCGCCCTCCCCCAGCTCCCGGCGGAAGTTCTCCAGCTGCTTCTCCGTCATCCTTCCTTCCAAAAACGCGCGCGCATAAATTCCCGGCGCCGCATGTCCCTGGAAGAACACCAGGTCCCTGTCTCCGTCCGGCGTCTGTGCCTGGAAGAAGTGGTTGAAGGCAACCTCGTACAAATTCGCAGCCGAGGCAAACGACGAGATGTGCCCGCCAATCCCCTCCTGCCGCTTGTTCGCCCGCATCACCATCGCCAGCGCGTTCCACCGCACCAGGCTCTTGATCCGCCGTTCCAGCTCCTGGCTGCCGGGAAATGGCGGCTGCTTCGAGGAGGGAATCGTGTTTTGATACGGGGTCGTTGCGGAAAACGGAAGCCGGTAGCCCTGCCGCGCCGTGTGCAGCGCCAACTGCTGCAGCAATCGCCCTGCCCGTTCCGGTCCACCATGTTCCAGAACGTAGTCCAACGAATCTAGCCACTCTCGGGTTTCCAGTACTTCCTGTCCTGCTTGCTCGCGATGTTCGGAAGGATTCACTCTTCAGTTCCTTTACAGTACGGACTTCAACTCTTTATAGTACAGCCCGCCGTTTCGGTAAGGAAATGCCGTCCCTCTTCATTTCCTCTCTTCGCAACCTGCTTCTCACCTTAATCCTGTGCAAATTTTCACCTCATCCCATTCCCGGCGTGGCGCTCCAATCCAAAATCTGTAACCGGCGTTCACCATCCTGCGGATTTTTCTTCACCACTGCCCCGAACGGGCATATGATGTGCCCGGCAGAGTTCCAATTACGCTGCCGGACAGCATTTTTAGCGGTCCCACTTCGGAGGGTACCTATATGTTTGAACAAGAAATTGAAATGGAAAAGAAGGAAGGTTCATCGTTCGGACCGGTGCTGATTATCCTTCTGATGGTCGGACTTTTCGTCGGCGGTATCGGCTTTGTCGTTTACCAGAGCAAACTTACAATCAAGCCTGAGGAAGCCACCGCCGCCGTCCAGCAGAAACTGACAGCAACTGCACCTGTCACCATCACCTTCCACACTGGAAACCTCAGCTACGGCTATGCCGACAAGCCCAGCAATCCGCAGTACAAGCTCCTCGAAAAAGCCGGCATCCTTAAAATCGGCAAGATGAAGAACTACGCCTCTGAGGTCGAGCTGACTCCCGCCGGCAAGGAACTCCTCGCCAGGCTCCCCGGCGTCAAAACCGTTGTCGGCGACAAAAAGGACAACTCCACCGCCTATACGCTTCCCTTGGCCACTCGAAAGCTTGTCTCCGTCGGAGCCATCAACAAGCTCGGCCAGCAGAAGTTCCAGGTCCAGTACACCTGGGCATGGCAGCCCACCGAAGTCGGCGAGATGTTTGACATCAACGGCAAACTCGTCCAGGGCCTCGCCAACTATGATCGCAGCCTCCTCATTGACCAGCACGGCGGAAACTACTACCACGCCGCCCCCGCCCAGAGCGCCATCGTATTTGCCAAGGGTGACAAGGGATGGGAGCCCGCCTCCGCAAACTAGTCTTCCGCGCGATCCCAAAGGGAGGGCTCCCCGCCCTCCCTTCTTCTCTGCCTTCGTCCTGCAGCCTTCCGCATGCCTCCGGTTTCGGCCCACTCTGGTTGGGAACTCCGCTCCTGCTTTGAACTCCTCATCGTGCTCACTCCTTCCCTGGCCTTCTTTCTCCTCTTCCAAATCACCGGACTCCCTCCCCTCTCATCCCCCTTTTGCGCTACATTGATTCAGGTGACTGCCAATTCACATCGACCCACCATCGGCGTCTTTGACTCCGGTGTCGGCGGGCTCACGGTGCTTCGCGCCATCGCCCGCCTCGTCCCCAACGCCGACTATCTCTTCTTCGGAGACACCGCCCGCCTTCCCTACGGCACGAAATCGCAGGAGTTCGTCGCCCGCTACTCCTCCCGCGCCGCCCGCTTCCTCGCCGCCCGCGGAATTGACCTGCTCGTCATCGGCTGCAACACTGCCTCCGCCCTCGCTCTCTATGATGTGAAGTCCGCCGTCCCTATCCCTGTCATCGGTGTCATCGAACCCGGTGCCGACGCTGCCGCCGCCATCTCGCAAAGCCGCGAAGCCCTCGTCTTCGCCACCGAGGCCACCTGCTCCAGCCACGCCTACCAGCGCGCCCTCGCCCGCCGCGGATTCGCCACCTTTGAGAAACCCTGCCCCCTCCTCGTCCCCCTGGTCGAAGAGGGATGGCTTGAGAATCCCGTCACCGAACAGGTCGCGCGCTTTTACACCATAGAGGCCCTCCGCACAGCATCGACAAATATCGATGTCTTAGTGCTCGGCTGCACCCACTACCCGCTCCTCCGTCCCCTGCTTCGTCGCGTCGTCCCTCAGCGCATCCAGATCGTCGATTCCGCTGAGGCCACCGCCAACGCACTGCTTCACTATCTGGAGGGACATGCGCTCTCTGCGGGCGAACCGACGTTCAAGTTCATCGTCACGGACTCGGTTGAGAAATTCCACCGGCACGCTCCCCTCTTTCTCGGCTTCGCCGTTCAACACGTCGAGCGCGCTGACCTGGACGCCGGAATTTGAGACACTATGCAAGCCCCCTAACGATTGGCTTTTGTGCCAAACGTCCCTGGGTGAAAGGATGAACAAATGGTCAATCGTTTCCTCCTGGCCTCAACCATTGCTCTGTTGATAACTACACAACTTTCAGGGATTTGCACTCCAGGCAATGTTCGCCGCAAGATCGACCAGTCCGCCCAGCAGAGCATTCAGAAGCTCCGCGTCAACTCCGGCAAGGAAATGTGGCGGCTTGAAGCGCCCCAGGTCGCAGCCCGCGAAGCCGCCGCGCTGGACCCCGGCTTCAAAGGTGCGCCAGACAAGGCTCCCGTGCGCTTTCTGAAAGGCGATGACCGCACTCAGCTCTTTCAGTACACTGCCACCGACGGCCGCATCCTCGAACTCACATTGAACAAACCCGAGTGGCTCCTCCCCTGGGCCGGAATCTACAAGCTTGAAATGTGGGTGGTCCTCAGCGTCAAGACCACCTGCGGGAAGCAAGGAAACCAGAGATGATTTTTCGTTCCGACAACCGTGCGCTCGACCAGATGCGCGAACTCAAACTCACCCCCGAATTCATCCGCACCGCCGAAGGCTCATGCCTGATTGAGGTAGGAAATACGAGGGTCATCTGCACTGCCACCATCGAGGAGAGCGTTCCCGGATGGATGCGCAACCAGGGCCGCGGCTGGGTCACCAGCGAGTACGGCATGCTCCCCCGCGCCACCCTCACCCGCACCGCGCGCGAAGCCGCCAAGGGCAAGCAGGGCGGGCGCACTCACGAAATTCAGCGCCTCATCGGCCGCTCCATGCGCGCCGTGGTTGACACCGCAAAACTCGGCGAACGCACGCTCTGGATCGACTGCGATGTCATCCAGGCCGACGGCGGAACTCGCACCGCATCCATCACCGGAGGCTTCGTCGCCATGGCGCTCGCCATGCAGAAACTCGTCGCCTCCGGCACGCTCAAGCACCTCCCCCTCAAAGACACCGTCGCCGCCATCAGCGTCGGCATCGTCGATGGAGAACCCATGCTCGACCTCGCCTACGAAGAGGATTCCCGCGCCGAGGTCGATATGAATTACGTCTTAACTGGAGCCAACAAGTTCATCGAAATCCAGGCCACCGCCGAGCACGAGCCTTTCGGCGACGAACACCTGGCGCAGATGACGGTGCTCGCGCGTAAGGGAATTGCAGAGCTCGTCGCCCGTCAGCGCGAGGTGCTCTCCGCCGTCGGCATCAAGCTCTAACCCGCTTGCGGCGCCACTTCGATGCGGTCGCGCCGCGCAGAGAAAGCATCTGAGACTCGCAGGAGGAATGAACGTGAAACTTACTCCCGGAAAATATTCTGGACTGAAGGCCGTCTCCAACGAGCGCGGCGTCATCGCCGCCGCCGCCATGGATCAGCGCGGTTCGCTGAAGAAAGCGCTCGGCGCAAACGCCTCCGAGCGCGACCTCATTGACTTCAAGATCGCTGTCAGTGAAATTCTCACCCGCCACGCCAGCGCCATTCTGCTGGATCCCGAGTGGGGCCTGCCCGCCGCCGAAGCCCGCAACCGCCGCGCCGGTCTGCTGCTGGCCTACGAGAAGACCGGCTATGACAAGCAGACTCCCGGACGCCTCCCCGACCTGCTCGACCTATGGAGCGTGCGCCGCCTGAAGGAAGCCGGAGCCGACTGCATCAAGATTCTGCTTTACTACTCGCCCTCAGACCCCAAGCACATCATCGAGCACAAGCACGCATGGGCCGAGCGCATCGGCGACGAGTGCGTCGCCAATGACATTCCATTCTTCCTCGAACTCATCGGCTACGAAGAAGGGCTCGACGAGAAGGGGCTCGCCTTCGCAAAGAAGAAGCCCGAAATCGTCACCGCCTACATGCGCGAGTTCAGCAAGCCCCGCTACCACGTGGACGTGCTGAAACTCGAAGTCCCCATCAACATGAAATTCGTGGAAGGCACAAAGAGCTTCAAGGGCGAGAAAGCCTACACCAAGGCCGAGGCCATGGCGCACTTCCGCAATTCCGCCGAAGCCACCACCAAGCCCTTCATCTATCTCTCGGCCGGAGTCAGCAACGCCGAGTTCTCCGAGACCCTGGAACTCGCTGGCGAGAGCGGTGTGAAGTACAACGGCGTCCTTTGCGGACGCGCCACCTGGGCTGACGGCGTTCCCATCTTTGCCGAGAAAGGCGTCGCCGCCTTCCGCGAGTGGCTTGAAGCCGAAGGCGTCAAGAACATCGAGAACGTAAACGCCGGACTGAAATCAGCCTCGCCCTGGTTCCCGATCTACGACGTCTAACCGCATCGGAAAGAGTCGGCGCGGGCTTCGGCCCGCGCCATTTCTTGCGCTCAAAAAACAAAGCCCCACGCCGCAATCAATCGGCAAACGTGGGGCTCTAACTTATCTGCAAACTACTTTGCTGCAGCCTTGGTGTAGTACTTCTTCATCTCGTCGATGGAGATCGGCGCGTAGTCTCCGGCGTGGCCGGCCTGTCCGAACTGGGTCATGCGCAGCGCAACAACCTTCTTCATCGCATCGCGGGCGGGCTTCATGTAGTCGCGCGGATCGAACTTCTCCGGCGTCTCGGCAAACACCTTGCGGATTGCGCCCGTGATGGCCAGGCGGTTGTCCGTATCGACGTTGATCTTGCGCACGCCGTTGCGGATACCAAGCTGAATCTCCTCCACCGGAACGCCCCACGTCGGCTTCAGTTTGCCGCCGTACTGGTTGATCACGTCCTGCAGGTCCTTGGGCACGCTCGAGGAGCCGTGCATCACCAGGTGAACGTTCGGCAGCCTGCGGTGGATCTCCATCAGCACATCCATCTTCAGCACAGAGCCATCTGGCTTGCTGCTGAACTTGTATGCCCCGTGGCTGGTGCCGATGGCGATCGCCAGGGCATCCACGCCGGTCTTCTCCACAAACTCCACGGCCTGTTCCGGATCGGTTACATGCTCGAGTCCGCTGCCGCCCGCGCCGTGTCCGTCTTCAATGCCGCCGAGCACGCCGATCTCGCCTTCCACGGTCACGCCCTTGGCGTGCGCAATCTCTACCACTGCGCGCGTCACTTCCACGTTCTCATCGAAGGTGGTCGGGGTCTTGCCGTCTTCCTTCAGCGAGCCGTCCATCATCACCGAGGTAAAGCCCAGGTCGATGGCAGATTTGCAGGTCGCAAAGCTGTTGCCGTGGTCCAAGTGCATCACCAGCGGAATCTCCGGATAGAGTTCCGCCGCGGCCAGCATCAGGTGATACAGAAACTTGTCCTGCGAATAAGCACGCGCACCGCGCGAGGCCTGGATGATTACCGGCGACTTGGTGTCACGCGCCGCCTCCATGATGGCCTGAATCTGTTCCATGTTGTTTACGTTGAAAGCGCCTACGCCATAACCGCCCTTGGCGGCCTCATCCAGCAATTGCCGCATTGAAACCAGAGGCATAATAATCTCCTTAAAAGTCGTGCGAATGTTTGCGTCCTCACGAATAAATCCACTGAAGGGGCAGCGAGGAACCCCGGACAACTTAACTGCCATCGACCTTGGAGCCGAAACTCCAAACAGATCAAGCTAACACGCTGCTCCGGCCCGATTCAACCACCCTTGGAAAGCATGGAAAACAAAAGGCACACCTTCTCTGAATCCTCCACTTTTTGCATTCCGGCAAAGTCAGCGCAGGCGAGGAACAATCCATTCGGACCACACAAAAATCGCGTTTGCAATCAGCATGGCCACCACTGCAAAGCCCAGGCAGAGATCGTCAAAGCGCCGGTTTGAACTGCGCACAACCTCACGGTTTCGCCCCAGCAAAAGCAGAAATGCCAGAATCGGCACGACCAGCACACCTGCCCCCACCTGGGACCAGTAGAGCAGCTTCACCGTGTTCACCCCAAAGAGCGCAATGATCACCGAGAGCAGCATGATCGAGGAGATCACAATGTAGAAATACCGCGCCTCCCATGGCTCCTTGTTCAGCCCGGAATCCCATCCCACGGCCTCCGAGATACTGAAGGAGAGCGAAGCTGCCAGCAACGGCAGAGCAACCATCCCTGAACCCAGGATGCCCAGCGCAAACAGCAGCGGCCCCGCTGAACCCAGAAACGCCAGCGAACGTGAGGCAGAGCGGATCGTCATCACCGATGGGTCGGCCACATGGAAGCTGGCCGAGACCACAATCGCGGAAAGCGAAATCAGCGCTGCCACAAAGGTTCCCGCGTGCGACTCCGTATCATGGGTCAGATCGGTGCCGCGCGGAATGTCGCGCTTCGAACTCGTCTGCCACACAATCACATCCGGCGTCAGCAGAGAGCCGAACACCGCAATGATCGCCATGGAATACGCCGCGCTCGCCTCGAAGCGCGGGAGCAGAATCTCCCTCGCAACCACTCCCGGCGAGTGCACCGTGAAGCACGCTGCCACCACGTAGGCAATCAGAAATAGAGACAGCAATCCCAGCCGCTCCATGCTCTTGCGCGCGTTGCCCACAATCAGGATGTACCAGACAATGAATGCCAGCGGCACCAGGAAGTATGCCCGCCACTGGTTGGTCACAATCGAGAGTGCATCGGCAACCGCCACCAGGTCGCCGATAATCATCACGAAGTTGACAACGAAGACTCCGGCAGCCAGCGCCAGCGCTATCCTGCGCCCGTACTGCTCGCGCACCAGTTCCACCAGCCCCTTGCGTGAGTCGCGGCCGATCCGGGCGGAAACCGAAAACACGCTCCACAGCACAGGAATCGAGCCCAGCACCACCCAGCCCACGCTATAGCCAAAACTGGCTCCCGCCACTGTCGCCGTCAGCACCGCCGCCGGATCGAGGTCTGCCGCTCCCGCCACCACGCCGCGCACGAACGCGGCCATCCGGCGATGGGGCTCCGCAGGAGGAACCGGTTGCAGCGGCGGAGTCAGGCGGAACGGCAGGTGCGACATACGGATGTCAGGGAGATGCCTGGCAAAGAGCTCTGGTTGGCAGCCCGAAAAACGCAAAGGCGCATCCCGTTCAGGACGCGCCTTGCTCTTGTGCCGTTCTCAACGCTGCAGCCGTCTCCGGATGCTGCGGGTGGGCCGATTACCGGCCGAAATATTTTGCGTTGCGCTCGGTGAAATGCTGCCACTTCTCCGGCAGATCATCCACGGCGAAAATCGCCGACACCGGGCAAACCGGGACGCACGCGCCACAGTCAATGCACTCTACCGGATCGATATAGAGCATCTCTTCCGCACCGTGTGGAGCTTCATCCTTCTTGGGGTGAATGCAATCCACCGGACATGCATCCACGCACGCTGTGTCCTTAGTTCCGATACAAGGTTCTGCAATTACGTAAGCCATACTTTTCAAGACCCTCTTTCGGGGAGTAAACATCCACCTGCGAACCCACGATTGTAGCAAAAGACAGCGCCATTTGTGGCCGGCAACCCATTGGAATTATTTCGACCTGTAATCGGCCAGCGACGGCAACTCTTCCAGCCCCCGCCCCGCAAAAATTTCACGGAAGTTCCCGAGCAGTTCCTCGTGGATCACAGAGTTGGATGCCAGCGTCTCACTGCTATTGATATGAAATTGCGAGCCATCGAAGCGCGTTACCACGCCTCCGGCCTCGCGCACCAGGATCACGCCCGCAGAGGTATCCCACGGATTCAGGTTGAACTCCCAGAAGCCGTCATACCGCCCGGAAGCAACATTTGCCAGGTCCAGCGCCGCCGATCCCGCGCGCCGAATGCCGTGCGAGCGCAGCGTGATCTGGTGATAAAAGTGGATGTTCGGATTCTTGTGCCGCTTGAAACTCGGAAAGCCCGTGCCCAGGATAGACTCCGCCAGAGTCGTCGTCGTGGAGACATGGATCGGCTTACCGTTCAGCGTCGCCCCACCACCCTTCTCGGCGGCAAAAAGCTCGTCGCGCGTGGGGTCGTAGATAACTCCCGCGATCAGCTCGCCCTCAAACTCCAGCCCCATCGACACGCAGAACACCGGATAGCCATGCGCGAAATTTGTGGTGCCGTCCAGCGGATCAACATACCAGCGGAATCCACCGCCGTGCGTGTCGCGCGTACCCTCTTCCCCCACAATATCGTGCTCGGGCCAGGCGTTCCGCAGCCGGCTCACGATCAGCTTTTCGCTGGAGCGGTCCGCCTCGGTCACCAGGTCCACATCGCCTTTGTACTCAAAGCCAATGCGGCGCTCGAAAAAAGGCATCAGCAGTCTTCCCGCTTCCTGCGCGATCTCCGTTGTCTGCGCCAGGAATCCGGAACCGGCGTGAGCGCTCACTTACTCGCCACCGGAGGATTCTGGCTTCAGTGGCGCGCTCCCAGCCGATGCTGCCTTCGCCTTGCGAACCTTCACCGCCTTGATCTCGCCTTCGGCAATGTACATGATCTCTGTCTTGAAGATGAACAGGTTGGGCGCGCCTTCGCGTGTCAGGCGAAGCATGTTGCGGTCGTAGTATTCAATCCAGCCGCGCACAATCTCGCCACCCTGCAGCTTGATGCTGACAAGCTTCTGTTTTTCACCGAGAGCTTTGAGGTAGGCAGCTTCTTCAAAGGTCTCTTCCGGAGGAGGGGTTTTGCTCTTGTTGGTTGGACGAAACGCCATGTGCTGATTTTATCCTGAAGATGCGCCAGGGAAACCGTTCC
>CAILAZ010000155.1 GCA_903832295.1 uncultured Acidobacteriota bacterium
CGGCAAGGTGCGCCCCAAGAAGGACCTTGCCCTCATCGCCATGAGCTACCCTGCCTATGTCGCGCGCGTCGCCATGGGCTCCAGCGACATGCAGACCCTCAAGGCGGTCAACGAGGCCGAGGCCTTCAACGGTCCGTCGCTCATCCTCGCCTACAGTCACTGCATCGCCCACGGCTACGACCTGGTCCACGGACTCGAGCAGCAGAAGCTTGCGGTGCAGAGTGGTCACTGGCCGCTCTTCCGCTACAACCCCGCTGCCGCTCCCGGCCAGCCCAACTTCGCGTTGGACAGCCGCGCCCCCAGCATTCCCCTTGAGCAGTACATCTACAACGAAACCCGCTACACCATGCTTCGCCAGGCTCACCCAGAGGAAGCCAAGATTCTTCTCGGCGAAGCCCAGCAGGATGTCAACGAGCGCTGGAAGCGTTACGAGGCGCTGGCCCAGGAGTTCAAGGCAGCCCCGGTTCCCGATGCCGCCACCCCCGCCGCCACCGCTGCCGCTGCAGCCAAGGGAGCAGAGTAATGATCGATCTATCTACAAACTACCTCGGGCTTAAGCTCCGCAACCCGCTCGTTGCCTCCGCTTCTCCTCTCAGCCGGGAGATTCCCAACCTGCGCCTGATGGAAGATTCCGGCGCATCCGCCGTCGTCCTCCACTCGCTCTTCGAGGAGCAGATCAACATCGAGTCCAACGAACTCGACCGCTTCCTCTATGACGGACTCGACGTCGGCGCCGAAAGCACAACCATCTTCCCCGCCGTCGGAGACTACGCCATCGGTCCGGATGGTTATCTCGAGCACATTCGTCAGGCCAAGGCTGCCGTCTCCATTCCCGTCATCGCCTCCCTCAACGGCGTCAGCCGCGGAGGCTGGGTCAGCTACGCGCGCGAGATGCAGCAGGCCGGGGCCGATGCCATCGAGCTCAACGTTTATTTCATCCCCGCCGATCCCGGTTCCTGCTCTGAGGAGATCGAAAAGCTCTACGTCGATCTCGTCACCGAAATCCGCCACACCGTCTCCATTCCGGTAGCGGTCAAGGTCGGTCCTTACTTCAGCGCCTTCGCCAACATGGCGCAGCGTCTGGAAGCAGCCGGGGCCAACGGTCTCGTCCTCTTCAACCGCTTCTATCAGCCGGATTTCGATCTCGATGCCCTTGAGGTCAAGCCCGCCCTCACCCTCTCCAGCAGCAGCGAGCTCCTTCTCCGCCTGCACTGGGCCGCCATGCTCTACGGACACATCCACTCCGACATTGCCATCACCGGCGGCGTCCACACCGCAGAAGACGTCATCAAGTCCATGATGGCCGGAGCCCGCGTCACCATGCTCGCCTCCGCCCTTCTGCAAAATGGCATCGGCTACCTTCGTCCTCTCCGCAATCAACTCGAAGCCTGGCTTGAGAAGCACGAGTACGAAAGCATCCAGCAGATGCAGGGCAGCATGAGCCAGAAAAACGTTCCCAACCCCAAGGCGTTCCAGAGAGCCAACTACATGAAGGTCCTCTCCAGCTACGCCGTTAAGTAGTCTCTTTGGTTTTGTTCTTGTTTCTTCTGCCCCACTCAACGCTCTCCGCGTTGAGTGGGGTTGTTCTTTGCCTTTGTGCCCTTAACTTGTCCTCGGAGCCTCGTTCTGGTTCCCCACCTTCACGCCGCGCCTTTCGTCGTTACGGTAGGAAGCAACCTGCCCGTATTTCACCGTGCTCTTGCCCTTGTCCTTCCCACTTCGCGTATCATCTCCTCCATGTCCAGTGAGCGCAAAACGGCCCTCATCCTCGGTGGCATCCTCCTTTCGGAAGGCACCTGGCTTGTGGCCAATCTCTACTTCGCCACTCCCACCCGCTTCCTGCGTTACTGCGGCCTCTACTCTTCTGCCGGATGGCTCGCCTGGCTCTCCGCCCTCACCGTTGTCGTCCTATTCGTCGGATACTCCACCCGCCTTCCCTCCGTGCGCGCCAATCTCCTCCGCCTCAGCGGACTCAAACTCCTCGCCATCGCCGTGGGCATCGCTGCCGGAACCTGCGAGGAAGCCATCTTCCGCAAGGCGCTCATGAATTACTTGTCCCACCAGGATTGGTCCATCGTCGCTCAGATCGCCGTCTCCGCCCTCGCCTTCGGGGCCGCTCACGCAATCTGGGGACTCTTTCGCGGAAACCTTCGCGCCGCCCTCGGAGCCATGCTCGCCACCGGAGCCCTCGGCCTGCTCCTCGCCCTCGTGTACGTCCTCGGCGACCGCAATCTCGCTCCCTGCATCACCGCTCACATGCTCATCAACTTCTTCGCCGAGCCGGGCCTCGTCCTCTCCGCCGTCCGTGGAGAGATGGGCGCCTCCATCGCGCCTCGTCCCGCCTGACTTTTGCCCACTCAACGCTCTTTCGTTGAAGGGGGCTGTTGCCCTTGCGCTTGACTTTGCTCTTGCTTCCGCAACTTCCGGAAGCCCGGTGCCTCACCTTCACGCCGCGCCTTCCGCGATATTGTAGGAAGCAACACGCCCGCAGCTCAGCTTTGCATTTGCTCTTGCCCTTGTTCCGCCTCCGCTACTTCCGGTAGCTCTCCGCCGTCGCCCGTATCCCTTCCTCGTAGCTTGTTCCCGCCCAGCCAATCTCCTTTGCAAACTTCCCGCAGTCGAACACATACGGCGCATCGCTCTGGTACAGCATCTCGTAGCTCTCCGCCACCACCGGGTTGAACCATCCAGCCATCTTCAGCATCGCCCGGTTCAGCACCCTGTGTTTCGGAGCCACGCCCAGCGCCTTCGCCGCCGCCTCCACCCATGCCTTCCCCGTCATCGCCGGAGCCGCCGTCGGCAGGTGCCAGGTCTGCATCCACGCCCCCTCCCGCTCTGCCAGCTCCATCACCGCCCGCGCCGCGTCCACCGTGTATGTGTAGGAGTGCGCCACCCCGTCGTTCACCAGCCATGACGCCGTCTTCCCCTGCGAGAGCGGCTCAAACACCAGCATGTTCACCACGCTGTTCTTCGTCTCCGGCCCATAAAAGTCAGCCGACCGCGCAATCAACCCCGTCAGCCCGCCCGCCTTCCACTCCGCCATCAGTTGCTCGGCGATCTTCGCCCTCACCTCGCCCTTCCGGCTGCAAGGATTGAATGGCGTCTCCTCCGTCATCGCTCCGCTCACCCGCCCGTACATATACACGTTGTCAAAGAACACCAACCTCGCCCCCGCCCGCTTGCACGCCTCAATCGTGTTGTTCATCACCCGCGGCCACATCTCCTGCCAGACCTTGGTGTCATACTTCAGTCCCGCCAGCAGATACACCACGCTTGAGCCCGCTACTGCATTCACCGTCTGCCCCAGGTCCGTCAGGTCTGCGCTCACTGTTTCGCTCGCCCCCTCCGCCGCCCGCCCGCTCCTGCTCACCACGCGGAAACCTCCTCCGTGCGCCGCCAGCATCTTTGCCAGCTCGTTCCCAATCGCCCCGCCCGCACCCAGTATCGTGATCATCTGCCTTCCCGCCTTTCCTAAGAGAACATCAGTTCACAGCCACGTCCTAAGCCTGTACTCCTGTACTCCGCGCCGAACGCCTCTTCCAGTACGCCTTCCTCCCTGCGCACCCGCACCAGTTGCCCCGCGTACAGCACCACAAAGCACCCAAACGGAATCCACTTCCCCAGCATCAGGAAGATCCCCGCGTACGCCACAAACCCAAACAGGTACACCGGATGCCGGAACTTCGCTACCTGCCTGCCTTCAGCTTCTCAATTGCCGTCCAGAAATCCTTCTTCTCCTTGTATGGCAAAAATGAATCGTCCCTCGTCGGATCCGGCATCTTCTCGCCCTGCAGTACGTTGCCCTTGCGCGCAAACGCCTGTTGCAGGTGCAGCACTGCATCGTTCAGCTTCTTTTCTTCCGCGTCAGCGCACGCCAGGTTGTAGTAATACAGCGGGTAGTCTGGATCGTCCCGGATTGCCTTCTCGAAGAGCGTCCGTGCCTTACCCACCTCTCCGCCCATGCCATAGGCCATCCCTGCCTGGTCAGTCAGCACCCGCCTTGCTATCAGCGCAGAAGGGAAGGGCGCTCCATTCGCGGGGATCATCTCCAGCGCCTTTGCCATCACTGGCCCCGCCGCTTTATATAGCTGCGTCTGGTACAGAATCTGCCCGTACAGCACAACGTCCCGGAACTCCGGAGCGTAGTTCACATCCAGGGCAAGTGACCCGAACGCCTTCTTCATCGCCGCGTCTTCCGTGCTCATCGGCTTGCTGCTGTAGAACTCCAGGTCCCCGCACATGTCGCCGCTCGCCACAAATCCCCGCGCGACATACCCCATCCCCGCGTCTTTTCTCTTCAGCGTGTAGCTCACAACGGAAACCGGAATGCCGTTCCCCCGCGCAAGCTCCGCCGTGCTCTGCACCGTGATCTCTTTCGCAATCGGCGCCAGCACCATATCCTGGCACTTTCTGCTCGTCATTGGAGCGCTCTCCGGCACCAGGAAGAAGAACCCCAGGAAGCCCGTCTCCTTCCCCTCGCTCTGCCCGCGCAGCCCAATCTCGTGCCCGTTCGGTTTCGCCGACGACTGCACAATCTTGAATCCCTCCGCGTTCCAGCTAAGCTTGCCTTTATGTTCCGCGAGCGCAATCCCGTACTCGCCCCCGGCGCTTGTCTGCCCAGCCGCCACTCCACAGCAAAGCGCCACCGCCGCAATCCATGTGAGATGTTTCATGCGTGCAGTGTACCAGCCGTTCGGAATTCCGGCACGAAGTCCCCCCTTGACCCCTCTGCTATCATTATCCGTTTGCTGATTTGCATCCAGGAGTATCCAAATGACCCGTCGCATTCTCGCCCTCATGGCGTTGTTATGCGGTCTTGTCGCCTTCTCCACTGCCGATGAAGGCATGTGGCTCTTCAACAAGGCCCCCAAAGACCAGATCAAGAAAGATCACAACTTCACCGTCACTGACCCCTGGCTCGATCACCTCCGCCTCGGCTCCGTGCGCTTCAACAACGGCGGCTCCGGCTCTTTCGTCTCTGAAGATGGCCTCGCTTTCACCAATCACCACGTCGGACGCGTCTGCCTCCAGCAGCTCTCCACTGACAAGAAGGACTACATCAAGGACGGCTTCTACGCCAGGACCCAGGCCGATGAAGGCAAGTGTCCTGACCTCGAACTCAACGTCCTCATGGAAATCCAGGACGTCACCGCTGACGTGCAGAACGCCGCCGCCCCCGGAGCCACTGACGCCGAAGCTGCCCAGGCCCAGCGCCAGAAGATGTCCGCCATCGAGAAGGATTGCTCTGAGAAGAGCGGACTCCGCTGTGACATCGTCACCCTCTACGCCGGTGGAATGTACAACCTCTACAAGTACAAGAAGTACACTGACGTCCGCGTCGTCTTCGCCCCTGAGGCCCAGATGGCCTTCTTCGGCGGTGACCGCGACAACTTCGAGTACCCCCGCTACGATCTCGACATCACCTACTTCCGCGTCTATGAGAATGACAAGCCCGTCCACCTCGCAAACTTCCTCAAGTGGTCGCCCAAGGGAACCAAGGCCGGAGACCTCGTCTTCGTCTCCGGGCACCCCGGCGGAACTGAGCGCCTCCTCACCATGGCCGAGCTCAACTACCTCAAAGACGTCCAGACCTCCTACGTCATCGAACTGCTGACCCGCCGCGACAAGATGCTCCATGACTTTTCTGCCCAGTCGGCGGAGAACGCCCGCATCGCCGGTGACGATATCTTCGGTGTCGAAAATTCACTCAAGGCCTACAAAGGCCGTCGCGGTGGACTCGACGACAAGGAACTCATGGGCAAGAAGGCCGCCGCCGAGCAGCAGCTCCGCGCCGCCGTCAACGCCGACCCCAAGCTCAAGGCCGCCTACGGCCCCGCGTGGGACGAGGTTGCCCGCGCCGTCGAACTCCGCAAGCAGATCTTCCTCCCCTTCACCTTCGTCGAGCGCGCTGGCGGCTTCAACGCCTCCCTCGCCATGTTCGCCCGCACTCTTGTGCGCGCCACCGCCGAAAAGGAAAAAGCCAACCCTGACCGCCTCCGCGAATTCACCCAGGCGCGTCTGCCATCGCTCGAGCAGCAGCTCTTCTCCAGCGCTCCCATCTACCGCAACCTTGACGTTGCCACCCTCACCGACTCGCTCTCTCTGATGAAGGAAAAACTCGGAGCCGATGACCCCAGCGTCCAGCGCGCCCTCAACGGCAAGTCTCCCGCTGAGGCTGCCAAGGCTTACATCGACGGCAGCAAACTCGATGACCCCGCCCTGCGCAAGCAGCTCTACGAAGGCGGCACTGCCGCCATCAACGCCAGCACTGACCCGCTGATCGCGCTCATGCGTGACATCGATCCCCGCGCCCGTCAGCTTCGCAAGCAGTATGACGACAAGGTCGCAGCCGTCCTCACCCTCAACTCCACCAAGATTGCCAAGGCCCGCTTCGCCGTCCTCGGAGCCAACAGCTATCCCGACGCCACCTTCACCCTCCGCCTCTCCTACGGAACCATCAAGGGCTACGATGAAGGCAAGCAGCACATCGTTCCCTACACCAACATCGGCGGAGCATTCACCCACGCCGCCGAAAACGGCAACAAGGGAGACTTCGAACTTCCCAAGAGCTGGGAAGCGGCCAAGAGCACCCTCGACCTCAAGACCCCGCTCAACTTCGTCCACACCTCGGACATCATCGGCGGCAACTCCGGCTCGCCCACGGTGGACAAGAATGGCGAAGTCGTCGGCATCATCTTCGATGGCAACATCGAATCCCTCCCCTGGGACTTCGCCTACGATGATCGCGTCGGTCGTGCCGTCTCCGTGGACTCACGCGCCATCCTCGAAACCATCCGCAAGGTCTATCACGCCGACCCGCTCGCCGAGGAACTCGTCAACGGACACCAGGCGAAGCCCGCGACAAAATAAAATTGCAATTCAACTTCAACTCCGCCGCCCGGGGCAACGTCTCCGGGCGGTTTTCTGCCTCTTCCAACCATGTACCATTCCGTCACCCATCGGCCCCAACTTCGATGCTCCGCCGCGCAATCGTTCAAAAATTTCTGAACCATTGCGCCCAGCGTAACTACATCCCTTTCAACGATTGCCCGAACGGTCAATCGTTGGAGCTACAATCAGAGGCGGGGTTTTCCATGACGCGCACCTACTTTCATGTCGATATGGACGCGTTCTTCGTCTCCGTCGAAGAACTCTACGATCCTTCGCTCAAGGGAAAACCCGTCGTCGTCGGCGGACGTCCCGATCAGCGCGGTGTCGTCGCAGCCGCTTCCTATGCGGCTCGCAAGTATGGTGTCCACTCCGCGCTCCCCCTCCGTGAGGCCGCCCGCCTCTGCCCCCACGCCATCTTTCTCGAGGGCCACCCCGAGCGTTACCGCGAATCCTCCGCCGCCGTCCGCCGCGTTTTCCTGCAATTCTCCCCCATCGTCGAAATGGCCTCCATCGACGAAGGCTACCTCGATATGACCGGCACCGAGCGCCTCCACGGCCCCTCGCTCAAAGCCGCGGATTTACTGCATCAAACGATGAAACGCGAAACCCGCCTGAATTGTTCCGTCGGCATCGCCACCGCCCGCGTCGTCGCCAAAGTTGCCAGCGATCAGGCCAAACCAAACGGCATCCTCCACGTCCTCCCAGGCCTGGAAGCCGCATTTTTAGCGCCTCTCGACGTGCGCCGCCTTCCCGGCATCGGCAAAGTCACCGAAGATCGTCTCCGCCAATCCGGCGTCCGCACCATCGGAGACCTCGCCGCACTCAATGAATCCGCGCTCGGCCGCAAGATCGGCGAAGGCCTCGCCGCCCTCATCGACAAAGCCAGGGGACACGACGCCGGTGGATGGTATGACCAGGAGGTCGGCGCCAACGACGATCCCAAGTCCATCAGCCACGAGCACACGTTCAATCGCGATGAGCGCGACGCATCTGCGTTGGAGTCAATGTTGGCGCGGCTTTCCGAGATGGTCTGCCGCCGCCTGCGTGAGCACCAACTGCACGCCCGCAAGGTGCAGCTCAAACTTCGCTACTCGGATTTCACCACCTACACTCGCGCCCACACCCTCGAGCGTCCCACCCAACTCGACGCCGAGGTTCTCGAAATTGTGCGCGCTCTCTTCCGTGCCAACTGGGAGAAGGGTCGCGCCGTCCGCCTCATCGGCGTGCAGACCAACGCGCTGGAAGCCGCCAGCAGTCAGATGGATTTGCTCGCAAGCACGCAGGAAACGCGGCTCAAACAGGCCATGAACGCAGTGGACTCATTGCGCGATCGCTTCGGCGAGTCCGCGGTTTCATTGGCCAGCGGCATGAGTGCGCGCTTCCGCGAGCGCACCCATGAAAACCCCGCCGCGCTTCCCGGCAAGGAACCTAAGACGAAACGCGAGCCGGAGAAATAACCGCGCCAGCACTGGCTGAAATCGGCTTACTCTTGTTTCAGATTTTCCTGCAACACCAGGCTGCTCCAGCGGCAGGCTTCGCGATAGCTCTCCCAGATTGTCTCTTCGGCGAGTCCGCGCACCGCTGCAATTGCAGCGAGGTTTTCCCACTCACCGCGCTCGCAGCACACTGCAAGTTTCAGTAGCGCTCCCACGCGGCTGTCCTCTCCACGCAGCGCCTGTTTCGAGTCTTCCGTGATGGGAAGTTGCGCGAGCACCCCCTCCATCGGACGGTCGAGAATGGCGTCCATCAGTGAGACAACACCCACCATGAATGCCGCGCAGGAGTCTTCTCCGCACTGCTGCGCCAGCGCTTCACAGGTACGCGCGCGGGTCAGCGCGGTGGCAATCAACTCGGCAGGTCTCTGCTCGGCCAGCGAAATGGCGACCACGATGGAAACCCACTTCTGAATTTCGCGCCGCCCCAGCAGCGAGAGCGCATGACGGATGGAGCGCACTGGCAGCAGCCCAAACGCCGCTGAGTTGAGATAGCGCAACAGCCGGTAGCAGAGCGATGGCTCCCTGACGATGGCGCGCTCCAGTTGCCTCGTGTCATAGTCATCGCGGTGAACAACGTTGAGCACCTGGAGGTAAGCCAGGCTTGCGCACGGAATGTCGCGCATGGTGAGCGTCTGCGGTTTGCAGAAATAGTATCCCTGGAAATAGTCATAGCCAAGCCGCAGCAGGAAATCGAACTGCGCCCGCGTCTCCACTTTCTCTGCTACCAGCTTGATGCCGCGCTGGTGCATTTCCGTGGCGAGCGCAGCCTGCCGGGTCGCGTCGGTGGCGAGCACATCCACCTTCACGATGTCGGCCAGCGGCAGCAGGCGCAATGTATCCGCGGTGGCGACGTAGTCGTCGAGCGCAATGAGATAGCCCGCGAGGCGCAGGCGTTCGCAGGCGGCAATGGTCCCGGCATCCGCCGTCACACCTTCCAGAATCTCAATGACCACGCGTTCACGGGGCAGCAGTGTGATCACATCCTGCCGCAAGATGTTGCCGGTGCAGTTGATGAAAGCCGGCAGGCCTGAGGTGAGCGCCGCTGAGCCGAAGAGCAGGGAGAAATCGATAGTACTACGCGTTGCGTCGTCGGGATCGCTGGCGCGGAATAAGCTCTCAGGTCCGGAGCGAAAGAGAAGTTCGTATGCGTATGTGTTCTGCTCGCGGTCCAGGATAGGCTGGCGTGCCATGTAGCGGAGGAAGGGCCTGTCCGCTGAATGAAGTACGGCGGGAATCGGGCTGTGGGAGGCGACGCCGTGCTGTGGTGAGGAACTCACACTTCAACAAGTAGCACAGATGGTCTCAATTGCGTCGCGGGATGAACAGCGAAATGTACCTGCAGACCATTCTGAACTCATTTCCGATTTGGGAGTTTAGAACGCGACCGTGCGGGAGTGCTGTTCAAGCTGTGCGCGCTGGTATGAGATTACGTCGGCGAGTATCTGCTGGAGCGAGTGACGCGGATGGAAGTTGAATGCCGCGCCAGCTTTGGAAATATCAGGCATGCGGCGCTGCATGTCCTCGAACCCAGGTGCATAAGCCTGCTCGTAGGGGATGTGGACGATCATGCTTGAGGAAGCCGTGGCGGAGAGCACGGTGCGTGCGAGCTGGTTCATGCTGATCTCCGAAGTGCTCCCGAGGTTGTAGATTTCTCCGATTGTGGTGTCGCGCTGCGCGATGGCGGTCAGCCCTTCCACAATGTCGCGAACGTGGGTGAAGCAGCGCGACTGTTCGCCGCTACCATAGACGGTGATTGGCTCGCCCAACAAAGCCTGTCGGACAAAAGTGGGCAGCACCATGCCGTAACGGCTGCTCTGGCGCGGGCCCACGGTATTGAAGAGGCGCACGATGGTGACGGGCAGGCGATATTGGCGGTGACAGGCAAGCGCAAGGAACTCGTCGATCGCCTTGGAGCACGCATAACTCCAGCGGCTGTGGTCGGTGGCGCCGAGGACGAGGTCGCCGTCTTCGCGGAAGGGAAGCTGCGTGGACTTGCCATATACCTCAGAAGTGGAGGCGAGAACGAGGCGGCGCGCGTGCTCAGTAGCAAGCCGAAGCACGAGTTCGGTTCCGGCGACATTCGTTTGGATGGTTTCCACCGGCGCTTCGATGATCCGCTTGACTCCCACGGCTGCGGCAAGATGGAAGACGATGTCGCAGTCGGCAATGAGAGAGGCGAGCAGATCGCGATTGAAGATGGAGTTGTGATGAAAAGTGAACGAGGGATGTTTGAGGAGGGGCTCGATGTTCTCTCGTGAGCCGGTTGAGAGATCATCGAGAACCGCGATTTCATGGCGGGAAAGCAGCGAGTCTGCGAGGTGGGATCCTATGAAACCAGCTCCACCGGTGATCAGAACGCGCATCCGTGCTCCTCTGTTGAATCATTATAGGGCAGAGCACGTACCGGCGCATGGAGGTTAGAATGTGCGAATGATCCTGCGAAGCGATGAAGTGGAGCTGTCCTACGAAGTCCGTGGCGAGGGGCCTGATGTTGTGCTGCTGCACCCGTATCCTTCGGATCACACTTACTGGCTGCCGATGGCACAACACCTGGAGTCGCGCTTCCGGCTTTTGCTGCCGGACTTGCGGGGACTCGGGCGCTCGCAGGCAGCGGCCGGCGCAACCACGATGGCAAACCTGGCTGAGGACCTGCTCCGATTGTGCGACGAACTGAAGATTGAGAGAGCGGCGTTCGTTGGATGTTCCGTGGGCGGGTACGCGCTCTTCGAGTTCTGGCGGAGATCTCGCGAGCGGGTGAAAGCGCTGGTGCTGATGGACACAAAGGCCGTGGCAGACTCCGATGAGGCCGGGGCTGCGAGGCAGAAGAATGCGAGCGATATCTTGCAGCATGGGCCGGATTGGGCGATTGAGCAGATCATTCCAAAGTTGCTGGCACCGGTGACGATCAGCTCGCGGCTGGACGTGGTGGAACGGGCGAAGGCGACCATGAGCCGCGCGCGTGCAGCAGGGCTGGCGGCGATGCAGCGCGGCATGGCCGCGCGGGCGGATTGCATGGAGCTGGCAGCCCAGATTTCCGTACCTGTGCTGGTGCTTGGAGGAGAGGAGGACGTGCCCTCTCCTCCCAGCGAGCTGGAGAGACTGGCACATGTAATTCGAGGAGCAGAGTTGAAGATCGTGCGCCGGGCAGGCCACTTTGCCGCGTTTGAGCAGCCGGACGAAGTGGGGCGGCTGGTGCGTGAGTTCCTGGAACGGAATGGCCGCTGAAGCAATTGTGCCCATCCTGCGGCTGTGCGTCGCTATGGATCAGCGGCTGGCGGTGATCGTGTTGGCGCGGAGTTCGTCGAGCACGTGGCGGGCATGCTCGGCAACGGTTCCAACAGGTTTGCTCGCCAGGAAGGCCTCGAGTTCGTGTGCGGCATTGGGCATCTCCGTCAGGCCCAAAAAGGCGTAGCCACGCACCAGGTGGAACTCGGGGCGGTCCTTGCCCTGTAGAACGGAGGCATGGTCAATGTTGCGGATGGCTTTGGCAAATTCACCGATTCCAATATTGGTGCGTGCAAGCTCGAAGTAGGTTTGCCATGAGTTGGGTGCGAGCCGCTCCACCTGGCCTAGTACCGGAGCTGCATCCTGGAAGCGACCGCTGGAATTGAAGAGTGAGGCGAGGGCAAGGTAGGCGACGGCGTAATTCGGGTCGAAGCTGATGGCCTGTTGCATGTCTTCAATCGCTTCCTTACGCCTGCCGGTTGAGTCCTGGAGAATTCCACGAAGGGTCAGGGCTTCCGCAAATTTTGGGTACAGTGCGAGAGCCGCGTCCACCTTCTTCCGGGCCTCCTCGGCCTTATTGTGCAACAACAACTCGCTGGCCTTCTCATACAATGACCGGGCTTTAGGCGGGATGCTGACCTGCGAGAATGAGACGGTGGAGCCTTTGCCGCCAGGCTCGCCGGCATCCTTACGTGGCAGGCGGAGGTTGACGGTAGAGTCGCCAACGCTGGTGACCTGTACACGCTCGTGCGCCTCATCGACTCCCATGCTGACAGTCACCTCATAGGAGCCGGGTGCAACATTGCTGATGCTGAACGAGCCCTGAGAGTCTGTGCGGCCGCTGACGGATCGGGAACCGCGCTCGACGTCGCGGACTTCCACGTTTGCATCGGCCACGGGGTGGCCATCGAGGGTGCGTACAGTTCCGCTGATTCGGCCGACGCCCATTGTGTCACCGAAAGGACTGGACAGCGCTTCGTTGGCGAATGTAATCCCTCGCCCTGAGCTTTGATCTGGACGGAACTGGCCAAGCAGGGGAATGCCGAGCGATGTTGAGAGCAGGAGGACCAGGAACACTGCGACCGAGCGACAAGACATAACGACCGACCTTCAGAGCTGCAATTCGAGTGTTGCGCAAATCAAAAGCCGTGCTTTGGAGCTGTATGGCACTCGCCGGCCTGTTTCGAGGCACGGTGACACGTTGGAGAAATGACAGAAAACTGGAGTTGGCTTATGTCAACAGCCGCACAGGATTTATATTTCAATCATGCGGGCAACCCGCTGCTGCAAATCCAATACGGCGATTACGGACGAGGACAAGTCAATGGATGTGAAAGTGGGCGCGGCGAAACAGGTTCGCGGAAGCGTGCGAACAGCGGGCGACAAGTCGGTGTCACATCGTTACGCAATGCTTGCGGGGCTTGCGGAGGGCACATCGGAGTTTGAGAACTTCTCGAGTTCGGCAGACTGCGCGAGTACTCTCGGGTGCATGTCGGCGATGGGTGCGCGCGTGCGCCGCGAGGGCAACCGGGTAGAAGTTGATGGAGTGGCAGGCGCGCTGAGGGAGCCGCAGGGTGCACTGGATTGCGGCAATAGCGGTTCCACCATGCGGATGCTGAGCGGTGTGGTGGCAGCACAGCCCTTCACCAGCGTGATGATCGGCGATGCATCGTTGAGCAAGCGACCGATGCGGCGGGT
Source organism: uncultured Acidobacteriota bacterium (assembly GCA_903832295.1). GTDB lineage: Bacteria > Acidobacteriota > Terriglobia > Terriglobales > Acidobacteriaceae > TOLSYN. The sequence continues at coordinate 13,311 of CAILAZ010000155.1, forward strand.
GATTGATCCGCTGGAGAAGATGGGCGCGCGAATCCAGTCGCATGATGGCTGCGCGCCGTTGACTATCCACGGGGCAAAGCTGAAGGCGATGGAATATCAGCCGCCGGTGGCAAGCGCGCAGGTGAAGAGCTGTGTGCTGCTGGCGGGGCTGTTCGCCGACGGCGAGACTTCGGTGATTGAGCCGGTACGCACCCGCGACCACACGGAGGTGGCGCTCAGGGCGTTTGGCTGTGAGGTGACACGCGACGGGGACAGGGTGAGCGTGCGCGGCGGGCAGAAGCTGCATGCGGTGAAGGCCTACGTGCCGGGCGACTTGTCATCGGTGACGTTCTTTCTCTGTGCGGCTGCGCTGTTTCCGGGATCGAGCCTGGTGGTGGATTCAGTGCTGCTGAATCCGACACGCTCGGTGGTGCTGGATGTGCTCGCGGGGATGGGAGTGAAGATCAGCTTTCTGAGCGTGGAGGAGCAGTTCGGCGAACTGATAGGAACCATGAAGGCCGAGGGCGGAGTATTCCAGGGGGGTGTGATTCGTGGTGCCCAGAGCGCAGCGCTGATTGATGAACTCCCGGCGATTGCGGCAATCGCTCCCTACAGCGCGAAGGGAGTTGAAATTCGCGACGCTGCGGAACTGCGCGTGAAGGAGAGCGATCGCATTGCCGCAGTGGTTCGAAATTTACGGGCGATGGGTGCGGAGGTGGAAGAGTTACCCGATGGCATGGTGATTCCGGGCGGACAGAGGCTGCACGGCGCAGAGGTCGAGAGCTTCGACGATCACCGAATTGCGATGGCATTCGCGATTGCGGCGTTGCGTGCAGACGGTGAAACTACGATTAAAGATGCCCAGTCGGTCGCAGTTTCATTTCCGGAGTTTTTTGAGGCCCTGGGTAAAGTGGTGGAGTAGCGTCAGAGCCTCTGGAATTGAGGCTCTGCGCTGCCGATGAAAATTCTTGGCAGCATTGCGGCCCACCCCTCCTGGGCCTCGGCCATCTTACGGTTCAGCATTCCAAATTGAAAAATGCAGCCGGAGCAGGGAAGTCCCGGCGCAGAGCGGAATGAAGAGAACCGGGAGACAGTCGAAATGAAACGCAAGCTTTTGGGAATGGCCCTGGCACTGTGGGCTTTGGTGCCGGCGGCATTCGGGCAACGGGTCAGCAGCAGCAACAATACTTACAATCACGCCGAAATCGGAGCGTTTGTGAACTACACGCGCCTGCATAATGCGGGGGATACAAACTTCTTCGGCGCTGGCGGGCGACTGGGAATCAACCTGCACCCGAACGTGCAGGTGGAGGCCGAAGGCGCGTACGACTTCCAGCGCTATGTGGACGCGAGCGTGAACTCCGGCGGCGGGAGCTTTACGAGTGTGCGCAGCGGGCTGCGCATGACGCACTTCCTGTTTGGTCCGAAATTTCAGTTTGGCGGATCGAGCCCCGTGCGTGTGTTTCTTACAGCCAAGGGCGGGCTGCTGAACTTCTCAACCGATTCGAGGTTCAGCGGACAGGTGAACAACATCCCTTATGGCGACACGAATGGCGTTTTCTATCCGGCCGGCGGCATTGAGTTTTTTGCGGGATGGTTCGGAATGCGATTTGAGGCGGGTGACGAGATGTACTTTGACCGCGGTGCTAACCACAACCTGCGGGTAACGGTCGGTCCATCGATTCGTTTCTGAAACGTACCCATCGAGGTGAGCGCTCCCGGAAAAAGGTGAGCGGAAAATGTCTGGCGCATCCGAGTGGATGCGCCAGATGTTCATGCGGGTGACTTGTAAGCCTATTGCACGCCGCCCATTTGCGGACGCGCTGTGGTTGCGGGCGCATCAAGCTCGAAGATCAGTTCGGTTCCGGCAGGCAGCGTAAGGTCGCGATGTTTCACCATGATGTGTCCGGCGGCCAGGGCCGCGCCACTGCCCGCGCCGAGCAGAAGGCCCTCGGGGCCGGCGATGACAACGCCAGCAACGGCACCAACTCCGGTGAGCGCACCCAGTTCAAGTTTATTCAGGGGGTTTGGCGTAGCTCCGCGAATGCGGCCTTCCCGGTCCACGTCGAGTTTGCGGGGCGTCGCGGTATCCACAACAGAGGCGGTGAAATTCAGTTCTTCACCGTTGGGCATGCTGAGGCTGATGGCTTTGATGGTGAGCAGGGGCTTTCCGGCGAAGCGGCGCACCCCCTTGGCGCGCTCTACCTGGCAATTGACGGTAGTTCCGGCAGGAATTACCGCGCGGCCATTGACCTCAACTGACTTGCTGAGGGTGGCTGCGAACTGCTGGCCCGGTCTTGCGGTGGCGGTGGAGATGGCGCTGGTGAGCTTGAGGCGGAGCACGGTTGCTGTGGGCAGCATAGTAGCTCCAGAGCGAATCTGCAGGTCAGGCTGAGAACCCAAGTCGACCGCCGGAGTCACGGCCTCAGGACGGGCGCGTGCCGTGATAACTTCGCCGGCAAGCGAAGGGTCGGAGGTGACGAAATCGGGAGTGGGAGCTTGCGCGAAGGCCGCAGTGGCCAGAGCCACCAGGCAAAGCAATCGTGGAATGCGGTTCATTGGTCAGCTCCTTGGCGGCAGAGATATACCCTCGAGATGAGCGTAGAGCAGCTCGAGGGTGAGTGCAATGCAAGGGAATCAAGCAAGTTAAGGCGGTGCGGGGCCGAACTGGTCCTGGGAATCTGAAGTCCGGGCGGGAATGGGGCAGGGAAGCCGGCGGGCGGTGCCAGTGCCGGCACTGAGTAGCATATAATTCTCTAGGTTTGGCGAATTCACTCCATCTCGCCCCTTCATTCGTGCCGCCGGGGTTTACGCAGTCCGGCGCAACGCAGCACTTATTTCCCCAATTAGAAAACAAGAGGAATCTATGACCGAGATTGATCTGGTACACGCGCGCGAAGTTCTTGATTCACGCGGTAATCCTACAGTGGAAGCGGAAGTAACGCTGGGCAGCGGCGCCAAAGGGCGTGCGATTGTCCCCAGCGGCGCCTCAACCGGCGAGCATGAGGCGGTGGAATTGCGTGACGGCGATAAGTCGCGCTACCTGGGTAAAGGTGTGCTGAAGGCAGTTGAAAACGTGAATAGCGTGATCGGCCCGCACTTGGAAGGACTGGATGCCTCCCGCCAGGCGGACCTGGATTCCGAGATGATTGAGCTGGACGGAACGGAGAATAAGGAAAAGCTGGGCGCGAACGCTATTCTGGCGGTCAGCATGGCAGCGGCACGCGCCGTAGCCGACCACTACGACCTGCCGTTGTACCGCTACCTTGGCGGCGTGAATGCGTCGGTGCTGCCGGTTCCAATGATGAACATCATCAATGGCGGAGCCCATGCGGATTCGAACGTGGACTTCCAGGAGTTCATGGTGATGCCGGTGGGTGCGCCCTCGTTCTCTGAGGCGCTGCGCTGGGGTGCGGAGACCTTCCATGCCCTGAAGAGCGTGCTGAAGAAGAGGGGCTACAACACGGCAGTTGGCGATGAAGGCGGATTCGCTCCTTCGCTGAAGGCCAACAGCGAAGCGATTGAAGTGATTCTGGAGGCGATCACGCTGGCTGGCTACAAGCCCGGACACGAAATTGCCATCGCGTTGGACCCCGCGGCGAGCGAGTTCTTCGACAACGGAAAGTACATTTTCAAAAAGAGCGACAAGTCAGTGAAGAGTTCGGAAGAAATGGTGAAGTTCTGGGCCGACTGGGCGCGACAGTACCCGATTGTTTCGATTGAAGACGGGTTGGCCGAGGACGACTGGGAAGGCTGGAAGCTGCTGACCGACGAGCTTGGCGGACAGATTCAACTCGTGGGCGATGACCTGTTCGTGACGAACACGGCACGCCTGGCACGCGGCATCGATTCAGGGGTTGCAAACTCAATCCTGATCAAGGTGAACCAGATTGGCACGATCACCGAGACGCTGGAAGCGATTGAGATGGCGCGCCGCAACGGCTACACGGCGGTAATGTCCCACCGTTCGGGTGAGAGCGAAGACACATTCATTGCCGACCTGGCTGTGGCGACCGGCACGGGCCAGATCAAGACAGGCTCGGCAAGCCGCACTGATCGCATTGCCAAGTACAACCAGCTTTTGAGAATCGAAGAAGAGCTGGGCTCGGGGGCAAATTTCCTGGGACTCGGCGCGATCAACTACAGCGGCGAACTGCTGGAAACAGCCGGCGACGAGTAGTTCTTTCGGTGGATTCCCCGCGGCGGCGTGCAGCGGGGAATCCGCAACTTGCGACAATTGACTTGGACCTCGCCACGCTGTGCCGGACAGGTGCTGGGTGGAGAGGATAACTTTTCTTCAGGAGGAATCGATGGCTCGTCGCTTGGGAATACTGGTGGTTCTGATGGCGCTGTTGTGCGGAGCTGCAATGTCACAGGAGGGAAACAAGGTTGCATTGGACAAGACCCCTCCGTCGCGCGCGCAGGTTCTGGCTTTGATGAGTGCAATGGGCGTGCAACAGGGAGTGGAAACATCGATCCGGGGGGCACAGAGCCGGGTAAAGGCCGCAGCGCACAATTCTTTCAAGAAGCAGCATCCTGAGGCGAGCGATGAACAGGTGAAGAAGCTGGATGCTGTGTTTGACAGCACACCGATGTTCGGCTTTGAAACGATCTCGGAGAGCCTGATTGGGGCTTACCAGAAAAATCTCAGTGGGGCAGATGTGCAGGCTGCGGTGGACTTCTACAACTCAGAGGCCGGCAAGAATCTGCTGGCGAAGATTCCGGTGGTTCTCCGCGAGGCGAACGAGGCCGGCGGTGCGGCAGTACAGGCGCGTCTGAAGGACTACGCAGAGGTGATTCAGCAGAAACTGGACGCGTTCCAGGCTGAGTTGCCGAAGCCCGCGGAAACGCCGGCAGACGCGAAGGACAAACCCAAGTCAGCGGACGAGAAGTCCAAATAAACAAAGTTCCCCGGAGTTCCTGAAAGATCATGGCTCGACCGAAACCGCTGGTGCTCATTATTCTGGATGGGTGGGGCTATGCTCCACCCTCGAAGTCCAACGCAATTTCCCTGGCGCGCAAGCCCACCTATGACAAGCTGTTGCGCGAGTTTCCGAACACGCTGGTGCACACCAGCGGGCGTTTTGTTGGGCTGCCCACAGGACAGATGGGGAACAGCGAAGTCGGCCACCTGAATATCGGCGCCGGGCGCGTGGTCTATATGGACATCACGCGGCTCGACCTGATGGTTGAGAACGGCGAACTGTTCAAGCATCCGCTGCTGCTGGAGGCAATGAAACAGGCGCAGGTCAACGGGCGCAGGTTGCACTTCATCGGACTGTTAAGCGATGGCGGCGTGCATTCGCACGAGAACCACCTCTACGCGCTGCTGCAGATGGCGAAGCGGAATGGCGTGGAGAGGGCATTCGTTCACGCGTTTCTCGACGGGCGTGACACGGCACCCGATTCCGGCGCCGGATACCTTGAAAAGCTACAGCAGAAGATGCGCGAGTACGGAGTGGGCAAAGTCGCCACGGTAAGCGGGCGCTACTACGCGATGGATCGCGACAAGAAGTGGGAACGCGAGCGCAAGGCCTTTGACGCGATGGTACTTGGCAAGGCAGAGGGCGGTAGGACCACCGACGCGGTGAAGACGCTGAAAGAGAGTTATAACCGCGGCGTGAATGACGAGTTTGTGATTCCGTATGTTTGCGTGGACGAGAAAAACGAGCCTGTGGGCA
>CAILAZ010000156.1 GCA_903832295.1 uncultured Acidobacteriota bacterium
ATGGCGAAAGAGAAATTTGACCGCAGTAAGCCGCACGTGAACGTTGGAACGATCGGCCACATCGATCATGGCAAGACGACGCTGACGGCGGCGATCACGAAGGTGCTGGCAAAGCACAATCCGAACATCAAGTTCCGCTCGTTTGACTCGATTGACAATGCGCCGGAAGAGCGCGAGCGCGGCATTACGATTGCGACGGCGCACGTGGAGTATGAGACGGGGAACCGTCATTATGCTCACGTGGATTGCCCGGGTCACGCCGACTACATCAAGAACATGATCACCGGTGCGGCGCAGATGGATGGCGCGATCCTGGTGGTTGCGGCGACCGACGGTCCGATGCCGCAGACCAAGGAGCACGTACTGCTGGCGCGCCAGGTTGGCGTTCCGTGCGTGGTTGTGTTCCTGAACAAGTGCGATGCGGTGGAAGATCCTGAGCTGATCGACCTGGTGGAGATGGAAGTCCGCGAACTGCTGTCGAAGTACAAGTTCCCGGGCGACGATCTGCCGGTGATTCGCGGTTCGGCGCTGGGCGCGCTGAATGGCGAGCCGGAGTGGGAAAAGGGCGTGGACGAGCTGATGGCGGCGGTGGATGCGTATGTACCGCTTCCGGCGCGCGCGATCGATCAGCCGTTCCTGATGCCGATTGAAGACATCTTCTCGATCTCGGGACGCGGCACGGTGGTTACGGGCCGTATCGAGCGCGGCAAGGTGAAGGTTGGCGAGGAAGTGGAAATCGTTGGCTTCCGCGACACCCGCAAGACGGTTGTGACGGGCGTGGAAATGTTCAAGAAGCAGCTGGATGAGGGCCTGGCGGGCGACAATGCCGGTCTTCTGCTGCGCGGCATCGGCAAGGATGACGTGGAGCGCGGCATGGTTCTGGCGAAGACGGGCTCGATTACGCCGCACACCAAGATCAAGGGCGAAGTTTATATTCTGTCGAAGGAAGAGGGCGGCCGTCACACGCCGTTCTTCAACGGCTACCGTCCGCAGTTCTACTTCCGCACGACGGATGTGACGGGAGTTGCGAAGTTGCCGGAAGGCGTCGAGATGGTGATGCCTGGCGACAACGTCACGCTGGAGATCGAACTGATCACGCCGGTGGCCATGGAAAAGGGCCTGCGCTTCGCGATTCGCGAAGGCGGCCGCACCGTGGGCGCAGGTACGATCACGGAAATTCTGTAAGTTTTTGCACGGATGTACTTCGGCGGGTGGTGAGAGCTACCCGCCGATATCCGGGCTCGGACCCGGACAAGGCCTGGCAGGGATTCTGCCGGGTACACTGAAAGGAATAGCTCATGCCTCGCGAAATTTGTCAGCTCCAGTGCACTGTGTGCAAGAATAAGAATTACTCGACGACCAAGAACCGCAAGACCACGACCGAACGTCTCGAGTTCAGCAAGTTCTGCCGGAAGTGCCGCAAGCACACGGATCATCGCGAAGTGAAGTAGGCCGAAGGCGCGGGCCAGTTTTGGGCTGCCCGCGAATGGCCTCCCGGACGAAGGTCTGGGTTCCCTCGCAGAAGTTCCGGTGGCAACCCAGGGGCGTAGGCTCAACGGTAAACCGACGGTCTCCAAAACCGTTTTTGGGGGTTCGAATCCCTCCGCCCCTGCCATTATATTTTTGATGGCACCAAGATTGTTGAAGGAATCGGCTCAGGACGCCCGCAGGGCGACGCGAGCGAAAGCAGGATTGCAATGGCGAAAACAGCGGTGGTAAGCGCGCAGCCCAGTTTCATCGAGCAGGTCAAGAGCCTGCCTGAGCGCATCAAATCGTTTTACGGCGACGTCCGCAACGAGATGCGCAAGGTCACCACGCCCGCCCGCAAGGAAGTGGAAGCCACGACGATTGTCGTGATCATCACGGTCTTCATCTTCGGTATTTATTTCTGGGCGGTGGACGGCGTAATTGGCCGTTCCCTGGACTGGGTTTTCAAGTATTTCAGCACACACTAACGAGGGCCCGCAGCGCTGTCTTGAGAGACTGGCGCGCAGGGAGACTATGGAAGATATTCTAAAGAACGAGAGCAACGGACCGGAAGAATCGCAGGAAGGCACCCCGGAAATTGGCGCGCCTGCGACTCCTGCTGCGCCGGAGTCGGCGGAAACGACCGGAAATCCGAGGATGAAGTGGTACATCATCCACGCCTACTCGGGATTTGAGCGGAAAGTTCGGGAGTCGCTGGAGTCGCGCATTCGCGCCTTTGGGCTGGAAGGCCGCATGGGGCGGGTGCTGATTCCGACGGAGACCGTCACGGAGATCCGCAACAACAAGAAGTACACGCGCGAGAGTATGTTCTATCCCGGCTACGTTCTGATTGAGATGGACATGGACGACGAAGTCTGGCATATGGTGAAGTCCACGCCCCGGGTTACGGGCTTTGTGGGTACCGGCCAGCAGCCGACGCCGCTCTCCGACGATGAAGTGAAGCAGATCGTCTATCGCGTGGCAGACAGCAAGGAAAAGCCGAAACTCAAGATCAAGTACGAGAAGAACGAGTCGGTTCGGATTACCGAAGGCCCATTCGCAACCTTTACGGGTGTGGTGGACGAGGTCAACGAAGATCGCGAGACGCTCAAGGTCATGGTCACCATTTTCGGCCGTTCGACTCCGGTGGAGTTGGAATTCGGCCAGGTGGAAAAGGTTCTGAGTTAACGAAGTATTTCAGCATGCGCCACAAGTAGCGCCGGGCCGAAAAACCTAGACCCGGGGTGACGCAGGCAACAAGGAAGGTTTACCGCAATGGCAAAGAAAGTTACAGGATCAGTTAAGCTTCAAATCGAAGCGGGTAAGGCGACTCCCGCTCCCCCGGTTGGTCCGGCGCTCGGTCAGGCGCAGGTCAACATCATGGAGTTCTGCAAGCAGTTCAACGCGCGCACGCAGAACAAGGAACTGGTAGGGCTGATCGTTCCGGTGGTCATCACCGTTTATAGCGATCGTACTTTTACGTTCATCACCAAGACCCCGCCGGTCGCAGTCCTGCTGAAGAAGATTGCAGGCATCGCCAAGGGTTCGGGCACGCCGAACAAGGACAAGGTTGGCAAGGTAACGGAAGCGCAGGTGCTGGAAATCGCGAAGCAGAAGATGCCGGACCTGAACGCAGCCTCGCTGGAAGCAGCGGTGAAATCGGTGAAGGGTACGGCCCGTTCGATGGGCCTCGACGTTATCGGTTAAGAGTTTTGGGCGCTCGCGCCCGGATGCAGTAGAGAAGTTCTTCCGCGGATCTCACAGGTCCCCGGTCGTAGATACCACGGTCGTCTGCCCCGCCCGCGCCTTTCAGCGCGGTCCCGGGGGACTTGAAGAACGCCGGAAGATGGCGGGAGAGTCGGCAAGCTGGCGGCGGTGGGAGACAGGAGTAGGAATGGCAACCAAGACAGGAAAGAATGTTGTGAAGGCGCGCGCGCAGGTAGAAGCGCGGGCGTACACGCTGGAGGATGCGGTTGTCCTGCTGCAGAAGATCAAGTTCGCCAAGTTTGATGAGACGGTGGACGTGACTTTGCGCCTGGGCGTCGATCCCAAGCATGCCGACCAGATGGTTCGCGGCACGGTAGTTTTGCCGCACGGACTGGGCAAGAAGAAGATTGTGCTTGTGCTCGCGACCGGCGAAAAGCTGCGTGAAGCCGAGGCTGCCGGCGCCGATATTTTCGGCGGCGACGAACTGGTGGAAAAGATTCAGAAGGAAAGCTGGACCGATTACGATGCCGTGATCGCCACGCCGGATATGATGCGTTCGGTTGGCCGTCTTGGCAAGGTGCTGGGCCCCCGCGGCCTGATGCCGAATCCGAAGACCGGCACGGTTACGCTGGATATCGCCAAGGCAGTTGCGGAAGTGAAGGCCGGTAAGGTTGAATTCCGCACTGACAAGACCGCCCTGGTTCACGTTCCGGTGGGCAAGATTTCGTTTACGTCTGACAAGCTGGTGGACAACGCGCGGACGGTGATCAGCAGCGTGATCAAAGCCAAGCCGGTTGCCGCCAAGGGCAAGTACATCAAGGGCTGCTTCATCAGTTCCACGATGGGACCTGGTGTTGCCCTGGACACGGTAGCACTGGAAGCAGCGCTGAAGGTGAAGGCGTAAGCCTCAAGAAGTTTGAGTGGCCGCGAGGCCGCCGGCGGGAGTTCTCCCGCCCCAGACAAGATTGAGAAGGATGCGGCAATGGCTGTTACGAAGGCAAAGAAAATTTCGCAGGTAGAAACGCTCGCAGCTGAACTGAATGGTGTGAGCAATGGGTTCATCGCCGAATACGGCAAACTGACGGTGGCGCAGGATGATGTGCTCCGCAAGGCAGTGCGCGAAGCGGGCGCGAAGTATCGCGTGGTGAAGAACACTCTCGCCCAGCGCGCAACCGTTGGCACGGCATTTGAGGAAGTGGCCAAGTCGTTGAAGGGTCGCACCTCGATCGCCTACACCCAGGGAGATATTGTTGCCCTGGCCAAGGCACTTACGAAATATGCAAAGGACCATCCTGAGCTGAGCTTCAAGGCCAGCGTGGTGGAAGGCAAGGTTTTGGACGTCAAGCAGATTGACGTTCTGGCGAGCCTGCCGTCGAAGGACGAGCTGTACAGCAAGCTGCTGTACCTGCTCAACGCTCCGGCGACGCGGCTGGCTTCGGCAATCGCGGGCGTAGGACGCAACCTGGCGGTGGTGATCGACCAGGGCGTCAAGGAAAACAAGTTCCAGGGCGGCGAGGCGGCTTCGGCCTAATCGCGCTCTGCCCGGCTTTGCCGGGCATTGGAAAGCATTCGGGGCTGGCGGAAATTCGTTTCCTCCAGCGCCACGCCGGGTGGCTGCCCGTTGTCAGCCTCCGGTGGATTAACGGCTTGTGTTATCTGTTGTGCGAAGCAGGTTCAGTCCGCCGCCTTGTCTGGGGCAGCGGCAGGGGAAGCTCCGGAATTCCGGGGCGCAGGTCGAAGCAACGCAGGGATTGCGTGGTGGCCGCCTGGGAACTCCGGAACCATGTTTTCTGCCGGGGATAGCCGAACCACAACGAATTTCGAACTTTAAATGGAGAAAAAGATCATGGCGGATTTGGCTGCTTTGAAGGAACAGATCGTTGGATTGTCGCTGCTGGAAGCTGCAGCGCTTGTGAAGGAACTGGAAGAAACCCTCGGTGTATCCGCTGCTGCGGCTGCCCCGGTTGCGGTTGCTGGCGCGGCTGCGGCCGCTCCGGTTGCCGAAGCGCAGACTGAGTTTACGGTGATTCTGACCGCCGCTGGCGCCAACAAGATCAACGTGATCAAGGCTGTTCGCGAAGTCACCAGCCTGGGCTTGAAGGAAGCCAAGGATCTGGTTGACGGCGCCCCCAAGCCGATCAAGGAAGCAGTGACCAAGGAAGAAGCCGAGACGATCAAGAAGAAGTTCGTTGACGCCGGCGCATCGGTCGAAGTGAAGTAGTTTTCGCGGCCTATTCGGGCCGTGAATGAGAGTAGCCGGGGTGGAATATCGCCCCGGCGCTTATCCCCGTTCCGGATTGTTTACTATCTGGATGCCTCTTGTTGTCCACAAATTACCCTTTTCTGTTGTAGAATAAAAAGATATCGAATTTCGTCCGGCCTCACCATTGTGTCCGGACGCTGAATTCAGAATTTAGTGCGTTGGAGCGGCGCACTGATAACGATGCAGCCTAAGAAGCGGAGCGGGCATCCACAACTCTGTGGACCGCAGAATTCTCTGGCGGAAAATGTGTGCGGCCTCACGCGGAAGGGGCTGTACGGTATGAGACGAACGGCGGCAGCTACCGGCATCCTCCGGCTCCTGGATGCGGTGAGCTGAAGAACAGGCTCTAAGAACTGGCGCGGGAAACTTACAATTTGAGTACCGGTGTGACCCACCGGAGGCCTTATTTCGTAAGGCCACAGTGGCTGACGCAATCATCGGCGCCCGAGGGGATTTTCGTCCTCCGGGGATTTCCTGTCTTACCTGTGCCAGGTTTGAAAATTCGAAGCGCATTGACCGTGGCGGCGATTGCCGCAATAGGCGGCGCTCATCTGCAATCCCCGTTCGTGAATAACTCCGTAGTTATACGCTTGCTGTCCAGTTCTGTCTAACGATGTCTTCGCTATCCGGTTCGCGGCTGGATGGCGAAAAATCCTGTGTGAGTTGCCGTGCATGATCCGGCATCTCCTGGTGCGGTAAAACAGCCGCACGTAATGCCACCCGGCGAGCGCGGCGCCGGGGCCCGCAAACAGACGGGTGTGGCAACCCTGAGGAGTTCAAATGGCAGAGAAGAAGATCGCCAACCGTAAACGACTCGATTTTTCCAAAATCCCGGCGACCATCCAGATACCTAACCTGATCGAAGTTCAGAAGCGCAGCTATGACCGCTTTCTGCAGATGGACAAACTGCCCAGCGAGCGCGACGATGCCGGCTTGCAGGCGGTGTTTCAGTCCGTGTTCCCGATTACTGATTTCCGCAATGTCTCGCAGTTGGAGTTTGTGGATTTCGCGATTGGCAACTGGGAGTGCAAATGCGGACACCTGAAGGGGCTCAACCACCTTCGTACTACCTGCCGCAACTGCGGATCGACGGTCGTTACCGACCCATTCCATCCCAGCGAAGTGCTTTGCCTGAAGTGCGGCACTTACAACGCGAACACGCCTGATTTCTGCTCGAAGTGCGGCGATCCGGTGGGAATGCAGTTGAAGTACGACGTGCCGGAGTGCGAAGAGCGCGGCATGACCTACAGCGCACCGCTGAAGGTCACCATGCGCCTGACCATCTTTGATAAGGACGCGGAGACCGGCAACAAGACCATCCGCGACATCAAGGAGCAGGAAGTATTCTTTGGCGACATTCCGCTGATGACCGAGAACGGCACGTTCATCATCAACGGCACCGAGCGCGTCATTGTTTCGCAGCTGCACCGCTCGCCTGGCGTCTTTTTTGAGACGGCGAACAACCGCACCTACTTCCTCGGCAAGATTATTCCCTACCGCGGATCGTGGGTTGAGTTCGAGTACGACCAGAAGAACATCCTGTACGTCCGCATTGACCGCAAGCGCAAGTTCCTCGGAACGATCTTTCTGCGCGCTCTCGGACTGCGCACGGATGAGGAAATTCTGCGCACGTTCTACACCGTGGACCGCGTCGCCCTCAAGGACAAGAAGCTCTTCTGGACGATCGATTCCAACGCGGAGCGCACCACCAACCTGCTGGGCATGAAGCTCTCGCACAGCGTCAAGAACAAGGCCGGAGAAGAGATCGGCCACTCGGGACGCAAGGTTACGGGCAGCATCATGAAGAACTTCCACGCCAATCAGATCAGCGAGGTCGAAATCGACCTGGCCGACCTGGAAGGCGCATTCACCGCCGCCGACGTGGTGGATACGAACACCGGCGAAGTGCTGCTGGAAGCCAACAACGAGTTGACGGCCGACAAGCTGGCGAAGATGCTCGACGCCGGCGTGGCTGAAATTCACCTGTTCTTCCCCGAACGCGACGACGTGGGCACGGTCATCACCGGCACCCTGCGCCGCGACTCGGTGAAGACTCCGCAGGAAGCGCTGATCGAAATCTACCGCAAGCTGCGTCCGGGCGATCCGCCGACCCTGGATACGGCGACTGCGCTCTTCCACGGCATGTTCTTCGATGCCCGGAAGTACGATTTCTCGGCCGTGGGCCGCTTGAAGTTCAACATCAAGCTGTTTGACAACGAAGACGCGACCGACCGCAAGATCCGCACGCTGGAGCCGGACGATTTCTACGCCACCATCCGCTACCTGCTCAAGCTGCGCAAGAACATCGGCTCGGTGGATGACATCGATCACCTTGGCAACCGCCGCGTGCGCGCGGTGGGCGAGCTCATGGAGAACCAGTTCCGCATTGGCCTGGTCCGCATGGAGCGCGCCATCAAGGAAAAGATGAGCGTCTACCAGGAGATGTCCACGGCAATGCCGCATGACCTGGTGAACGCCAAACCGGTCATGGCTGCAATCCGTGAATTCTTCGGCTCGTCGCAGCTTTCGCAGTTCATGGATCAGACCAACCCGTTGTCGGAAATTACGCACAAGCGCCGTCTTTCGGCTCTTGGACCGGGTGGTTTGTCGCGTGAGCGCGCGGGCTTCGAGGTTCGCGACGTTCACCCCACGCACTACGGCCGCATCTGTCCGATTGAGACGCCGGAAGGCCCGAACATCGGCCTGATTTCGTCGCTGAGCTGCTACGCGAGGATCAACGACTACGGCTTCATCGAGTCGCCGTACCGCCGCGTAAAAGATGGCCGCGTGCTCGACCACATCACGGTCCTCAACGCCGGCGACAGCGACTACAAGGTTGGCGACCACCTCGACAAGGACGACCTCATCCGGGTGAATGCCGAACTGAAGGGAAAGAAGAAGAAGCTCATCGACTACGAGCCGTTCTCCTTCTACCTCTCCGCCTGGGAAGAAGACAAGTGGGTCATCGCGCAGGCCAACGCCGAGCTCGATGAACGCGGCAATATCGTCACCGAACTGGTGAACGCCCGCAAGGCCGGCAACTTCGTCCTGGTGAGCCGCACCGAGGTGGACTACATCGACGTCAGCCCGAAGCAGCTTGTTTCGGTGGCCGCGTCGCTGGTTCCCTTCCTGGAGCACGATGATGCCAACCGCGCCCTGATGGGCGCCAACATGCAACGCCAGTCGGTTCCTCTGCTTCGCGCACAGGCTCCGATTGTCGGCACCGGCATGGAAGGGGTTACCGCGCGCGATTCCGGCGCCGTGATTCTTGCCCGCCGTTCCGGCATCATCGATTCGGTGGACTCCGAGCGCATCATTGTGCGCGTCGAAGGCGAGCATCATCCGATGCAGCTCTCGCGCGAGGTGGGCAGCGACATTTATCAGCTCACCAAATTCAAGCGCTCCAACCAGAACACCTGCATCAACCAGCGCCCGATTGTGAAGAAGGGCGACCGCGTCATCAAGGGCCAGGTCATTGCCGACGGCCCCTGCACCGACAACGGCGAACTGGCGCTGGGACGCAACGTGCTCGTGGCCTTTATGCCATGGCGCGGTTACAACTTTGAGGATGCAATCCTGGTCTCCGAAAAGATGGTGAAGGAGGATTACTACACCTCCGTCCATATCGAGGAGTTCGAGATTGAGGCGCGCGACACCAAGCTGGGGCCGGAAGAAGTTACCCGCGACATCCCCAACGTCAGTGAGAGCGCGCTGCGCGACCTGGACGAAAGCGGCGTCATCCGCATCGGCGCCGGCGTAAAAGCCGGTGACATTCTGGTAGGCAAGGTGACGCCCAAGGGCGAAACCCAGCTCACGCCGGAAGAGAAGCTGCTGCGCGCCATCTTCGGAGAAAAAGCCGGAGACGTTCGCGATGCATCTCTGACCTGCCCTCCGGGTATTGAAGGCACGGTTGTCGATGTCAAGATCTTCTCGCGCAAGGGCCAGGAGAAGGACGAGCGCGCAAAGCTGATCGAGGCCATGCAGATTGGTCGGTTGGAGAAGAACCTTTCGGATGAAATCCGAATTCTTACCGACGAACGCCTGAAGCGCCTGGACGGATTGCTTGGCGGCAAAGTGGTGCAGGCTGACCTGCACGACGAACGCACCAACAAGCGCCTTCTGACCAAGGACATTGTGCTGGATCGCGAAACCATCGAACGCATCTCGACGCGCAATCTCAAGCGCATCAAGCTGAACGACAAGGACCCGCGCGTCAATGAACAGATCGACGAAATCGAAGAGATGACCTCGCGCCAGATCGATGTTCTGCGCAAGATCATCCGCGAAAAAATCGAGAAGCTGCAAAAGGGCGACGAACTGCCGCCGGGCGTCATCAAGCTGGTCAAGGTCTATGTCGCGATGAAGCGCAAGCTCTCCGTCGGTGACAAGATGGCCGGCCGCCACGGTAACAAGGGTGTCATTGCGCGCATTCTGCCGGAAGAGGATATGCCGTACCTCGAAGACGGAACGCCGATGGAGATTGTGCTGAACCCGCTCGGCGTGCCTTCCCGTATGAACGTCGGTCAGATCCTGGAAACACACCTGGGATGGGCTGGCGCTGAGATCGGCAAAAAGCTGACCGAGCTGCTCGCCGAGTATGGCAACGGCGCCGAGGAAGCCCGCAGATCCATTCGCGAGCTATTCACCGGCATGCCGTTTGTGCCGGACTTCGACGGCATTGATGATGACAAACTGCTGAAGATCGCGCATGACATGGAAGAGCGCTGCTACTTCGCCTCGCCGGTGTTCGACGGATCGAAGGAGTTTGAAATCAAGGCGCTGCTGGATCGTGCGGGCCTGCCGAACTCAGGCAAGACGTTCCTCTATGACGGCATGACCGGCGACCGTTTTGAACAGCCGGTAACCGTGGGCTTCATCTACATGCTCAAGCTGTCTCACCTGGTCGATGACAAGATCCACGCGCGCTCCATCGGACCGTACTCGCTGATCACCCAGCAACCGCTGGGCGGCAAGGCGCAGTTCGGCGGACAGCGCTTCGGCGAAATGGAAGTGTGGGCGCTGGAAGCTTACGGCGCGGCTTACATTCTCCAGGAGTTGCTGACCGCCAAGTCTGACGACGTGTATGGCCGCACCAAGATTTACGAGGCCATCGTCAAGGGTGAAGCGGCGATCGAGCCGGGCGTGCCGGAGTCGTTCAACGTGCTGATTCGCGAACTGCAGGCGCTCTGCCTTGACGTGGAACTGGTCAAGGTGAAGCCGAGGGTTCCGGTCGAGCCCGTTCCGGCAGCGGCCGACTAGCGATTTAGACGGTGGCCGCCGGTCGTCAGCCGGCGCCCACCGCTCTCTCGCTCTCATGAGTTGAACCCGCACGCTGCGCTTCCGGCAGCGGCGGGAGAAATTAAGGTTCCCACACAGTTGGCTCTGACGGCCAACGGCTGGGAGTCGACGACCGGAAGCGAAGGCGGCCGCGCAAGGCCGCAAGTCCTGGACGCTAAACCGAACGTCCAGGTGAGGAGGCAATTTGTACCGCTCGAGCCCATTCGATCTCGGAAACAACATTGCGGATTTTGACGCCATTAAGATTCAGCTCGCCTCGCCGGAGAAGATTCGCAGCTGGTCGCACGGTGAAGTAACCAAGCCGGAGACGATCAACTACCGTACCTTCAAACCCGAACGCGACGGCCTGTTCTGCGCCCGTATCTTTGGCCCAGTCACCGACTGGGAGTGCCTCTGCGGCAAGTACAAGCGCATGAAGCACCGCGGCGTCATCTGCGACAAGTGCGGCGTGGAAGTCACGCTCAGCAAGGTGCGCCGTGAACGCCTCGGCCACATTGAGCTGGCTTCCCCGTGCTCGCACGTGTGGTTCTTCAAGGGCCTGCCCAGCCGTATCGGGCACATCCTGGATATCTCTCTGCGCGACCTGGAGTCGGTGCTGTACTTCGAGGCCTACGTGGTCGTCGAGCCCGGCGAAGCTCCAGTTAAGGACCGCGAGATCATCAAGGACGAAGTAAAGTTCCGCGAACTCGATCTCCAGTTCCGCGCCACCGGCTTCAAGGCCATGATGGGCGCGGAGGCGATCAAGGAGCTGCTCAAGCGCGTGGACGTGGAGACCGCCTCGGTGGAGTTGCGCGAAAAAATGCG
>CAILAZ010000157.1 GCA_903832295.1 uncultured Acidobacteriota bacterium
CTGGGGATTGGAGCGACGTGCTTCGATCTGCAATCGGCGTGCTCGAGCTTTGCCTCACAGATGCACTTCTTAAACCAGATGAGGCCGGAGGCACTGCCGGATTATGTGCTGGTGGTGAACAGCGAGACCTTTACAAGGAGCATCGACTACCGCGACCGGAGGCAGGCGGTGCTGTTTGGCGACGCGGCGACGGCGGCGATTGTGAGTTCGCGGATTCCGGCGGCGGCAGAAATTTCAGAGACGAGCTTCCAGAGCGATCCGGCAGGACAGCACCAGATCACGATTCCGACGGGCGGGCACTTTGCACAGGAAGGTCACGCGGTGCAGGTGTTCGCGATCAAGACAACGACGGACGTGGTGAAGAACCTGAAGGCGTCGCTGCCGGAGGATGAGAAGCGGCGGCAGGTTTTCATCGGCCACCAGGCGAACCTGCGGATGCTGGAGAACGTGTGCAAGCGGACTGGGATTGCGCTGGCAGATCACTACGCGAATGTGGCGTACTTTGGGAACTGCGGCGCGGCAGGAGCACCGAGCGTGCTGTCACAACACTGGGACGAATTGCGGAACACGGTGATTCACATGGCGGTGGTGGGCTCGGGCTTGGCGTGGGGCGGAATGAGAATTAGCCGTAATTAATGCTCCATAAGTGAAGTTACGGAGCGCGGGAGCCGATGGTGAGAGTACAGCGCAAGGAGCTGTAGATCATGATCAATCCCGTCAGTTCTTCCACACTTCCGCAAGCACCGACACAAGCCACGCCGACGCCTCCGCAGAAAGCAGCTCCGTACACGGTTCAGGATCGAGTGACCCTGAGCAGCGCAGGAGATGTGGATCACGACGGCGACAGCAAGTAAGGCACGGCACATCCGAAAAGAGAGGAGTCCCAAGGGCACTGCGCCCTTGGGACTTTTCAGTTTGTGGGGAGGATCAGACCTTGGCCGGCTCGCCGATCGGGTGCGTGGGAAGCGACTGGGCTTCCTTGCGGAGTTCCTCAAAGAGAATGGTGGAGAGATAACGCTCGCCGAAGCTGGGGATGACGGCAACGATGAGCTTGCCGGCATTCTCAGGACGCTGGGCGACCTTGAGGGCCGCGAAAACAGCGGCTCCGGCGGAGATGCCGACGAGGAGGCCTTCTTCTTTCGGCAGGCGGCGGGCGAAGGCAACGGCTTCGTCGTTGGTGACCTGAACGACTTCATCGATGAGCTTGGTATCAAGCACGCCGGGGACGAAGCCGGCTCCGATGCCCTGAATTTTGTGAGGGCCGGGCTTGCCTCCAGAGAGGACGGGACTGTCGGCAGGCTCGACGGCGATGGCCTTGAAGTTGGGATTGCGCTCCTTGATGTAACGGCTGACGCCGGTGAGAGTGCCCCCGGTGCCGACGCCGGAGATGAGGATATCGACTTTGCCGCCGGTGTCATTCCAGATTTCAGGGCCGGTGGTGTCGTAGTGAATCTGGGGATTGGCGGGGTTGTTGAACTGCTGGAGGATGTAGCCGTTGGGGGTGGTGGCGAGAATCTCTTCGGCCTTGGCGACGGCGCCCTTCATGCCGTTGGGTCCGGGAGTGAGAACGATTTTTGCGCCGAAGGCGAGGAGGAGAACGCGGCGCTCGAGGCTCATGGTTTCCGGCATGGTGAGGATGAGTTCGTAGCCTTTGACGGCGGCGACGAAGGCGAGGGCGATTCCGGTGTTTCCGCTGGTGGGCTCGATGAGCACGGTTTTGCCGGGATGGATTTTTCCATCGCGCTCGGCGGCCTCGATGAGAGCAACGCCGATGCGGTCTTTGACGGAGGCCAGGGGATTCTGGCTCTCAAGCTTGACGGCGACACGAGCGGCGGCACCCTGGGTGATCTTGTTGAGGTAGAGGAGTGGCGTCTTCCCAATCAACTCGGTGATGCTGTTTGCAATTGGCATTTTGTCTCCATCCGGCGCGCGCTGAGCGAACCGCGAAAGTTGTGTGCGAGAGCCTTGCTTGTTCCGATGCGGAGCGCCCGCGTTCGGGTTAAATAAAAAACCACCGCCAGAGAGCTTCTGGCGGTGGTTTCGTGAAATCGGTTGAATAAGGTTCTATTCCACGATCACGCTTTCGCCAGAGGGCACCTTCCCGCAACAACAGCAGGCAGAGATGCGACACATCCGGCAACAGCAGATCATGATGCCATTGTTTATAGCCGTTTATGCGGGCGGAGTCAATCGGGCAGGAAATCCTATGATTCGGCACCCGGAACCGGGGCTGGAACATCCAATGAGGTGCGCGGGTAGAATCTGCGTGAATCGCGGTGAGTAATCTTTAGAAGAAAGGCGCCGGAGAAGCGGGACCGGCGGCAAGGGTAGAGAGACTCCATGGCAAAAATACAGGCGTGGGCGGCACAGGGCGCAAAGCAGAAGCTGGCGCGGTATGAGTTTGATCCCGGTGCGCTGGGAGCGGAAGAGGTCGAGGTAGAGGTGGAGCATTGCGGGCTGTGCCACTCTGACCTGTCGGTACTGAACAACGACTGGGGGATCTCGCGGTATCCGTTTGTGCCTGGGCACGAGGCGATTGGGAAAGTGGTGGCCTTGGGGGGACAGACGAAAGGCGTGAAGGTGGGCGACCACGTGGGGGTGGGCTGGACGGCGGAGAGCTGCATGCATTGCTACCTGTGCCTGCAAGGCGACCAGCACCTGTGCCTGAACGCGCAGCCGACGATTGTGGGGCATGCGGGCGGATTTGCCAACCGGGTGCGGGCACATTGGGCATGGGTGATTCCACTGCCAGCGGGGCTGGACGCGACGACGGCGGGACCGCTGCTGTGCGGAGGGATCACGGTGTTCAACCCGTTTGTGCTGCACTCGATCAGTCCGACGGCGCGGGTGGGAGTGCTGGGGATTGGCGGGCTGGGTCACATGGCATTGAAGTTTGCCAACGCGTGGGGATGCGACGTGACGGCGTTCACCTCAAACGAGTCGAAGTTCGAGGAGGCGAAGCGGCTGGGCGCGCATCACGTGGTGGCGAGCAAGGATGTGAAAGCGATCAAGAAAATTGCAGGCTCGCTGGACATGCTGCTGGTGACGGCGAATGCGCCGCTGGAGTGGGGCGCGCTGATACGGACGCTGCGACCGAAGGGACGGATGCACGTGGTGGGCGCGGTGCCGGAGCCGATTCCGGTGCAGGTGTTTGACTTGATCGGAGCGGAGCGGGAGATTTCGGCGTCGCCGACAGGGGCTCCGGTGGACATTGCGACCATGCTGGAGTTTGCGGCGCGGCACAAGATTGCGCCGCAGGTGGAGCGCTTCCCGATGAGCAGGGTGAATGAGGCGTTGGAACACCTGGAGGCAGGCAAGGCGCGGTACAGGGTGATTCTGGACGCGGATTTCTAATACGCGATGGAAAAGGCGATGGCCCCGTTCGGGAAACGATCCGAATGGGGCTTTTGCATTTTTGGGCGCGAGCTTTATGCTGGAGAGCGTGCGGGGCGGAGTTGATTCCGAGGCAGAAGGATACATCGACACAAATGAATCTACCAACGGGCGTGCGAGTGAGCGCGAAGGCGGCGCAATTTACCGAGAGCGTGATCCGCGAGATGACACGGCAGGCGCTGCGGCACAAGGCGATCAACCTGGCGCAGGGGTTTCCAGATTTTCCGGCGCCGGCGGAGCTGAAGCGGGCGGCGCAGGCGGCGATTGAGGCCGACATCAACCAGTATGCGATTACCTGGGGGGCGCGGGATTTGCGAGAGGGGATTGCGGCCAAGACACTGGAGTGGCAGGGGCTGACGGTGGATCCGGAGACCGAGATTACGGTGTGCTGCGGGGCGACGGAGGCGATGATTGCGGCTCTGCTGGCGACGGTGAATCCGGGCGACGAGGTAGTGGTGTTTGAGCCGTTCTATGAGAACTATGGGGCGGACGCGATTCTGAGTGACGCGGCGCCGAAGTATGTTTCGCTTCATCCTCCGGCGGAGGCGGACGGCGAGTGGTGGTTCGACGGGGATGAGTTGCGGGCGGCGTTCAACAAGAAGACGCGGGCGATCATTTTGAACACGCCGAATAATCCGACGGGGAAGGTTTTTACGCGGGCGGAGCTGGAGACGATTCGCGACCTGTGCGTGGAGTTTGACGTGATTGCGATTACGGACGAGATCTACGAGCACATTCTGTATGACGGGGCGGTGCATGTTTCTCCGGCGACGATTGAGGGGATGGCGGGACGGACGATCACGATCAACGGGATGTCCAAGACCTACAGCGTGACGGGATGGCGGGTGGGGTGGACGATTGCGCCGGCGGATTTGACGGGGGCGATCCGCAAGGTGCATGACTTTTTGACCGTGGGAGCGGCGGCTCCGCTGCAGGCGGCGGGGGCGGGGGCGCTGGGGCTTCCGGCGAGCTATTACGAGCATTTATCGAGCGACTACCTTGGGCGGCGCGACCAGTTGCTGGCGGCGCTGCGCGGGTCGGGACTGGTGGCGTACAGGCCGCGCGGGGCGTACTACATCATGACGGACGTTTCGGGATTCCACTTCCGCGACGATGTGGAATTTGTGAAGCACCTGATTGCGGATATTGGCGTGGCGGCGGTTCCGGGGTCGAGCTTTTACAGCAGCAGCCTGGGGGCGCAGCAGGTGCGATTCGCATTCTGCAAGCGCCCGGAGACGCTGGCGGCCGCCAGCGAACGGTTGAACCGGCTGGCGGCACGCTGAACGGACTAGGCTGCTACTTTGCTGCCGCGATAGACGGGCAGGAATTCCTGCTGGACGAAAGTTTCATAGGTGGTGGGCGTAGTGTTGCGGGCGCTACGAGGCTCGAGAGCCTTCATGTATCCGGAGTTGAGAGAGACGGCCATTTCGAGGATGAGGCGAACGAGGTCGGCGGGCATGCCGGATTGCAGCATTCCGGCGCGGGCCTGATCGTCGGAGGCCTGGACGTACTTGAGGTCGGGCTTGCCGATGGCGCGGCCGATGATGGAGGCGACTTCGTGCATGGTGATATCCCGCGGACCCTGTAGCTCACGGACCTGGTGGCCGTTGAAATCGAAGTTGAGCAGGGCGGTTGCGGCGGCTTCGCCGATGTCACGAGCGGCAATCATGGGGAGTTTGAGTTCGGGCAGGACGGGTCCGGTGGCGACGTTGAGATTGTGAATCATCTGCGCCTGCATGAGGGTGTTCTCCATGAAGTATCCAGCACGAAGGTGAAGGACGTTGAGTCCGGAGATGCGGTTGAGGCGCTCCTCCATGCGGTGGAGTGCGACGACGGGGCCGGTCCTGTCGGGCTTATCGGCGCCGATGCTGCTGAGGGTGACGGCGTGCTTGACGTGGGAGTGCTCGAGAGCGGAGGCGACGGCTTCGGTGATGGCCTCCTGATGGGCACGGAAGTCAGGGCCGGAGGGATCGGGCGGGAGCATGATGTAAACGCCATCGGCTCCGGTGAAGGCCTGGGCGAGGGCCTCGCGGTCGGTGAGATCGGCGACGAAAGGCTCGGCGCCCTTGCGGGAGATGGATTGCAGACGCTCGGAGGTTCTGCCGATTGCGCGCACTTTTTTGCCGGCGGAGAGCAGGCGGGATGCAACAACACTTCCGGTATTTCCGGTCGAGCCCGCGACGACGAACATATAGTCCTCCTGATTTTTGGTTGAGATGGATTGGATGCGGAGGGGTGAGGGCAAGAGGTCCGGGAGTGGGAATGAACAAAGCCCCACATTCCGTGAGGAAGATGTGGGGCTATTGTTTAGGTTCGATGTGACCCGCGATCGGGTTTAGAGTTCGACGGGGCGAATCCGTCTAGAAGTCGTTAAAATCCAGCGCGATTGGCTGACCATCCTCGTCATACTGAATGACGGGTTCGCCAGAACGCTCGACCGGCTCGGCCGACTTCTCCTGTTTACGCTGCTCCATTTTCTGGGACTTCTCGACGCGCTTCTCCTGCCGAGCGCGCTCCTTCGAGCGCTTTGTGAAAGTAGTTCTTGAGTTTCCTGCCATTCAGGCTCCAATCATCCGAAATTGTCGCGAGTCCAGACCCCGGCCGCAACAGAGGCGGCACTGGACCCTTCTCGATGAGAAATAATGTCTTCCCCGTCTATTGTATTCCTTCCGAGGGGGTTTCGTTCCGGGGAGTTGCGGAGTTTACGCGATGAGATAAGGGTCAGAGCTCGAGTAGAGGGTGAAATTCGAAGTGCTCGCGGCCGAGGAGGGCGTGAGCCTCGCCTAGGAGGCGGACGACTTGCACGCTGGCGCGGGTGCTGCTGCCCAGCATTTCAAACATGCGGGCCATGCCGAAGATTTCGTCGCGGGGAGCGACGACGATCCGGAGATAGCCGTCTGGAACCAGTGGGGGCTGGGCTGCGAGGAAGTTGACGGCTTGCGAGGTGACGCTGAACTCTGTGACCGCGGAAAAATCGGTGATGCTGGATACCGGGCCATTGGTGGCCATCCAGCCCCGGATTGCGCGGAAGCCGTCCAGAATATCCCGGTCCGTGACAACGCCGGCAAAGGTGAACAGGGCGACCTGGCTCGCTTCATCAAGGCTCAGGAGGGCAGGCATTCGATAGCTCCAAAAACAACTAAGAAGAGGCGTTATTATGCGTCGAGAAGCCGAAAAGGCGCAAGAGACAAAGGGGAAAGATGGCTACCTGCTGGAAGTGGTGCCATGCTGCGCGAAACTTTTCTCAGGGGCCGGGTTTTCACTGGTACAGAGCATCGAGGTCTGGAGAAATGATGAAGAAAACGGTACTCGCGATATTTGGTCTGGTTCTTGCAGTCGCGCTGGCGGCACCGCAGAAGGCGAGCGCGCAGGTAGCAATCGGCATTGGCATTGGACGGCCGGCGTATGGATACGTGGCTCCGGCGTACGTTTACCCTCCGGCACCATACGTGGAGTATGGCTATGACTACGAGCCCTATGTTTATCCGAGTCCGATTGTGGTGGGCGGATGGTGGGGCGGTGGATACGGGTACAGGGGCGGCTACTATCGCGGCGGCTACGGTGGTGGATACCGCGGCGGATACCGTGGCAGCTACGGCGGCGGATACAGCCGTGGCGGCGGTGGATACAGCCGGGGCGGCGGCGGATATAGCGGCGGCCACAGCTATGCATCGCGGGGTGGCGGACACGGCGGTCGCAGGTAAGAGTTCGCGGATGTGAGAAGCAAGAAACTCCCCCTCCAGCTAAACGGCTGGAGGGGGTTTTCTGTTTAGAGCCAGCCGCCGGTTTGCAGGGTGAGCGCGCTGAGAGCAAGCTCCAGCTTGGTGATGGCTTCGTCGAGTTCGGGATGCTGCTGAAGCTGGTTGCGCAGGGCCTGAAGGAGCTTGTGGGCTTCGGCGACATGCGCGGTAGCGGGATGCTGGGGCGTGGGTGAGTCCGGGGTAGGCATAAGAGCACTCTCCTGATGGAGATCATTATGCGTCGAAACCAACCCAAAGTGATAGCGACCGCGGACTGGTGCGCTTCCCTTCCCTTGCAGGATAATCAGAGCGGCAATTCCGGAGAGTGAAGATGAGCAGAATGATGGCTCGAATGAGCGGCGCTGTGCTGGTGTGTGCCGCATTGGCGGTGGCGCAGGCGCAGACAATCGACGCACACAAGCGCGAGCGGATCGACGTGATCGCGAAACAGGTGCTGGAGCAGACGGGGGTGCCTTCGGCCTCGGTGGCAATTGTGGAGCAGGGCAAGGTGGTTTATACGCAGGCTTACGGGCGAGCGCGGCTGAAGCCGAAGACGGCGGCGCGGACGGAGAGGCGGTACTCGATTGGCTCGATCTCCAAGCAATTTACGGC
>CAILAZ010000158.1 GCA_903832295.1 uncultured Acidobacteriota bacterium
AGGGCCGTGCGGGTCACCTTCGTCGGGTCAATGACGCCGGCCTTCACCAGGTCAACAAATTCGCCGGTCTGCGCGTTGTAGCCGTAGGCCGTGTCCTTGTTGTCGCGGATCTTGCCGATAATCACTGCGCCTTCTTCGCCCGCGTTCGCCACAATCTGGCGAAGGGGCTCTTCCAGTGCGCGCTTCACAATGTTCGCGCCAATCTGCTCGTCGCCGGCCAGCTTCAGGGCTTCCACGGCTGCGATGCAGCGGATCAGGGCAACGCCGCCGCCCGGGACGATGCCTTCTTCAACGGCAGCGCGGGTTGCGTGCATCGCGTCTTCCACGCGAGCCTTCTTTTCCTTCATCTCGGTCTCGGTCGCAGCGCCCACCTTGATCACCGCAACGCCGCCCACGAGCTTCGCAAGGCGTTCCTGGAGCTTCTCGCGATCGTAGTCGCTGGTGGTCTTGTCGATCTGGGCGCGGATTTCCTTCACTCGGCCGGAGATGTCTTCCGACTTGCCGTTGCCCTCGACGATGGTCGTGTTGTCCTTGTCGATGGTCACCTTCTTGGCGTTGCCAAGGTCGGCCAGCGTGATGTTTTCCAGCTTCAGGCCCAGGTCTTCCGTGATCGCCTTGCCGCCGGTCAGAATCGCGATGTCCTGCAGCATTGCCTTGCGGCGGTCGCCAAAGCCAGGAGCCTTGACGGCGGCCACGTTCAGCGTGCCGCGCAGCTTGTTTACCACCAGGGTCGCCAGTGCTTCGCCGTCAATATCCTCGGCGATGATCACCAGCGGCCGGCCGCTCTTCGCGACCTGCTCCAGCAGCGGCAGCAAATCCTTCATGCTGCTGATCTTCTTTTCGTGGATCAGGATCACGGCGTTCTCAAGAACTGCTTCCATGCGCTCGGCATCGGTCACAAAGTACGGCGACAGGTAGCCGCGGTCGAACTGCATGCCTTCGACCACTTCCAGCTGCGTCTCCATGGTCTTGGCTTCTTCCACGGTAATCACGCCGTCCTTGCCCACCTTCTTCATCGCTTCCGCAATGATGTGGCCAATGGTCTCGTCGTTGTTGGCGGAGATCGTGCCCACCTGGGCGATCAGCTCTTCGCGGTCCACCGGCTTGCTCAGCTTGTCCAGCGCGCCCGGAATGCGGTTGCCTTCCTTGTCCACTGAGCCGTTCACCGCCACAATGGCCTTCTCGATGCCGCGCTTCAGCGCCATCGGGTTCGCGCCTGCTGCAACCGTCTTCACGCCCTCGCGGAAGATCGCCTGTGCCAGCACGGTCGCCGTCGTGGTGCCGTCGCCGGCGATGTCGCTGGTCTTGCTGGCGACTTCCTTTACCATCTGCGCGCCCATGTTTTCGAGCGTGTCCTTCAGCTCGATCTCCTTGGCCACAGTCACGCCGTCCTTGGTAATCAGCGGCGAACCAAACTTCTTCTCGATTACAACGTTGCGGCCCTTCGGTCCCAGCGTTACCTTGACTGCATCTGCCAGGGTATTTACGCCGCGGAGAATAGCCTGACGGGATTCCTCACCGTGAACAATCTGCTTTGCCATCTTTAAAGCTCCTTCAGGATTTCTTGACTGCTCCACCCATGCGGGCGGAAAAGAATAGGGCGGCCAATAGCCGCCGGATATTACTTCTCGAGGATGCCGAGGACTTCTTCCTCGCGCATGATCAGCAGCTCTTCGCCGTCGATCTTGATCTCGGTGCCTGCATACTTGCCAAACAGGATGCGGTCGCCCGCCTTCACTGCCAGCGGAAATACCTTGCCTTCATCGTTCGACTTGCCCTTGCCGACGGCGATCACTTCGCCTTCCTGCGGCTTATCTTTTGCGGTATCAGGGATGATGATGCCGCCGCGCGACGTCTCCGCCTCGGCGATGCGGCTCACGACAATACGGTCATGCAACGGGGTCAGCTTCGTGGTCAATGCTGTTGCCATTCTCGGGAACTCCTTTCGGGATTGAGCAGAACTCGGCGGCCAGGCCGCCTCTCAAACGTTGGCGGAGCACACCCCCGGAAGGATGCTGTTAGCACTCTCGCCATACGAGTGCTAATTTACCCTTCCCGTACGGCCATGTCAAGCCGCCATGAGCGTAATTCACTCATATTTCATGTATCCAGAGCTGAAACCTTTCCCCTCCACCCCAATCCTTTGCAGTTTCAGCACTTCCGCTTACAATGGACCATCCCGGACTTTCACCACGAGGAAGACCATGAGGAAGAGCCCCAAGTCTCAGTTCGCCGTTCTCCTGACGTTGTTGCTGATTGTCCCCCTTTGCCTCTCTGCCGCAGAAAAGAAGCAGAAACCGCGCGAGCAGTTCTGCGCCCTCTCCTTCGTCGTCATTAAGGACACCAACGGCAAGCCCATCAAGAATGCCAGCGTCGTCGTCCACTCCCTCCGCAAAGACGGCTCGCAGGACCGCGACGGCTTCCAGCTCAAGACTGACAACGATGGCAAAGCACACATCGATGACATCCCCTTCGGCAAGCTCCGCCTCCAGGTGCTCGCCCCGCACATGCAGACCTACGGCGATGATGTCGAAATCAAGGAGGTGCAGCAGGAGTTCGTGATCCGCCTCAAGCCCCCCGCCGAGCAGGTCTCCATATACTGATTTAAGTTGTCGGAAGTGTTGTACCCGCCGCATCCGGATGGATGCGGCGTTCTTATGCGGGCCAGTTGCCGTGCCGCTCCATGTATCCCTGCAGCAGCTCCAGCGCCCCCGCGCTCTTCCCCGGCAGCGTCAGCGCCTCAATCACACAAGGTCCACGATGATGCCGCGCATTGTGCAGCGCCTCGGTCGCCACCCTGTAGGCCGCGATTGCGTCATTTGCGTCCACGCTGAACACCGGAATCCCAAACTCCGCGTACAGCGTCCGCAGATCCATCTCCTGCTTGCCCTTCGGCGTTATCCGGTTCGCCAGCACGTACAGAATCGGCAGTTTGTGCCTCGCCGCAAATTGGAAAGCGCTGCGAAAGTCCTCGCCCTTCGCCACCTTGCCCACGCACACCACGGCCGTAGCCTTCTCGTTGCCCAGCAGCGCTTCCACTGCGGTCAGCGTCGCACCAGTCACCCGGCCTCCGCGCTTGCCTGCCGTCTTCGTCTTCCGAACCTTCTTCGCGCCGCCTGCCGCGCACGCCGCAATTACCGGGTCGGCTGCACCCACGCACAGGCACACGGCAATCTCCGCAATCTCTGCGCCGCTCGCTTCCGTCACCTTCATTGTCTTCACCGCGTCAAACATCTTCTGCTGGGCATCGGCAGACACCAGTGAGAACGGCTTGCTCGCTACCGGAACTTTCTTTTGTTTCGTCGTTGGCATGGGTTTGGAGTCTCGCCATTCTAACCTAAGCTGGAGCTCTTGCGTGCTCTTCTCCTCCACAACTTGGGTTCATGATTTCAACACATGTGTGGAAATACCGGTGCACAACCGCTCCGTCCATCCCGCCGGCCCTGTATCCATGGGCTTTTCTCCACTCTGCACCGCTCCCGGTGCGCCCACAAATATTTGCCATTCCCTTGCACAATCTCCTCTCCTGTGCCTCCACCCTATTTTTCAACACACATGTGGAAATGCCCTCGGGAAACTCTCTCGCGCACGCGTTTCGCCCAATAACCATGCACCTTTCTCCATTCTGCACCGCTCTCGGTGCGCTCTGCATAGCTACTCCCCGCACGCATTTCCCACGCAAGCCTTACAATCTTGATTACCGAATCCACGTGTATTCTTCCGTCGTTGAAGGGAACCGTTGTGAAGAAGCGAATTGATGTCCTCATGGTCGAGCGCGGACTTGTACCCTCGCGTGAGCGCGCCCAGGCCATGATCCTTGCCGGCCGCGTCATGGTCGATGAGCAGAAGCTCCAGAAGTCTGGCCACGCCGTCTCGGATGACTGTGTCATCCGCCTTCTCGGCTCCGATCTCCGCTACGTCTCCCGTGGCGGTCTCAAGCTCGAAGCCGCCCTCGCCCATTGGAGCATCTCTCTCACCAACGCCGTCTGCATGGATGTAGGCACCTCCACCGGAGGCTTTACCGACTGCATGCTCCAGCACGGCGCCGCCAGCGTCCTCGCCGTCGATACCGGATACGGTCAGATCGACGCCGGCCTTCGGGCCGACCCGCGCATCCGTCTGTTGGAGAAGACCAACGCCCGCTACCTCGAGCCCCACCAAATCCCCGAGCCCGTCGAGTTCATCTCCATGGATGTCTCTTTCATCTCCGCCACCCAGGTTCTCCCCGCCGCCATTGCCTCTGCCTTCGCCAACAAAGGACAGCCCCGCCGCGAGCTTGTCCTGCTCATCAAGCCCCAGTTTGAAGTTGGCCGCGAGCTCGTCGGCAAAGGCGGCATCGTCCGCAATGAAGCCGCTCAACTCGGAGCCGTCGCCAAGGTCCGTGACTCCGTCCTCTCCCTCGGCGGACACACCCTCGACGTCATCGACTCGCCCATCCTTGGCACCGAGGGCAACCGCGAATTTCTCATTCACGCCTTCTTCCCCTCTCCTCAAACTCCCGAAGTGGAGTACAAATAAACTGTGAAGATCGCCGCCATCGTCTCCAAGCCTGCAAAGCCTGAACTCGCCGCCATCATCGCCGAAGCTCTCCACTGGCTCCACGCCCGCGAATACCGCGTCTATGTCGATGAGCAGACCGCTGTCTATCGGGCCCATGACTTTGTTGTCCCCCGCGCCGAACTCGCCCAGCAGCAGCCCGAGTTCGTCCTCGTCCTCGGTGGCGATGGAACCCTGCTCTCCGCTGCCCGCGCCATCGGTGCCGCCGAAATTCCCCTCATCGCCGTCAACCTCGGCTCCCTCGGATTCCTCACCGAGGTCAGCCTCGACGATCTTTACCCCACGTTGGAGGCCGCCGTCGAAGGCCGCTGTCCCATCGAAGCGCGCTCCGTTCTCGCCTGCCATCTCATTCGCGATAACCACGAGGTCGCCCACTACCACGCTCTCAACGATGCCGTCATCAAGAGCACCGTCGCCCGCCTCATCGGCTTTGAGCTATGCATCAACGGCGAGCGCGTGGTTGAGTACCAGGCCGACGGCGTCATCCTTGCCACTCCCACCGGCTCCACCGCCTACTCGCTCGCTGCCGGAGGCCCCGTCCTCATGCCCAGCGTCGATGCCATCCTGCTCACTCCCATCTGTCCCCACTCGCTCACCCACCGCCCCCTCGTCGTCGGCGACGATGCCTCCATCTCCGTCCGCCTTGAGAGCGGTGCCGATGGCGTTCTCAGCATTGACGGTCAGGTCGGCACCCAGGTCGTCCAGGGAGATCGCATCGAAGTTCGCAAGGCTGCCTACTGCGTCAAACTCCTGCGCATTCGCCGTCCGTTCTTTGATATCCTTCGCAGCAAATTGCAATGGGGACAGCGTTAGCCAGTAATCAGCGAGCGTTAACCGGCAGTGGAGCCACCGTTCGCCGCATCCAACTTCCAGCCTGTCTCCCGGAGACCGCAATGACCGTTGACTCCACTCTCCTCCTGCGCGCCCTCTGCGCCTTCGCCCTCCTCGCCACAGGAACCCTTGCCGTCTCCCAGACCCGCCCCGCCGCTGATCTCATCATCACCAACGCCCATGTCTGGACCGTCGATTCCGCCCATCCCCGCGCCGAGGCCGTCGCCATCCTCGGCGAGCGCATCGTCGCCGTCGGCACCTCCAGTGAAATCGACCGCTGGCGTGGCGACAAAACCCGCGTCATCGATGCCCACGGACGCCTCCTCCTCCCCGGCTTCAACGACGCTCACCTCCACTTCACCAGCGGCGGACTCTCCCTCGACAGCATCAACGTGCATGACACCGCCAGCCTTGCCGAATTCGCCCACATCATCGCCGCCCGTGCCGCCACCACCGCCCCCGGCTCCTGGATCATCGGCGGCGGCTGGGATGACCAAGTCTGGGCGCAGAAGAGCGGCCATGACGAGCTCCCCACCCGCCAGCTCATCGACCCCGCCACCGCCGCCATCCCCGTCTTCCTTGAGCGCATGGACGGCCACATGGCCCTCGCCAACTCCGCCGCCCTCAAGCTCGCCGGAATCACCCGCGAAACTCCCGACCCGCCCGGCGGGCAGATCCTCCACGACCCCACCGGCGAGCCCACCGGAATCCTCAAGGACGCGGCCATGGCTCGCGTCGCCGCCATCCTTCCGCCACTCTCCCACCAGCTGCGCCTTAAGGCCGTCCACCGCGCCATGGCCCACGCCGCCCGCATCGGCCTCACCAGCGTGCAGGACATGAATCCCTCCTACGACGACCTCGCCGCCTACTCTGAACTCGCCGAGCGCAACGAACTCACCGTCCGCATCTACGCCGCCCCCGTCATCGCCGCCTGGGAGGATCAGGCCCGCCTCGGCATCCGCCGCGCCTTCGGCTCCTCCATGCTCCGCTACGGAGCTGTCAAGGCCTATGCCGACGGATCTCTCGGCTCCACCACCGCCTACATGTTCCAGGGCTACCGCGACGCTCCCACCTCCCACGGCCTCCTCGCCGCAGACATGCTCCCCCCCGAGAAGATCCGCCGCGAACTCCTCGGCCTCGACCGTGCCGGCATGCAGGCCTGCACCCACGCCATCGGAGACCGTGCCGTCTCCACCGTTCTCGATCTCTACGCCGAAGTCGAAAAGCAAAACGGCCCCCGCGACCGCCGCTTCCGCATCGAGCACGCCCAGCACGTCGCCCCCGCCGACTTCGCCCGCTTCCGCGACCTCGGTGTCGTCGCCTCCATGCAGCCCTACCACGCCATCGACGATGGCCGCTGGGCCGAAACCCGCATCACCCCTGAGCTCGCCGCCACCTCCTACGCCTGGCGCACCATGCTTGACAATCACGTCCACCTCGCCTTCGGCACCGACTGGCCTGTCGTCCCCCTCGAACCCCTCACCAGCCTCTACGCCGCCGTCACCCGCGCCACCACGGACGGCAAGCATCCCCAGGGCTGGTACCCCGCGCAAAAGCTCACCGTGGCCGAGGCCATCGAGGCCTACACCATGGGTTCGGCCTACGCCGAATTTCAGGAGAAACAGAAGGGAAGTATCACGGAAGGAAAACTTGCAGACGTAGTTCTGCTCAGCGATGACCTTTTCGCCATCGACCCACGAGCCATTCAGAATGTCACCGTTGAGCTCACCGTCGTTGGCGGCCGCATCGTCTATCAGTCAGGCCCGGCCGCCCGCCCATCCCCGCGCTAGGTCGCACCAGGGATTTGTCGCGCTAGGGACTGTCGCAGTGCCCCTCGGCCGACTGCAGCGGATTCGTAATCTCGATTACGCAGAACTCCTGGTACAGCCAGAAGTTCGCCTCAATCTCGCACCGCCTTGAGCAGAACACCGCCGCGCTCCGCTTCGGCATCTCGTTCTTCCCCAGCTTCTCTCCGCACCACGTGCAAACCGTCAGCTCGGCTTCTATCGGAAAATATGGATCGGGTATCATCGGTGCAACCAGAGTAGTCACCCCTACCCCCGCCCACAATCCGGCAATACGCTTACCCTCCCCGTAAGTGTCGCCTAGAAACTTCGGAAACCTCTTGCCCCTGTCCCTGCTCTTGCTCCTGCCTGTTCTTGCCCTTGCTCTTGCCCCTGTCCTGCTCTTGCTCCTGCCTGTTCTTGCTCTTGCTCTTGCCCTGTCCCTGCTCTTGCTCCTGCCTGTTCTTGCTCTTGCTCTTGCTCCTGCCTGTTCTTGCTCTTGCCTGTTCTTGCTCTTGTCCTTGCTTTTGCTCTTGTCTTTGTTTTTGAAGTGTCATCCTGAGCAACGCGAAGGATCCCAGCGCCGCTCATCTCTCCAGTGCCGCCCCAAGCTTTCCAGCCACCACTCGATTCTCTCTCCCCCCTCCACTCGCATTGACGCCTCCGAACCCCATTGCCCGTACTTACACTTCCCCCCTGATCAAATCCTC
>CAILAZ010000159.1 GCA_903832295.1 uncultured Acidobacteriota bacterium
GCACCCACGTAGCTCGCGCGCTCTTCGTGTCTCAAGCAGTCGCACTCTGCCGCGTGCTCTTTTTGCTGGCACTCATTCCTGCTCTGGGAAGTTCGCAAATATCTCCCGGAGCTTTATCGCGGGCGCACCGTGAGTTGGAGGGTCCAACCAACTGCACCCGCTGCCACGCAGTCAAGTCGAGTTCGCCCGACTTTCGCTGCCTTGATTGTCATAGAGAGATTAGCTTGAGATTGCAGCAGCGGAGAGGATTGCACGCAACCCTGGTCGCCCCCGGCGCGCGCACCAATTCGTGCATCAAGTGCCACTCCGATCATAACGGCGAATCCTTCAACATGGTGCGCTGGGAACCCAAGACCCTCGACCATAATAAGACCGGCTATAAACTCGAAGGCAAACACGCCGCGCTCGCCTGCAACCGCTGCCACAACCGCGAAAAGATCCCCGCCGCGGAACGCTCCTCCATCCAGGTAAAAGACCTCAACCGGACTTACCTGGGCCTGTCGCGCACATGTAACAGTTGCCACGAAGACAAGCACAAGGGCACCCTCGGTCCGCGTTGCGAGCAGTGCCACAATGCCAGCGACTGGAAGATGGGTAAGGCCTTCGACCATACAAAAACGAAGTACCCGCTTACCGGCGCGCACGTGAACGTAGCCTGCCAGAAGTGTCATGCTCCGGGCGCTGATGGACTGCCGCGGTACGTGGGACTCAAGTTCGGCCGTTGCGCGGATTGCCACACCGACCCTCATCACGCCGCCTTTAAGCAGAGCTGCGAAGAGTGCCACACCACGCTCTCATGGAAGAAGACCTCCACCGCTGCCAGGTTCGACCACTCGAAGACAAAATATCCGCTCGAGGGAAAGCATCAGCAGGTCGGCTGCGAAACCTGTCATCACGGCAGCGACTTCAAAAAACCGGTAGCGTTCAAGTTCTGTGCGGATTGCCACAAACCCGACCCCCATGGCACCCAGTTCGCAAAGCGTGCTGACCATGGCGCGTGCGACTCCTGCCACACGCTCAACGGCTTCAAGCCCGCAAAGTACGCCGTAGCCGAGCACAGCAAGTCCGCGTTCCCCTTGCGTGAAAAGCACGCCGACGTGGCCTGCGCCAAGTGCCACATCCCGGCAGGTAAGGCCACAATCTACAAAGTGAAGTACGCGCTTTGCCTGGACTGTCATAAGGACGTGCACCGCGGACAGTTTGCCAAGGCCCCGTACCTGAACCGTTGCGAGCAGTGCCATAACGAAACCAGTTTCCATAAGTCGTCAATGACGCTGGCCAAGCACCAGAAGATCGACTTCAAACTGACCGGCGGCCACATCGCCGTCGCCTGCATCGATTGCCACAAGGCCGAGCAAGCGAACGGTCCGGTGCGCTACCACTTCGACGACCTCTCATGCGTTACCTGTCACGCCGATCCCCATCGCGGGCAGTTCGCCAAGCGCATTGCCGAAAGCCAGGCTCGAGGACAGGGCACAGGATGCACTGTTTGCCACACAACCAGGGCGTGGAAAGACATTGCCGCATTTGACCACGCAACTACCACGTTTGAACTGGCAGGTGCCCACAAATCCGTTGCCTGCGACGGTTGTCATCGCCCTCCCAACATGGAACGGACGCTGAAGAACGTGGACTACAAAGCAGCTCCGACAAAGTGCGAGGATTGCCACGAAAACATCCACGGACCTCAGTTCGCTATCAAGGAGTCCGGGATTACGCGATGTGGGGACTGCCACAACGTAACCAAGTGGCGGCCTTCGTCCTTCGATCACGAGAAGACTAGGTTTTCGCTCAAGGGCGCGCACGTGGACGTGCGCTGCAAGTTGTGCCACGCAACTTTCCAGGACGTGAATGGCAAGTCCGTCCTCTTCTACAAACCGGTGCCCACGGCGTGCGCTGCCTGTCATGGCAACACGCTCAAGACGCTGGTGTCGAACCAGGTGCGATTGCAAGAGGTGGACCATGGCAAGTAACTCGCAAAGAGCATGGGGAACCAAATGGGCCCGCATGAAGACGTCCCTGATGCTGAAGCCATTGCTGGCGTTGTTGCTTACCACCGCCCAGTTGGCAGGGATGCCGATGTATGCTTCGGATCAGCCGCAGGTGGCCAATCCCCGCGCCAATGTGCGCAGCCCTCATGGTCCGCTGGCCCGCCCTTGCGAAGACTGCCATACAAACACCTCATGGAGACCCATCCGCAACATCCCGGAATTCAATCACGATGACACCAAGTACCCGCTGCGCGGAATGCACAAGGATGTCGGCTGCAAGCAGTGCCATACCAACATGGTGTTCGCTAAGGTTGGAATGAAGTGCGCGGACTGCCATGCCGATCTTCATCGCCGCCAATTCGGCGCCAACTGCGAGCAGTGCCACACGGTCAAGGGATGGCGCGTCGCGGTAGATGCAGTGAAAGACCACTTCAACCGCTTCCCGCTCACGGGAATGCACGCCGTAGTGCAGTGCGATGCCTGTCACCGGAATGCCGCCAGCGGACAATTCCAGGGGCTCTCAACCCTGTGTTACTCGTGCCATCAGGCCGACTATAAAACCCCGGTGCTCAATCATGCCTCCCTCGGATTCCCTGTAACCTGCATGGATTGCCACACCATGGACTCCTGGCTGGGAGCAAAATTTGACCACCTGAAATTCACCGGTTATGCCCTGGTCGGTATGCACGCCACTCTCGACTGCACCGCATGCCACGCCGGTGGCAACTATAAGGGCACGCCGGCAAACTGCTATGGCTGCCACCAGAAGGACTTCACCGGCGCCACCAACCCCAATCACGTGCAGGCAGGCCTCCCGCACGATTGCGGTACCTGTCACTCCAGCCTCGCATGGACGCCAGCGAAGTTCGACCACGCCGCGTTCACCAAGTTCCCGCTCACCGGCGCGCACGCCACGCTGCAGTGCTCGCAGTGCCACACCAACAACAACTACAACATCACCGCCACCGATTGCGCCTCTTGCCACCTGGCGGACTACGGCAAGACCACCAATCCCAACCACAAGACCGCCGGCATCCCCACCACCTGCGAAATGTGCCACTCCACCACCGGGTGGACGCCCGCATCGTTTGACCACAGCAAAACAAACTTCCCCCTCACCGGCGCGCACGTCAGCGTCCAGTGTGCCACCTGCCACGTCAACGGCAACTACGGCGCAATTTCAACGGATTGCTCGTCATGCCACCTCTCGAATTACAACAGCACAACCAATCCAAATCACAAGAGCGCTGGTTTCCCGCTCACCTGCAACGCCTGCCACTCCACCGTGGCATGGTCGCCAGCCAGCTTCGATCACAATAAGACAACGTTCCCTCTCACCGGCGCACACGTCACAGTTCCTTGCGCCACGTGCCACACGGCCGGGAACTACACCACGTTGCCGACCCTCTGCTACGGCTGCCACCAGAAGGATTTCACTGGGGCCACCAGCCCCAATCACGTCAGCGGTGGCTTCCCCACCACCTGCAACACCTGCCACACCACCATTGCGTGGAGCCCCGCGACCTTTGACCATGCAACGTTTGCAAACTTCGCGCTTACCGGAGCGCACGCCACTTTGCAATGTTCGCAATGCCACATCAACGGGAACTACTCCATCACCACCACCGCCTGCAATTCCTGCCACATGTCGGCGTTCAATGGCACCACAAATCCCAATCACGTCACGTCCGGATTCCCCACCGACTGCTCTATTTGCCACTCCACAACCGCGTGGACGCCGGCCAGCTTTGACCATAGCAAGACCACCTTCCCGCTTACCGGCGCGCACGTGACCGTTGCCTGTACCACCTGCCACGTCAATGGAAACTACACCACGGTCTCCACGGACTGTTATGCCTGCCACACAGCCAACTACACAGGAACGACCAACCCGAATCACGTAACCGTTGGCTTCCCGACCACCTGCGCAGTCTGCCACTCCACTACCGCGTGGACGCCTGCGACCTTTGACCACAGCAAAACCACCTTTCCCCTCACCGGCGCGCATGTTACCGTGGCCTGCGCCAGTTGCCATATCAATGGCAACTACACCACCACGCCCACCGATTGTTACTCCTGCCACACGGCGGACTATAAGAACGTAAGTAACCCGAATCACATTGCATCGAACTTCCCAACCACCTGTGCAACCTGCCACACCACAACCTCATGGCTGGGCGCTACCTTCAGTCATACCTGGTTCGCCATCTACTCAGGCAGGCACAACGGTAAGTGGGTAACCTGTGCGGATTGCCACACGAATTCGTCAGACTACTCGGTGTTCACCTGCATCAACTGCCACGAACACACACAGGCAAGCACTGATCCGCACCACAACAATGTGAAGAACTACACCTATGCTCCAACCAGTTGTTACAGTTGCCACCGGAACGTATAGCGGAGAATGACACCCGTGAGACGACAAATCGCCATTGCATTAACTCTGCTATTTGCAACTGCGGAAGCAATCGCGCAGAGCGCCGAAGTACAGTTGCAGACATCATTCCGTGTGCGCTATGTGGCGGAAGGCAGCGTCTATATCGAAGGCGGCAGGAGCGCGGGCCTCGCCGAAGGCACCGTGCTCATGATGAAGCCGTCGTTTGCCGCCAAAGACCGCCCCGCCGGTGACCTCGAGGCAGAACCGGTGGCGCAACTGCGGGTGCTCTCGGTCGCCGAAACGTCGGCGGTCTGTGAAGTAATCTCCAGCAGCCGTCCAATCGCACCCGGCGACATTGTCTCCCTCCCTCAGGCGGAAGTAGAAAAGCTCGTCGTCAAGCGCACCCTGAGCAGCACGCGGCAGTATCCGGTTGTGGTCAGCTTCACCGAAGGCGACCCAATGGATGAAGAAGTCAGGGACAAGATTCCCCGCCCGCCCCTCCCCGAGGTCAATCAGGCGCGCGGACGAATCGGCTTCGATGTCAGCACCATCCAGAGTGGCGGCGCCTATCACTCCAGTTCCTCCCAGGTGGGAATGGTCCTGCGCGGGGATGTAACCCGCATCAACGGTACCTATTGGAACCTGGGTGGCTACTGGCGCGGACAACTGCGCACCAGTTCCACCGCCAGCACGCCCACAATGCAGGATCTTATCAACCGCACCTATCAGTTTGGATTGACTTACACAAATCCCAAGTCGCGTTGGACCTTTGGACTCGGCCGCATGTATCTTCCCTGGGCGCCCAGTCTCCAGACGATCGATGGCGCATACGCCGGTCGCAAGTTATCCAGCGTGGCTACCGTTGCGGTGTTCGCCGGACTTGCGCCCGACCCTACTTCCTACAACTACAATCCCAACCTGCACATGGGCGGCGGACTGATCAACTTCTCCAGCGGAGATTATGACAAGCTGCGCTATGCCGGTACGTTTGGAATCGGAATTCAGACCCTCAAGTGGAGCATTGATCGCCCCTTCCTCTTTGCGGAGAACTCAATTACCCTCAAGCGTTCCCTCAGCATCTACCACTCCATGCAGGTCGATAAGCCATCCACCGGTCCCGGCGTAACTCCCGTTGCCATGGGTTTGAAGAGTAGCTACCTCAGCCTTCGTTTCCAGCCCGTTCGAAGGGTCAGTTTTGATCTTAACCACAGTTACTTCCGCGACGTTCCTACCTACGACGCGCAGCTTGTGGGAACAGGGTTACTCGATAAGTTGCTCTTCCAGGGAGTAAGTGGAGGTGTAAGGGTCGAGCTTCCAAAGCATATCGGGGTTTACACAAGCATCGGCCAAAGCTCCAGCAGCACTGACAGCAAGGCATCCTGGAACACGATGTACGGTTTATCGATGGGACAGATATGGAAGACCGGTGTCCGCATGGACCTCCGTTATTCCAAGTTCAATAGCGCATACGCTCAGGGTTCCTACGAATCTGTCATGCTGTCAAGAAACTTCCGCGAAAACCTCCGCTTCAATGTTCAGGCTGGAAAACAGGCCTACACCTCCGGAGTTACAAAGGACAGCGGTTCCAGCTTTATCAACTGTTTTGTGGACACCACCTTTGGAATTCGCTACTTCCTCGAAGGCGGATTCACCATGCAGCGCGGCGCACTGCAGAACTACAACCAGATCTACACCACGATCGGATACCGCTTTGACAATCGCCATCGTGGAGTTGCAGGAGGCATGAATGTCGCGCACAAATAAGTCGGTCGTAATCTTCCTGGCGCTAATGCTCGCGAGCCTGTGCCATGCCGAAGAGGCAGTCGAACGGCGATCAGGCGTGAACCTTCTTCTCGATAAGACCAGCCGCCAGGTCAGCGATTTCCTTGACCAGATGTCCGATGTAAAGTGCACCGAAACAGTGTTGCAGGAGAAACTCAATCCTGGCGGACACAAAGAGTATGCCGAGCACGCGACCTATGACTACCTCATCCTCTTGCAGGGGAGCGGCGACGAGTTGTTGCTCAATGAGTCTCGCCTCTTGCAGCGTACTGATTCCAAGTCGAAGAAGAATCTCCCGCTGCTTGTGACCAACGGCTTCTCGACACTCTTTCTCATCTTCCATCCTTACTATCGTGATGGTTTCCGCTTTGAGCAGGACGGCACAGAGATGTTGGATGGAAAGGCTTTAACGCGTATTCGCTTCACCCATGTGGCAGGAACCCGCACCCCGGCCGCCCTCGCGGTTCGCGGTCGTGAGTATCCACTCGAATTAACCGGAACAGCGCTCATCGTTCCCGAGGATGGCAGGGTCGCAAGAATCAGCGCATCGCTGGCCAACGACATGCACGATGTGGGTCTCAAGACGCTCGACGTAGAAGTTGTCTATTCCGCGATCTCCCTGCCCGGATGGGACCAGAATTACCGCTTCCCGGTCTCCGCCAGGGTTGACGTCGAAACCATGAAACAACATTGGCGCAATCTGCATCAATTCAGTGGGTACAAACGTTTTGCCGTGGCCTCGGAGTCCGTGGTTGCGGAGAAAAAGGAGCCATGAGCGTTCTCTCCAACATTCCTGACCTGATGACGGAGGCCAGCCAGCGCGAGCGTCGTCATTGGCTACAGGTCTGGCTTGCTGCTGCCGCCTGCATCATTTTTCTCGCAGCTGTGGCGGCATACGGGTTTGACTATTATTGGCTTTCCGCCGCCGATCGCCCCTACTCGCCGAAGCACGTCATCCTTCGCCCCAGCGGCACGGTCGGTGTCAATCTCGGGATCCTCGGCGTCTTTCTCTTTCTGCTGATCTTCCTCTACCCGCTGCGCAAGAAGATCTCCTGGCTCGCGCGCCGTGGCAGTGCAAAACACTGGCTTGATTTCCACGTCGTCATCGGAATGGCGGCGCCGGTCCTCATCGCCTTCCATGCCTCCTTCAAGTTTCATGGCATCGCGGGCATGGCTTTCTGGATCATGTTTCTCGTGGCGCTCAGCGGCTTCGTTGGAAGGTATTTATATGCGCAGATACCCCGCTCTATCAACGCCGCGGAATTGTCTTTGCGTGAGCTCGCCTCCCAGGAAGAGGAACTCACCAACCTCCTTGCCGGGCAGGATATTCTCTCCGCCGAGATGCTCGCTCCGCTCCTGCGCACGCCAACGCCGGAAGACGTGAAGCACATGTCGGCCTGGCGAGCCGTCCTTGAGATGATGTCCACCGACATCGCTTTGCCTTTCCGCATCGCGCGTCTGCGGCGCTGCGTCCTCGGCCCTCTCGGCAAGGTGTCCTCGTTTGGAGGCTTCTTCGCCACCGGCAATCTCCGCCTCGAGGAAGTCATCCGCTCCGCCCGCCGCAAAGCCTCCCTCTCCAAGCGCATTGCCTATCTTGCGCGCACCCAGCAGGTGCTGTATCTCTGGCATGTCGTTCACCGTCCGTTCAGTTATTCCTTCGCGGTGCTTGCCGTTCTGCACATTGCTGTCGCCATGGGCCTTGGGTTCATGTAATCAAGAGGATTGAGAAAGGAATCATGGAGAACCTCGCAGCATTCGGCGTCGCATTGCTGGTTACCTTCTGTTTCTGCGCCGTTTATATGAAGCAGTTTCGCAAGACGGAGAGACTGGCGCGCGAAGCCGCGGAAAAAGGCAACTTCGTCTCAGAAGGTCCGCGCGCCCAGCATCCGCACATCGACGTAACTTATTGCATTGGCTGTGCCACCTGCACCACTGTCTGTCCTGAAGGCGACGTGCTCGTCATGATTGGCGGCAAGGCTGCCATGGTCAACGGCCATAAGTGCATCGGCCACGCCA
This sequence comes from uncultured Acidobacteriota bacterium, assembly GCA_903832295.1. Lineage (GTDB taxonomy): Bacteria > Acidobacteriota > Terriglobia > Terriglobales > Acidobacteriaceae > TOLSYN. The sequence continues at coordinate 8,167 of CAILAZ010000159.1, forward strand.
TGTGCGCGGAAGCCTGTCCTGTTGGCGCGATCACCATGGTGATGGCAAAGGGCGGTGCCGGTGCAGAGATGCCCTATCTCACGCCCGAATACGAGACCACTGTTCCCAATCTCTTCATCGCCGGAGAACTCGGCGGCCTCGCTCTCATCAAGAATGCCATCCGCCAGGGCAAGGAGTGCGTGGACACCATCGCGCAACGCGTCTCTGAGGAGCGAGGCGCTTCCCGCGACCCCGAACTCTACGACGTGCTCATTGTCGGGGCCGGTCCCGCCGGAATCAGTGCATCCCTTCGCGCCATTGAGCGCGGACTCAAGCACATCACCATTGAGCGCGATGAACTTGGCGGTACCGTGGCAAAGTATCCAAGGCAAAAGCTCGTTCTCACCAGCCCGGTCGAATTCCCCATGTACGGCAAGTTCAATCACACCGAGCTCTCCAAAGAAGAGCTGCTCGCCTTCTGGAACAAGGTGCTGCATCGCGCCGACTTCAATGCCCGCACCGGAGTGAGTGTCGATGACATCCGCCGGGGAGACGACGGCCTCTTCACCGTCACGACCCCGCAGGAGAATTTCCGTGCCCGCGCCGTGGTTCTTGCGCTCGGCCGCGCCGGAACTCCCAACCAGCTTGGTGTCAAAGGGGAAGAACTGCCCAAGGTGATGTATCGCCTCATTGAGGCGGATCATTACACCCATAAGAAGTTACTCATCGTCGGCGGAGGCGACAGCGCCGTCGAAGCCGCCATGGGCCTCGCCACCCAGGCCGGAAATGAAGTGACCCTCTCTTACCGCAAATCGGCGTTCAGCCGCATCAAGGATCGCAACGAAAAACGCATCGCCGATTTCATTCGCACCGGCAAACTCCGCGTCCTCTTCAACTCTCTGCCGATTGAGATTACGCCGGACTCCGTAGTTCTCGACGTTTCTGGCGAAGGGCCGCGCACAATTCCCAATGACTACGTCTGGGTCTTTGCCGGAGGCAAGCCTCCCAATGAGTTCCTGCGAAAGGTCGGCGTCGGTTTTGGCATGCAGGACACAACGCCGGAAGCAAGCCGCGAAGCCGAACTCCTGCGCCGTCCAGCCGAAGCGCTCGTGCAACTCACTTAGTCTGCAATCCGCAGGGAATAAAACCGGCCACGCTCAGTTCCTGTAACTAACGCCTCGGCGTTATTACAAGGAGAAGTCATGAGCGAGACCGATTCCAAGATTCACAACGTAAGTCCTGACGGCATTGACCGGCGCGGATTCCTGCACTGCATGGCCTGGGCGGGCACCGGCGTCCTCTGGAGCTTCGCTGGAGGCATCCCCGTCTCCAGCGTCTTCGGCTCCACTACGCCTCGCCCCCATGCCGCCGATTTCAGCTTCGTCCAAATCAGCGACAGCCACATCGGTTTCGCCAAGCCTGCCAATCCCGACGTCACCGCAACCCTTCAGAAAGCAGTGGACCGCATCAGCGCCATCAGTGCTGCGCCCGATTTTCTCATCCACACCGGCGATCTCTCGCACGGCTCCAAGCCCGCCGAGTTCGACACCATGGACCAGGTGCTCACCGCCGCCCGCCGCCAGGTTCACTTCGTCCCCGGAGAGCATGACACCTCGGTCGATGACGGCAAGCTCTACCTTGAGCGTTACGGCAAGGGAACCGCTGGCAATGGCTGGTACAGCTTCGACCACAAGGGTGTCCACTTCGCCGGCCTCGTCAATGTTGTCCAGCAGGAGGGCATGGGCCATCTCGGCTCTGAGCAGCTTGCATGGCTCAAGCAGGATGTTTCCGGACTCGGCAGCAGCACTCCCATTGTCCTGTTCGCCCACATTCCTCTCTGGGCCGTCTATCCGGAGTGGGGCTGGAGCACCTCGGATAGTGAGCAGGCGCTCTCCCTGCTCAAGCGCTTCGGATCGCTTACCGTGCTCAACGGACACATCCACCAGGTCATGCAGAAGGTCGAAGGCAACGTCACCTTCCACACCGCCATGTCCACCGCTTTTCCGCAACCCGCTCCCGGCACCGCGCCCCAGCCCGGCCCCATGAAGGTTCCCGCCGAGCAGTTGCAGCGCGTTCTCGGAATCACCGATGTGCGTTTTGTCGCGCAGAAGAACCAGCTCGCCGTGGTGGACTCCACACTGGCCGACGCCGCCAAGGCGGCATAGCAGCATGAAGGCCGCCACGTCTCTCACCGTTGCCCTGCTCTCTGTCGCCTCGCTCTCGCTCATTCACCCGTGGGGAAATCTGCGCGCATCCGCCGGTGCAGATTTCCTTGCTGCCTCCCCGCAGCAAGTTCGCGCTACCCTCGCGCAGAAATGCGGCGACTGCCACTCTGACCGCACTCAATGGCCAGCCTACAGCAGGCTCGCTCCTGTCTCCTGGCTCGTCGAGCACGACGTCCACGAAGGCCGCGAGCATCTCAATTTCTCCTCTTGGGAGCAGTACACCCTGGAAGCCCGCATCGACTTGCTCTCGAAAATCAGCAGCGAACTTCGCCAGCGCAAAATGCCGCTCAGCAAATACCTGCTCCTCCATCCTGAAGCCCGCCTTTCCGACGCGGAAAGCAAACTCATCATCGACTGGGCCAAGGCCGAGCGGAGGCGCTTGATCGCTCTCGAACCGTCAACCTCGGAGACCAAATGATGCACTCTCGAATTCCAGCCCCATTCGCCCTCTCAGCCTCCGCTCTTTTGCTCTCAGTGGTTCTCTCAGCGCTCGCCGCCTCCAGCAGCGCCTTTCAAGACACCGCTCGCGGCAAGCAGCTCTTTGAGAAGCGCTGCACCGGCTGTCACTCTCTGGATCGCAACAAGGAAGGGCCGCGCCTCGGCGGGGTCTATGGACGGACGGCTGGCACCGCCCCGGATTTTCACTACTCTGACGCGCTCCGCAACGCCCACTTCACCTGGGACGAGCAGCGCCTCGACCAGTGGCTTACGGACACGCAGGCGCTCGTGGATGACAACAACATGGACTTCCACGTCCCGAATGCCGAGGAACGCTCGGAGATCATCCGGTATTTGAAAATGCTCTCTACCCCGCAGAGTGCCAGCCGCTGATTCTGCTTATGAGCGGGCTGCCCGCCTCAGCAGCTCGCTCAACCCATGCACATCAGACGCCGGCGTGTCGCCGATCACACAATAGCGCAACCCGCCATCGCTCCACGTCTCCAGATGCATCCCCAGCTTCGTGGAATTCAGACTGCCCACCTGGAACGGGATTGCTCCTGCCTGTTCCCGGAAGATGAAGACTGACATCTCGTGCTTGCGCAGGCCGTAGATCAACTGTGCTCCCGCGCTGTGCTGAAAGTAGGCCACCCGCCCGCCAATCAATGTGAACTCGGAATTCTGCAACTCGGGAAGATTGAAGGAAAATGGCAGCTTTCCTGCAAACCAGGGCTTTACCGTGTGCCGGTCCGTGGAAACCACATCCACTGGGTTCGCGCTTGCCAGGGCCGCTACATGCAGATCCGCAAACTCCCCCAGTGTCCGTTCGCGTTCCACCCTTCCCACCCATGCGGTCGCTGCCACCAGCAGCAGGGCCACCGCGATTCCGGCTGCCACCATCTGCGGCATCCGGATGGCAACCCACGGCATCCACCGCTTTGGCGCAATCTGTTGCTGCATTCGCCGCTGGAACTCGGCGGAAGGTGCATACCGCATGCCCGCCGCGCGCACCATGCGCTTCGCCCGCATTGCCTGGAGTGCATCGGTCGCGCAGGCCGGGCAGTCTCGCAGGTGTTTCTCAAACTCCGCAAGCTCCGCCGCTCCCAGCTCTGCGTCGGCATATGCTTCCAGGCTGTTTCGCATCTCCGCGCAAGTCATTGCAATGTCCCCCGTGAGGCGCCGCGCCCGGCCATCCGCATCTGCCCGTCACTCAGCAGCCCGCGCATCGCCTTGCGTGCGCGTGACAATCGAGACATCACCGTGCCCACCGGAATCGCCAGTGTCAGCGCAATCTCCTGGTAGCTCATCTCCTCCACGTCGCACAGCAGAATAATCTCGCGAGCCGCAACCGGCAGCTCTTCCAGCGCGCGCGCAATCGTCTCCTGGTCGGCCATCGCCAGCAGAATCGACTCCGGAGTCGCGCCCGCCACCGGCTCCACGCTCGGCTCCTCGTCACTGTCCAGTGAGACCGCCGCCGCCCGCAATCCAGCCCGTGAAGTCAAAAATGTGTTTCTTAGAATTCGGAAAATCCACGCCCGGAAGTTCGTCCCCTGGTGAAATGAATCGAACCCCTTCAATGCTTTCATAAGCGTTTCCTGCACCAGGTCTTCCGCCTCGCTCCGGTCCTGCGCCAGCCACTGCGCAAAGTTAAACAGCCGGGCAAGCAGCGGCATTGCCAGCTCTTCAAAAGACCCGGAATCGCTCTGGATGTCAGCCACGGCTCAATAACGCTAACTGGGAATCCCTCAACTTATTCCCTCGATTGTGGAATCTTTTTCCTTCCGCAGCGCCTGTATCAGTCGCCCCACCATCGGAGACCCCAGCCCGGTGCACGCGTCCCAGCCCAGCCCTGCCTCGTAATATCCGTTGTTCCCCTCGGTGATCGGCCGCAGCAGACTCGCGTCGTTCTCCGCCAGCAGATACAGCAGCGGAGTCAGATACCCGCAGCGCGCATCGGTCGCTGCGTTGATGCAGGCCACCAGCGCCGCCCACAGCGGGGCCACCGCGCTTGTTCCGGCAGAGGAACAAACCTCTCCCCCCACCACAATGGCGCACCCCCGGTGCGGGTCCGCCGGACCGGCAACATCCGGCACTCCGCGTCCTGCAATCCCGGTTGGTCCCAGTGGAACCCCATGGGGCTTCTGCCATACCGGAAGCTCGAAATGTCTGCTCACGCCGCCGCCGGTCGCGCCGTGCAGCCCGTGCAGCGTGCAGTTCCATGCTGCTTCCCGCATGTTCTCGCCCTGTGCGGCCCGCACCGTGCTGCCGCCGCAACTCAGGGCGTGCGGACTGCTCGCCGGAAAATTCACCACCGGCTTTCCATCCGTCGCCCCGTTCATCGCCCCGTCGTCCCCAGAGGACGCACACACCGTCACGCCCAGCATCGCCGCGTCCCGCAGCACCTCGTCCACCGCCGTCAGGTATGCCGCGGAAACACCCGTCTCCGGCTCGCCCCAGCTGATTGAGAGCGCGCAAGGGAGCGCATCCTTATCGCGGAGTGCCATGCTCACCGCGTCATAGATTCCCTGCTCTGTGTTCGGAGCCATGTAAACCACGATCTCCGCGCCTGGCGCCAGCGCCGCCGCAATCTCAATATCCATCGTGACTTCCACCGTCGCCTGCGCCGCCGCCAGCGCATCCTCGGCCACCTCAGATGGTTTGCGCTTGCCCTTCACCACTTCCAGAAACTGCTGGATCTGCTCCACCGTCGCCGGAGAATTCCCCACTCCATCCACCGCCACGCACCGCACCGTCGGCGCCATCCTGTTCAGTCCCGCGAAGAGCTTCTGTATATCCTCCTCGCGATAGCCGCCGCCCAATTCAATCAGCGCGATTCGCTGCCCTGCCGCGCTCAGCTCGGGAAACCCATAGGCCGCCGCCAGTTCCCGCGCCGTCCAATACGGCTCAGTCGCGTTCTCGTGGTGCACTCTTTTCCGCTGTGCGCAGGGTCGCGTCTGTAATCCCAGCACGCTCTTCACAACTCCGCTCAACTCACCCGGCAGGCTCGCGCCTCCGCGAGCCGCGCGATAGCGTCCCCGCCGGTGTTCCACCTCTACCAGTTCCACGCCAAAGGCCCGCTCCACCTCCGCCGCACTTCCGCGCACCTGCACCGTGCGGCGCCCTTCATCCACTTCATCCACATCAAGTCCGTACCTGCTCGCGAACTCCTTCACCAGCGCCACGTCTTCGGAGGACGCTCCGTGCCTCTCTGAAAATTCTCCGTGGGTCAGGTGGTCGCGTTCATGCGGCAGCTTGCTTCCCAGAACTGCATGTAGTTTGGGCAGGTCGTTGCGGCGGCGCAGAATCAGCGTCGCCCGCACTTCTGTATCAGGACCTGTCTTTCCGGTTTCTTGTTCGCCATCGAGCGGGACGTGAGTGTGCCCGCTCAATTCAATCCGTGGGGCCGTTGCGCCATCCATTGCTCACACCTCGAAAGCTTCCCACCGTTCGCGCGTGCTCCGCATCAGTTCTGCAAATCCCGTCTCTCCGCGAACGCTCTCCAGGAATGGGTCGAGATGATGCAGCAGGGGGAAGTTGATGAACCCTCGCTCCACTGCCGTCGTCAGCCATTGCATGGCTGCGCCTTTCTCGCCAATCAGTGCGTATCCCTGTGCCACCAGCCAGGCATAGTTCATGTCGCCCGCTGCGTTGCTCTCCACGTCCGCGTTCACGCTTCGCAGCGCGCCATCGCGATCTTTCCTCAGCGCGTGGCCATAGAAAGTCCCCAACTGCGTGAAGAAGTCTCCCCCCGCCTCTTCCGTGAGCTTCTCCAGGTTGGTCGCTGCCTCTTCCACGCGCCCATTCAGCGCCAGCACCTGTGCGTGTACCAGCCGCAGCATTGAACTCTGCGGATCGCTCTTCAGCGCCCGCTCAAATGGAGCCAGTGCCCGCCCGAACTCTCCCGATAGCAGCGCCACCAGTCCCGGAAGCATCTGCCACAGTGGCGTCAATGGATCGATATCTATCAATCTTTGCGCCATCGCTTCTACCGCATATCCTTTGCCGCTCAGGCTGCAGATCGCGCACAGCCATCCCAGCGTCTCCGGATCGTTCGGATTCTTCTCCAGCGATTTCTTCAGCAGTCGCACTGCTTCCTGGATGCGTCCCTTGCCGGCCTCAATCAGGCCCAACAGCCGGTGTCCGTGTTCGGAGCCCCCATCCATCTCCAGAATCCGACGTGCGCACCGTTCCGCCTGATTCAGGTACTCGGGGTCCGTTGAGATTCCCGCATTCACAAATTGCCAATAGACCTGCCCCATCGACGACAGCAGCAGCACGTTTTCGCCGATGATCGTTTCGCCCTGCTTCAGGTACTCCAGAGCCCGCTCCAGCCCCTCCCGCGAGTACGACAGAATTTCCTGCTTGGCCTTCAGATAATATTCATAAGCGCGAATGTCCTGGATCGGCTTCTCGCTCAGCTTCAACGACTCCGACGGGCTCAGCTTCAGCTTCAAAGCCTCCGCGATCTTCCGCGACAGGCTCTCCTGAATCGCGAACACATCTTCCAGCGTCCCTGAATATTTCTCCGCCCACAGCAGGGAATCCGTCGCCGGATTAATCAGCTTTGCGGTCACCCTCAGGCTGTTGCCGCTTGTGCGCACCGTGCCTTCCATCACATACTGCACGTTCAACTCGGCAGCAATCTTCTTCAGGTCGCTGTCCGCGCCCTTCAGCCGGATCGCCGAGGTCCGGCAGATCACTCTCAGCCGCGAGATCGCGGAAAGATCCGTGATCAACTCGTCCGTCAGCCCATCGCTGAAGACATCGCCCTGCCCGTCGCTTCCCAGCGCCACAAACGGCAGCACTACAATCGAATTCTCATTGCTCGTGCTCACCACCGCCGGCAGCGAGATCATCGTCGTTCCGCCGCCGGTTACTTCGTTCAGTGCTGCCAGGAATTCGCTCGCGCTCTGGTAGCGGTCTGTCCGGTTCTTGGCTAGCGCCCGCAGCAGCACCGCCTGCGCCCATCCCGGCACCTCCGGACGATGCCGCGCAATCGGTCTCACCTCGTCGTGCATAATCGCGTGCAGCACCACGTAGGAGTTCGATCCCACAAATGGCGGAACCCCCGCCAGCATCTCGTACAGCACCACGCCTGACGACCACAGGTCGCCGCGATGATCCGTCTCGTGTCCCTGCAGCATCTCCGGCGGCAGATACGCAACCGTTCCCAGCAGCGCATCCGTCTCCGTCAGGCACTCGGAGTTGCCCGCCAGCTTCGCCAGCCCGAAATCAACAATCTTCACCCCGCCGTTCGCCGTCAGAATCACATTCGAGGGCTTGATGTCGCGATGAATCACGCCCCGCTCGTGCGCGTGTTCCAGCCCTCGTAAAATCTTTCGCGTGATCTCCACCGCAGGTTCAAAATCCAGTCGGCCGCGCTGGATCCGCGAGGAAAGCGTCTCTCCCTCGTAATACGCCATCACCAGCACAATCTGTCCGTCCTCGGTCTCCTCGATCTCGTGGATCGTGCAGATGCTCGGATGATCCAGGCTTGATGCCGCCCGCGCCTCCAGCAGCAACCGCTCCTTGCGCGCCCCATCCTGAATCAGGTGCGACGGCAGGAACTTCAGCGCCACCATTCGTTTCAGCCGGGTGTCTTCCGCCTTGCATACCACTCCCATCCCGCCGCGTCCCACCTCGTGCAGGACCTTGTAGTGCGCAATGGTTCCTTGCGTCAATTCGCTCCCCCGGCCTTCGTTATCATCTCCTCAAACAAGCGGACCAATCCGTCCACCGTCGCCAGCGCGCTCATGGCGATCAGTGTTTCGTCTTCCGCCCGCAGTGGCAGTTGCGTAATCGTGGCGTGCAGGTCTTTTAGATGCTCCACGTCGTCCGCCGCATGTTGGCGCAGGCACCGGAACGTCTCCGGGGAATACCCTGTCTGTGCCGCAATCTCGTTCAGGTGCTCTTCCAGTGGAGGATTCCCCTCAATCACCGCAAGGTATCCAAACACCGCTGCCGGATGCGCATGGCCGATCCAGCAGTATTGTGCCCCGATCAACTGCGCCACATTCGCCCCCGGAGGCCTGCGCAGGAGCTCTGCCCGGTCCATGCCGCTTGCCGCCAGGTCGTCCAGCAGCCACTCGTCATGGTGAGCCTCTTCCACGATGTGTTGTTCCAGGTAAGCCGCCGTCTTCACTGCCAGCGCATCGCCTTCCCCCAGCTCCCGCGCGCGCTCCACAGCCGCCCGCATCAGCGGAACGCTGCAACTCACCATCGAATAGAGTTCACGAAGGAAGCAGGGAAACACGCGCGCCAGCTCGGGCGACGTCCAGAAGCGCTGTGCTGCGGTGTTCAGCAGCTCCTGCGCCAGGCCAATCTTCAGCCATAGCAGCTTTCCACGGAACTCCGGCGACGCCTCGGCGTTCTCCGGCCGTGGAGCCTGCAACTCCGCTGGTTCAGCAGTTCTAGTCACGCGGCACCATGTTCTCAGAAAGGTGGAAAGCGGTACTCTGGCGCCTCGCGCTAGACGATAAAATTCGGCCGGATGTGGCTCTTTGCGTCGTCTGAGGGACCTAGCTTCTGGCGCAACCGGACCAGCACGTCGATCTCATCGTCGCTGATCTTATCCACCAGTGCTACTTCCTCGGCTGTGAACAGCCTGCGGTCGAGGATTCCAGCATCCTCAAGTTTTTGCAATTTCGTCTGCGCATCTGACATTTGGACCTCCAGTTAAGTGAGTTCAAGGATTCCGGTGAGCACTGGCGAAAAGGGAGCATTGAGTCTTGCGGAAGCATACTGAATCAACAAAGTTGCTGGAGCGCTGGGAAATAAGGAAACAATCTTTCCAAAGTGGTGTTTATATAAGCCACCCTAAGGCTCCTTGTCAATCGGCGCTCTGCTTTTCATCTCCACGCACCCTTCGCTTCACCTTTGTATTAAGGTAATTACTAGAGATGCGTGTCGCTGTCGCAAGTTGCAATTTGATTCGCGCCGGTTGCAAGTTCCTATCGGGTGTTGCTTGATCGCACCCAGCGCCTGTATATGAACCGTTCGTCATTCTCTTGAAATAATCTGGACACAGTTACCTGTTAGCTTCAACAAATCCCGACCGCAAGGCATAGAAGAATGCGAATCAGTGGAGTAGCGACAGCCTTCCCCAAATATTGCTTCACCCAAAGAGAAGTGGCGGATGCGCTCAAGTCGCAATGGGACGATAAAGTCCCCAATCCGGGGATCCTCAGCCGCATGATGACTCGCGTCGGTGTGGACCAGCGTCACTTCGTCCTCCCTCTGGACGGCTATCTCCCCATGGACACCTGGGGCAAGGCCAATAACGAGTGGATTAAGGCCGCCGAAGAGCTCTCTGAGTGCGCCCTCCTCAAAGCCGTCGAGGCCGCCGGAATTACCCTCGCCGACATTGGCGCCGTCTTTTTCGTCTCCGTCACTGGAATCGCCAGCCCGTCCATCGAGGCACGCCTCATCAACCGCATCAAGCTGCCGCTGAATGTAAAGCGCATCCCCATCTTCGGACTCGGCTGTGTCGCCGGAGCTGCCGGAATTGCCCGCGCCGCTGACTACGTACGCGCCTTTCCCGGCCAGGCTGCCGCGCTCATCTCGGTCGAACTCTGCTCCCTAACTTGGCAGCGCGATGATCTCTCCGTCGCCAACCTCATCTCCTCCGCCCTTTTCGGAGACGGAGCCGCCGCCGTCATCGTAGCCGGTGCCGATCTCAAGACCTCCGGTCCCCAGGTGCTTGCAACCTGCTCTTCTTTCTATCCCGATACTCAAGACGTCATGGGATGGGACATTTCCGAGAAGGGCTTCCGCATTGTCCTCTCCCCCAGCGTCCCTGACATGGTCTTCCAGCACCTCGCAAACGATGTGGACGGATTCCTCAAGGCGAATTCGCTCACCAAGTCAGAGATTCATAGCTGGATCATGCACACCGGAGGCCCCAAGGTGCTTGCCGCCACCGCCGAAGCTCTCAGCCTCCCCAAGGGTGCGCTGGACGCCTCCTGGGAAGCCCTGCGAAACGTAGGCAATCTCTCCTCGGCCTCCGTGCTCGTCGTCCTTGAGTCCTATATTCGCGAGCGGCGTCCTCCAGCCGGAAGCTACTCGATCCTGGCTGCCATGGGACCCGGCTTTTGCGCCGAACTCGTACTTCTGCGCTGGTAGGAGAATGATGTTCACTGGGAACACTGATGTATTCGTCGCCGGCGGAGGTCCTGCCGGACTGGCGGCCGCAATTGCAGCAGCGCAGCGAGGGCTCTCCGTCGCCGTCGCCGACTGGGCACGTCCCCCCATTGACAAGGCCTGCGGCGAAGGCATCATGCCTGACGGTCTGCTTGCCCTCCGCAATCTGGGCATCGATCTCGCCACTCTCGGCGCCGTCCCCTTTGAAGGCATCCGCTTTGTCGATGCCGCCGGAGAGACTCACGCCCGCTTTCCCCAGGGTATCGGCTTCGGCATGCGTCGTGCCGACCTCCATCGCGTCCTCGTTGAAAAAGCCGAAAGCCTCGGAATCCATCTCGCCTGGGGAACGCGCGTCGAAGCCATCCGCCAGGGCGAAGCGATTGTCGCCGGCCAGCCCATCCGTGCCCGCTACATTGTCTGCGCCGACGGCCAGAACTCTGCTCTCCGCCCCATGGCCGGCCTCAATACCGGCAAGGTCTATCGCCGCCGCTATGGCTTCCGCAATCATTACCGGCTTCGCCGCTGGTCTCCTTTTGTAGAGGTTCATTGGGCCGACTGCGGACAGATGTACGTCACTCCCGTCGGTGTCGAAGACCTCTGCGTTGTCTTCATTTCTTCTGACAAGCACGTCCGTCTTGAGGACGCTCTTCCTGCATTCCCTGAGCTTCACCGGCGTCTCGCTGGCCAGCCCCTCAGCGGCAAAACCGCCGGAGGCGTCAGTGTCACCCGCAAGCTCAACACGGTCGTCGCCGGAAACATCGCCCTGCTCGGCGACTCTTCCGGCTCAGCGGATGCCATTACCGGCGACGGTCTCAGCCTGGTCTTTCAGCAGGCCACCGCCCTTGCTGATGCCATGCTTGCCGGCGATCTCGCGGCCTACCAGGCTACCCACCGGCGCATCAGCCGCATGCCCCGCAACATGGGCGAACTCATGCTGGTGATGGATGACCATCCGTGGATACGCAGAAGAATTTTCCGGGGGTTTACGCAGTCGCCGCGGATGTTTGGCAAACTGCTGGCCATGCACACGCAAACCATCTCCCCCTTGCAGCTTGGCGTCAATGATTGTCTTTCGTTCGGTTGGAGTATCTTGCGAGCCTGACAGGCTCTGGAGGAATACACCTATGAAGCGCTTGCTCTTACTCGCGGTCCTGCTCTCGTTCTTCTGCGCCTTTGCCGCGGCGCAGCAGGTTACGATTCAGGTCGATCCCGCCGCCACCCACGTCGAGTTCACTCTCGGCGACACCTTGCACACCGTCCACGGCACCTTCCACCTCAAGGCTGGAAGTATCTCCTTCGACCAGGCCACCGGCAAGGCCAGCGGCACCCTGGTCGTCGATGCCGCCAGTGGTGAGAGCGGAAACCACGCCCGCGATCAGAAAATGTCCAAGGATATTCTCGAGGCCCAGAAGTTTCCCGAGCTCACCTTCACCGCCCATGAAGTCATCGGAAAGCTCGCCGAATCCGGCCCCTCGCACCTTGAGATTCGCGGCGTCTTCCGAATCCACGGCCAGGACCATGCACTCATCCTCATGGTCGATGCCCAGTCGAAATCCGGCGTCGCCGACGCCACCACTAAGTTTGAAGTCCCGTATGTCGCCTGGGGAATGAAGAATCCGAGCGTCCTCTTCCTCAAGGTCAGCGATAAAGTTGAGATCTCCATCGCCGCCCACGCCCATCTCGTGCAGCTCGCCGCTGCCAGCCGCTAACCTACTTCGGAATCCGCGCGAGTTCCCGGCCGTACAACTGATTGTTCGGGAACTCGCGGCTCAGTCCCGCCAGCAGTACCCGTGCCGTTGCCGGATCATGATCGCGCAATGCCGCCACCGCCAGCAGCAGCCTTGCAAACGGAGCCAGGTAGCGTCCTCGCGCCGCCGTCAATCTCAGCCTTGCCTCGCCCGCATCCTTGTCTGTCTCCGCCCCGCCCAGGTGCAGAAACCAGCGCACCGGTGCCGGAGTCACTCCCAGCAGGTAGTTCTCAATCCCCACCGCAAGGTAGGCATCGTAGCAAGTCGGGTCCAGCTCCAGCAGATGTTGTGCCAGCCTGCGCGAGGTCTTCATATACCCCAGGCTCGCAATATTCCGTTTCTCGATCATCGCCGCATAATCGCTGCGCAATCCGTTCGCCAGCACCTGTGCCATCAGCGCATCGCGGTCGTTCGGATTCCGCGCCAGGATCGGTCCCGTGATCGCTTCCGCGTTCCACAGCTCTGCCAGGAACGCGTCGCGCACCGCCAGGTCCGGCTTCAACTTGTGGCGCGCATCAAAGCGCGAGTCGTCCGTGAACAGCTCCACTTCCAGAATGTGCAGCCTGTCGAATTCTGAAAACAGGTACGCCGCCGCGTTCGAGACATGCGGCAGCGGATCGGCCTTCCGTTCTCCCTCGCAGCTGAGAAATGTCTGGTGAGCTCCCGGAAAATCCAGGTTGTACATCTGTCGGTAGCCCGCGTCCACGTCACACGCGCCAAACAGAGCCGCGGGAGCGGCCAGAACTGCGGCAACCAGCAAACATCGTAGGGCGAGCATCTTCATGCGGGAACCTTGGCCAATGGTAGTTTGATGCGAATCTGCGCGCCCCCGGCGGAGCTATCCGTAATCGTCACGCACCCGCCATGTGCCTGCACAATCGCATTAACAAACGCCAGCCCAAGCCCGTGCCCGCTTGAGTGCTGTCCCTTCACAAATCGTTCAAACGCCCGCGCCCGCAGCTCTTGAGGAAAGCCCGGCCCGTCATCTTCCAGCACCATCTCTGCATACTGGTCGCATTGGCAAACCGAAACCGCAACCTGCCGTCCCGCGGGAAGGTGCGCCACCTCGTTATCCAGCAGGTTCGCAATGGTGCGGCTCAGCAGCGAGGGATCGCCATCGATGAACAATCCCGCCTGCACGTGGCATTGCAGCTTGTGCTGCCGTTCCGCAAACGACGGTTGGAAAAGATCGCACAGGTTCTCCACCAGTACGCCCAGGTCCAATGCCTCCAGTTTCAGTGGCAGCGCTCCCGCGTCCGCCTCAGCCAGGTCCAGCGCCGTGTTCAGCGTCTGCGAAAGACGGTCCAGCTTTTCCACTGCGTCCGCCACCCGCTCGCGCCAGTCTTCGGAGTCGCCGTGCAGCAGTGCCACTTCCAGGCTTCCGCGAATCGTTGTCACCGGACTCTTCAGATCGTGCGCCACCGAGTCGGTCACAATTCTTATCTGGTTCACCGAACGTTGAATCCGGTCCAGCATCCGGTTGAATGTGCGCGACAGCCGCGAGATTTCATCGTCCGCCTCCGCTTCCGGCAGCCGTTTGCCAAGGTCCTCGGTCCCAATCCTGTCCACCGTCGCCGAAATCCGCTCCACCCGCTGCAGGGTGCGGAACGCACCCATCGCTGAAATCGCGAACCCCAGCAGCGCCATGCCGCACCAGATCATCAGGAATCGCACAATCATGCGGCGCATCATCGCCGCCGCCGCCGTGTCCGCGAATCCCAGGTACAACCTGCTGCCATCGGCTGCCGTATTCCACACCACCCGGAACGGAAGGGGGTGTCCTCCAACCACGATGCTGGCCGGAACTCCCGGCTGTGAGGCTGCTCCCGGCAGCGCCCCCAGGAATGGAGTGCGCGGCGTCGGCCCCACCCAGATCGGTTCGCGTCCCGTCCGCGTCAGCAGAAAAAACACGGACTGCTGCGTCTGGCTGTTGGACTCTTCTGCCGCCATCACCTCGTGGCTGGCAAGCTCTGCCACTTCCGCCACCAGTCGCGTATCCAGATTGTCGCGTGGAGTATTTGCTACCACTTCCGAGAGCGTCTCTGCTTCGCCTGTCAGCCACGCATCGCTCCGGCTCTGCACATCGCGAGCCACCAGCAGGTACATGATCACAAACGCAATCGCGCTGCAGATCGAAAACGCTACCGTTGTCCAGATGGAAATGCGCCACGCCGCCGTCGAGCGCGCCCTGCTATACAGACTTAAGGACATAGCCGATTCCTCGAATCGTGTGGATCAGCGGCGGTACGCCTTCCACGTCCACTTTGCTGCGCAGCCGGTAGATGTGCACATCCACAACGTTCGTCGCCGGATCGATCCTCATCCGCCACACATGGTCCAGGATCAGCGTTCGCGTCACCACCCTGCCAGTATTCCGGCAAAGGTATTCCAGCAGCGCAAACTCCTGCGCCGTCAGTTGCAGTTCGCGCTCGCCTCTCCGGGCCTCGCGCCGCACCAGGTCCAGTTCCAGGTCGGCCACCCGTATCCGGCTCGACTCCGGTTGTGCTGAGTAGCGCCGCAGCAGGTTCCGCAGGCGCGCAACCACTTCTGCCAGCGCAAATGGTTTTGTCAGGTAGTCGTCGCCGCCCTGTTCCAGCCCGCGCACCCGGTCGTCCACTGAGCGCCTTGCTGACAGAATCAGCACCGGGGACGTGCTCCCCTGTGCGCGCACCCGCGCAATGAATTCCAGTCCGTCTATGTCCGGAAGCCCAAGGTCCACAACCATCGCATCGTGGATACCTTCCACCGCCAGTGCTTCCGCACTTCTTCCGTCGGCCGCCGCATCCACCTGGAAACCGGCTTCCGTCAGCCCTCGTTCGAGAAATGTTCGGATTGCTTCGTCGTCTTCCACTACCAGCAGTCGCAAGGCATCCTCTCCAGCAACAAACCTGTGCAGAACAGTGTACCCGGCTGTGGGCTGCGCTGCTAGACCTTTAGTGCCCGTCGCGCCAGCCCCAGTGCATCTGTCCAGAAAGCGGACGACGAGTGAATGTCATTCACCACGCTGTCGATCGCTTCCACGATCTCTTCCAATTGCTTTTCCGTCACCACCAGCGGCGGAGCAACTTTCAGCACCATGAAGTTGTTTCCGCAGATTTGCGTCAGCACGTTCTGGTTGCGGAACAGCCGCATCACCAGCATCTGCCCGAACAATCCCGCGTGGATTGACTGGAACGCCGCATAGGACATCCTCAATCCCAGGCTGGTCGGCGGCTGGAACTCAATCCCGTTCAGCAGCCCCTTGCCGCGCACTGCCTTGAACATCTCGTACTTGCTCAGCCGCGCCTCCAGCATTTCGCGCAGCAGCCGTCCCTTCCGTGCCCCTTCCACTCCCAGGTGCTCGTCCGCCAGAATATCCAGCGTCGCCAGTCCTGCCCGCATCGCCAGCCCGTTTTCGCTGAAGGTCGAGGTGTGGATGAATGCCCGTTTCACTGTGCTGTACACGGCATTGCATATCTCATCGGACATCAGCACTGCCGCGCACGGAATCAGTCCGCCGCTCAGCGCCTTTGCCAGAATCACCATGTCCGGCTCCACTCCATAGTGGTGTGCTGCCAGGAAGGGTCCTGTCCGGTGCAGGCCCGTCTGCACCTCGTCCAGCACAAACAGCGTCCCATACCGCCGGCACAGTGCCTCCGCCTGCTGCATATATTCCGCCGTCGGCAGGCAGATGCCGCCTTCCGCCTGGATCGGCTCCGTAATAAACGCCGCGTAGGTCCGGGTCGCCAGCTTCTGCTCCAGCGCCGCCAGGTCGCCAAACGGAACTGCCGTCGTATTTGCCAGCATCGGCCCAAAGCCTTCGCGCCAGAACGGATTCGACATCAGCGACAGTGCGCCGCATGTCAGCCCGTGGAAAGCCTGGTCGCAGTACAGCATTGCCTCGCGCCCGGTCGCCGCGCGTGAAAACTTGATTGCCGCCTCAACGCCCTCGCTGCCTGAGCTGGGGAAGAAAACCTTGTTCACCCGTCCGCCCGCCAGTCGGCAAAGCCGCTGTGCCAGCTCGCCCGCAAGCTCGGGAACATGGCTTTGCAGCATCGAGGGGCCGCACCTTGCCAGCTCTTCCGTCAGCGCCCTGATCAGTGCCGGATGATTATGCCCGATGTTATAGACGCAGTAGCCCGAAAGGCAGTCGAGCTTGCGTACCCCGTCAACCGTAAACAGCTCCACTCCGCGCGTGTGGTCGTACGTCACGTTCATTTCCAGCAGGTCCAGCAAACGAACCCATTGCGGATTCACGTGATCCTGGTATAGCTTCTGCGACGGCGAACTGATCGTTGTTGCGGCCATGATCTCCTCGTGGATGGTTCTCCACTACTAGTCTATTTATAGAGCCGGTATCCGGCGCTCCTGCCACATGAAGTTTCGTTCATGCACCGTATTCACCCTGTTTATTTCCCTCTTCTCCCCTTTCCACTGGCCAATTCGGCAATCCCCAGCCGTGTTTTCCTCGTCGCTCTCCTCGCCCAATTGCCCGTCGCTTTCAACTTTCGTAATTGGCCTTAACGCCTCATCTCCATCTGTCAACTTCCCCACCCTCACTGAACCTTGGAGATGCAGCAATATGCCCCGAACTAGTCCATAGTCGTTTCGTCCTTATCTCTGTCACCGGAGTGGTTCCATGCGCACTCAACATTCCCGCGGATTCAGTCTCCTCGAGCTGTTGATCGTGCTTGGCATCATCTTCGTCATCACCTCGTCGTCCATCATCATCTTTCAGGCAGTTCAGAACGCCACCGCCGTCAATAGCGCCAACTCCATGGTCCTCCGTGAAATTCAGGTCGCCCGTCAGCTTGCCGTGGACCAGCGTTGCGTCGCGCATCTCAGCTTCAATGCCAACGGAACCCTCCCGGAAACCGCCGGACAGGGAACCATGCTCATTCAACTCACCAAGGCCGGAGTCACCACCAGCTACGAGGCTCCCCAGATCCTCCCCATCGGTGTCCAATTCACCACCTTCGCCGGAATGCCCGTCACCACCTCCACCCCCTCCGGAATTCCTCCCGACAGCTTCGGCACCGGAGCCAACGCCATCGACTTCGGAACTGACTTCGGCGGCGGCAAAACCGACATCTATTTCCAGCCCAATGGAACCGCCCTCGACGCGGCCTCCGGCGGCCAGATCAACAATGGTGTTGTTTATTTCGGACGGCCCGGCGTTCCTTCAACCGCTCGCGCTGTCTCTCTCATGGGTGCCACCGGACGCGTCAAGGGCTGGCGGCTCGTATCCACCGCAGGAGGTCTGCAATGGAAGTGACCTCCTCCAGGCCATTCTTCGCGCGTTTGCATCCCCGCACCCTCCTTCGCTCAAAGCAAGCAGGCTTCTCCCTGCTGGAGGTGCTGATTGCCACCGTGATGTTCACCATCGTATCCGCCGGACTCCTCGGCCTCTTTGCGTACTCCATCTCCAATATGCAGATGTCGCAGCAGGAGATGATCGCCCGCCAGAAAGCACGCGAAACGCTGGAAGATGTCTTTGCCGCCCGCAACTCCGGGCAAACCTCCTGGGCAAACATCTACGGCGTCTCGCGTGGCGGTATCTTCACCGAAGGCCCCCAACCCATGCTCATCCGTGGCCCGGACGGCATCCTCGGAACCGCCGATGACGGCCCCACCTCCGACTCTCTCGTCTATCCCGGCCCTGACGGCGTACTCGGCACCGCCGATGACATCCACGTCAATCTCGGCAACTTTACCCGCCAGATCGAAGTCCTCGACGTCACCCGTCTCGACTCCAACAACAACCCCGTCGTCATCTCTGATGTCCGCCAGATGCGCGTCACCATTACCTACTCCGTGCCCCAGTTCGGCACCCGCTCCTACGTCGTTTCTGCCTTCATCTCAGAGTACCGGTAGCCATGGCCATCCCGCCCCCAATGCGCCAGCGCGGATTCACCATGGTCGAGCTCATCATCGCCATTGCTCTCGCCCTTACGCTCACCATTGCCGGAACCCTCGCCCTCAACAAGGTGCAGGACCTCAGCTACGTCATCGCCCAACGCTCAGACATGCAGGAGAATGCCCGCTCCGCCTTCAACTTCCTCGCCACTGACATCAGCCTTGCCGGAACCGGAATGCCCGTCGGCGGCGTTGCTCTTCCCGCCTTCACCATTCCCGCCAACGCTCCCACCTACGGCAGCGCCTTCAGCATCTGCTGCAACACCTTTCTCCTCGATGCCTCCAACCATCCCTTCCTCTACTCCGCCGAAGGCGGCTGGAGTTATCCTCCCCACCTCGGGCCTGACTACAAGCCCGAGCCCCTCATCACCTTGACCTACGTGGATTCTGTCGTCAGCATGCTCGGCGGCGCCGCCAACGCAACCTGCGCCCAGCCTCCCATGGTTCTCGACCAGTACAACGTCACCATCACGGACATCGCCCAGGGCGCCCAGATCACCTTCAGCAACTGCACCAACATCGCGGACCCCGCCGATCCCGCCAACGCCCTCAAGATCGGCGACGCTCTCCTCGTCTGCGATGGCACCTGTGCCGCCGGCGTCATCACCGCCCTCCCCGGAGCCAACGCCGTTCAACTTGTCTCCGGCGACCCCCTCAACTTCAATCAGCCCTCCGCCGCTACCGGAAACATTCAGGCTCTCAAGGTCTCGGGCGCCTACCCTCCCGGAGCCACCGCCACCCGAATTAAAATCGTCACCTACTATCTGGACCCCTCGTCCGGTCCCGATGGCCTCAAGGGCACCGCCGATGACGGCCCGCCCTTCCGCCTCATGCGCCGCGTCAACGCCGGCAGCGCCGTCGTCCTCGCCGAAAACATCCTGGACATGCAGGTCTCCTATGACCTCTACGATGACAGCAACTCCAGCGCTCAGGATGCCGGTGAGCAGAACCCTGCTCGCATCACTCCCGGCCTCATTCGCAACGTCAATCTCTTTCTCACCGTCCGCAGTCCCTTGCCTAACCGCAATGGCGCTTACCAGGGCATCAGCCTTGCCACATCCGTAGCCCCGCGAAACCTGAGCTATCAGAATCGCTACCAGTAGCCGGAGGCCCATACATGCGCATTTCCATCCTCAGAACCTACCTCCGCCAGCGTGGCTTTGCCCTCATCGGCGTCCTCCTTCTCATGCTCATCGTCTCCGGACTCGCCGTTAGCGTCTCCTACCTCACCATCCGCGAGAAGAAAGTCTCCGGCAGCGATCAGGACAACAACATCGCGCTCTACGGCGCCGAGGGAGGCCTTGAGAAAATCAGCTCTGACCTCACCTACCTCTACCAGCAGAAAATGTCGCCCCTCCAGAGCGATCTCGACAATCTCTCCGCCAACAAGCCCACTCTCCCCGGCATTGCCTTCAGCGAATACAAGGTCGCTCCCACCAACGGCTCCATGACGCCCGTCGTCGCCACGCTTTCCAGCGGTGCCAACGCCGGCCTCAACGCCCTCATGGTCAAGCTCACCTCCTCCGTCACCGCCCAGGCCCCCGGAACCTCGCAGGTTCGCATGGTCCGCAATCTCGAAGTCGCCCTCATCCCCGTCTTCCAGTTCGGCATGTTCTCTGATACCGACCTCACCTTCCACAACGGCCCTGATATGGATTTCAACGGACGCATTCACACCAACGCCAATCTCTACCTCGTGCCAAACAATTCCGGCTCCGCCACCTTCCACGACAAAATTTCAGCAGTGCTGGACGTCATCCGGCTCACCCTCCCCACCGGAGGCTCCAGCACTGGATACACCGGTCCCGTCGCTATCCCCACCACCGCGAATGGCTGCGCGCCGCTTCAGGCAAAGAACAACGCCTCCACCTCTACCTGCCGTCTCCTCGGCACCAGCGAGGGCAGTGTCGCCAACTCCGGTTGGTACAATCTCTCCACCAACACCTACCACAGCATGGTCATCAACGGCTCCACCGGCGCCAAGACCCTCCAGCTCCCATTCGTCAACGGTGGCGCCAAGCCCATCGAAATCATTCGCCAGCCACCCGCCGGAGAAAGCCCCACCTCCGCCGTCGGACTCTCCCGCTACTTCAACGAGGCGCAGATCCGCGTCCTCCTCGATGACACCCTCGCCGCCCTCCCCGCCGAATGCCAGAACAAGGAAGCCGACGGCATTCACTTCGGCACCGTCGAACTCGACAGCACCGCCCTCACCTTCCCCGCCAACGTCACCGGATACACCAACAGCTCTCCCGTCGCCGGATCGAAATTCGCCGTCGGCAACCACTCCAAGGACGCCAACTGGGTGCCCACCTCCGATGTCTCGCTTCTCGACACCGCCACCTGGAACTCCACCACCCACACCACCACCTACGTCCCCACCTTCCTCTGCGTCCTTGGCAAAAACACCGCCGGAGCCTTCTTCCCCGTCACCAATGAGTGGCTCCGTCTCGGTTTTGAAAAGAACAACGCCGCCCACGTCAACGCCATCCTCCACCTCCAGCAGCACGCCTCCACCGAGCCCGCCGGATACCAGGCCTGGCCCATCAATCTCTATGACACCCGCGAGGGCGAGTACCGCGACGTCACCACCGGCAAAGCTGCCGCCACCTGCGCCATCAACGGCATCATGAATCTCGTTGAGATCGATGTTGGCAATCTCACCCGCTGGCTCACGGACGCCACCGGAAAGGGACCCTCCATCGACAACACCCCGCAGAATGGCTACATCCTCTATTTCTCTGACCGGCGCGGAATGCTCCGCAACCCCAACGCCGCCCCCGTCAACTCCAAGAACGGCGAGTCCGGTCTCGAGGACGTGCTCAATCTCCCGGCCTCCAACAACGGCGCCCGCAACGGAGTCCTCGATGGACCCACTGGAAAGACCATCGGCCTCTACCCCCTCTATGCCGAAGACGTGGACCAGAACGGTTTCCTCGACAACTGGGGCTCTGTCAACCTCGGCCTCGGCTTCAACCAGGCCTACAACGCGGATCCCGGACAGACCCGCGTCACCGCCGCCATCGCCCAGCAGAACGTCACCGCCGGCCCCCGTCACGCCCTGCGTCTCGTCGATGCCGCCTCCGGCAAACTCCCCTCGCGCTCCGGCCAGGGAGGCTTCACCGTCGCCAGTGAGCAGCCCGTCTATGTCCTCGGCAACTACAACTCCAACAGCTCAGATGGCCCCGTCAATGGAGAAACCTGGAGCTCCGCCCACGTTGCCGCCTCCGTCGTAGCCGACGCCGTCACCCTGCTTTCCAACTCGTGGAATGACGTCGCCAGCTTCACCTCGCCCTTCACCCCCGGCAATCGTCTCGGCTCTGAGACCTGGTACCGCATGGCCATCGCCGCCGGAAAATCCCAGGCCTTCAACTCCTCGGACGCCACGCTCAACTTCGGTGGAGACGGCGGCGTCCACAACTTCCTCCGCTACCTCGAACAGTTCCCCGGCTCTCCTGCTCTTGCCGTCCACTATCGCGGCTCCATGGTCAGCTTCTACTTCTCCCAGTACGCCACTGGAATCTACAAGTGCTGCACCACCGTCTATGGCCCACCCACCCGCAGCTACTCCTTTGACACCGATTTCCTCGACATCGCCAAAATGCCTCCCGGGACTCCTCTTTTCCGCGACGTCGAAAACGTCGGCGGCCATCAGGACTTCACCGCCCAGTAATCCGTCCAAAACCAGGGGCCGCACGGATCCCCGTGCGGCCCTGAATCCCTCGCCAACCATATACTTTTCAGTACACCATTCCTTCCAAAATGGTTTACCTAAACGCCAATCCTTCCTGACCCGCCTCAACGATTGCCTCTTTAGTAAAGACAGCATTTTCAACGATTCACCAGATCGCCAATCGTTCCTTCCCCGTCCCCAAACGCAAAAAACCCCGGAATTCAATTTTCCGGGGCTTTTTCACACTTTTCCGCTTCGCTAATCGCTCGTGTAGTAGTCCACTGCAATCGGACTCTCAAAAAGTGAGTAGTCGCGCGTCACCACTGTGATGCCGCTTTCGGTTACAAAGTATTTCTGCCTGTCCGCTTCCGTATCGTAGCCAATCACCGTGCCTTCCGGCAGCTGAACATCGCGGTCAATGATCGTCTTCCGAATCCTGCAGTGCCTTCCAATGCTGACGTGGCTGAACAGAATGCTCGAGTCCACCTCCGCATAAGAGTTCACCCGCACGTCCGGCGACAGCACGCTGTTGCGCACAATACCGCCCGATACAATCGATCCCTGGCTGATCACCGAATCAATTGCAAGCCCCGTTCTACCTGGCTCTGCGAACACAAACTTCGCCGGCGGATACTGCCGCTGATAACCGCGAATCGGCCAGCTCTGGTCGTACAGGTTGAACACCGGAGACACCGAAGCCACATCCATGTTCGCTTCGTAATATGCTTCCAGCGTTCCCACATCGCGCCAGTACAGCGCTTCCTTGTGGTTCTCATCCACAAAGTTGAACGAGTGCACCTTGTAGTCATCCACCATGCGCGGCAGGATGTTGTAGCCAAAGTCGTGCCGCGATTCCGGATCTTCCGCATCCTTCAGCAGCGCCGGAATCAGCACATCCGTGTTGAACAGATAGATGCCCATCGACGCCGAAATCATCTCGGGATTGTAAGGCGAGCGCAGGTCCGTCTTCTTCGGCTTCTCCTGGAAGCCCGTGACTCTTCCGCTCTTGTCGAGTTCGACCACGCCGAAGTGCCGCGATTCACTGGGGTCAATGAGAATGGTAGCCAGCGTTACATCGGCTCCCGACTGGCGATGCTGCTCGAGCATGAGCTCGTAGTTCATCTTGTAAATGTGATCGCCCGAAAGGATGAGCACATACTTCGAGCGCTCGCTGCCGATTGAGTAGATGTTCTGATAGACGGCGTCGGCGGTTCCCTTGTACCAGTCTTCGCTGACGCGCTTCATCGGCGGAAGAATCTCGACGAACTCGCCGAGCTCGCTGGCTACAATCTGCCAGGCTTCGCGGATATGGCGGTTGAGCGAGAGCGCTTTGTACTGCGTCAGAATGTAAACCCGGCGCAGGTTGGAGTTGATGCAGTTGGAGAGGGTGACGTCAATGATGCGATAAATTCCGCCAAAAGTGACGGCGGGTTTGGCGCGGTCACGGGTGAGGGGATACAGACGCTCGCCCGCGCCGCCAGCTAGCAAGACTCCC
>CAILAZ010000160.1 GCA_903832295.1 uncultured Acidobacteriota bacterium
AGTCGCCCGTGGTGGCGCTGTGCGCGGAGTAGCCCGTGGTGGCGCTGTGCGCGGAGTCGCCCGTGGTGGCGCTGTGCGCGGAGTCGCCCGTGGTGGCGCTGTGCGCGTAGTTGCCCGTGGTGGCGCTGTGCGCGTAGTCGCCCGTGGTGGCGCTGTGCGCGGAGTCGCCCGTGGTGGAAGTGATGCGATCAGATACGAACTTTACGGCCGCTTTCACAATTGCGGGGATTTTTATTTCCGCGCCAATGGTTATCGATGTGCAAGCGCGCTTTGTGTCGTCTTTCGTTTGGACGCTAACTCCTTCTGCGTCCACTTCGCAATATCGGGCTCCATCTGTGAGGCCGTAATAACTCAGTGTGTCCAGGGGGCTCTCGACGAAATGAAATCCTTTATGGCACGGGATGGCGGTCGGCTCTGTGTAGGTTTTTCCAATCTCGTACTGAAAAACCTTGCCATTTGGCGTGCATTGCAGTTTTGAGTTAAATCCCTTAAATCCCTTCATTTTATTGCCTCCCGCCCAGCATAGCTAGGCGCTGCTGAAAGTTCGGAAAGTGTGCGAAGTGGCGTTCAACGAAAGCGCGCCGTGCTGCGATCTGCTCGGGCGTGCTGGGCGTCTCGGTCAGCGCGTCGTCCATGCGCCGGTCGCGCTCTTCGTCCGGGTCGCGCTCAATGCGCTCGCGGCCTATCTCGCGGCCCATCTCATCGCAGCCGGGGTCGGAAAACCACGCGGTATCGTGCGGTCCGGGGTAGTTCATCTCACTCCTTTCACGGCGCAGCACACCGCATACACCGCGCCGACGCCCAGCAGGACGAACAGCACAGCGCCGAACCATGTGCCAGTGACGCGGAGCCACCATGCGCGCAGCCGTGCCAGCTTGCGGAGGCCCGTCATGAGCGCACGAGCTCTGCGAATTCCGGTTTGAGCACGGCAACTACCTTGTTGTCTACGATGGACTGGTTGCACACGTCGTGCTTGTGCAGGACGTGCTGCACGGTTAACGATCCGAAGCGCTGATTTAGGTACGCAATGTTATGGCCAGGCAAGAGATCCAGTTTCGCGTGCGGATCAGCAAGCATGATACCTTTCGCCTGCGCAGCACTCTCGCCGTAAGTGGTAATCGTGCCACCGTCCTGCGAGTTGGGGTTCTGCTCGCACCACTCTGCGTACGCGCGTAAAGATTCCGGGAATGTCATGATTGCGCCTGCTTTCTCGCAACTTCGACCGCCGCGAAGAACCGTGCGACCGGGCAGAAGTTGTGATGGTGTGAGGGGTTTTCGAACGGGCCTGCGATCATGCCGCAGACGCAGGAGAAGTCACGGCCGTCCTGCATGACCAGGTGCGCGGCCATGTCGCGGCCGGCGTAGATTAATTCGACGATCGCTGCGTTATTGGAGGGCGGTGCGGACTTGCGGAAAAGAGAGAGCATGATAAGCCTCGGTTACTTGGTTGATGGTGCGTGAATTGCGCGGGCTGAGAACTGAGCTTCTCAATCAGCATCCAGGCTTCACCCTGTAGATACCCGCGGAAACTTGATCCTACTTAAAAGCCTTCATCGCTTCGCGCAGCAGTTCAATTACAACCTGCCGCAGGGACTTGCCTTGCTTTGCCGCCTGCATCTTGAGGGACTTATGCAGCGCGGCGTCGAATTTGGTAATGCGTAGTTCCATGAATCAACTCTATCACGGTTGTGCGCGGTGTGCGCAATTATTTTACGATAAAGTGTACATCGCGACGGTACCTACTTCGGAAGCGAGTAAGCGTCGTCCGGCTCGATCTTCATCATGTTCTTCGGCCATGGCGCGAGTTCATACGCCATCCGATCCGCGAGATACCGCTCGGCGTGAGTCAAGATGCAAGCAGCTCGGCGCTCTTCGGCGTCGAATAGGGCTTTTGCCTCACCATTCAAGCAGAGTCTTGCGGCCAGATCAGCGCTTCTGAAGTAGAGCCGCTTTCCCGTCTCATCAAGAGATGAAAGCGCCGGGCCTCGATACCATTGCTTCACCTTCAGCGCACCGAAAGAATCTATCAAACCGTCTTTCACTTCTTCCTCTTTTCTAGGCACCGCAGTGCTAGCGTTGACGTTACTTGCGCGGATTTCTCTTCCCGCATTTCGGGCACGCCTTGCGCCGCTCCCGCGCTCCCAGCATAGTGCCGCATCCCGCACAGGGCTCAAGTTTGCGCGGCTGCGGATGCTCCCTGGCAGTGCGCCGGTTGACCTCAGTGCGAATCACCGCGGTCGGCATCAGCTCCAGCGGCGGGCACAGGCGGTCAAACTCGGCGACCATCGCGGCCCAGTCGCTATCGTCCCAGGACGTGCAGCCAGCATCGCGCATGTGTGCGTCGGCAAGGGCTATAGCGGCGGTCCATATCTCATCGCGCGTCATTGAGTGCCCCGTCTGGTTGCAGGTAGCTGATAAATATTTCGCGCTGCTTGGCCCCGGCTGCGGCCCCGGCTGCGGCCCCGGCTGCGTCCCAGGCTGCGGCCCCGGCTGCGGCCCCGGCTGCGTCCCCGGCTGCGGCCCTGGCTGCGTCCCCGGC
>CAILAZ010000161.1 GCA_903832295.1 uncultured Acidobacteriota bacterium
CATGTCGCCGAGTTGCGGGTCATACGTTCCGCCTCGGCCACCGAATGTCTGTTGGAAGGGGATACGGTAATCGCGCTCTCCGACGCGCTCCTCTTCGCCCTTCATGATGAAATCGGACAGGACGCCGAAGTCGGCTTCCATCCAGATCGGGAACATCTTTTTGCGTACTACTTCCGACTGTTGGTATAGCTGGTTTGTCGCCATTGGAGGCTCCTTGGATCAGCCGCGCCTATCGGGGTAAGACTTTGCGCATCATCGCCACTGCCTGTGCCGGATCGAATTTCCCGTCCTTGAACGAAAACTCCGGGGTATTGGGAACAAGCGAGCGGGGGACGCTGGTAGTCGTATCTTTTGGCGCCGTCCGGGATTGGGCCGCTTCTCTGCGGCCGTTGGTGGCACTCGCCTTGGCAGCAAGCGTATTCGCCGCGAAGTCCAGGATGGGCCGTTTGACTGCCTCGGCCGCCTGCTTCGCGCGATTCACGTACATCGTCTTGATCTGGTTTCCGAACACCTGGCGGACCTGTGGGTTCGTTGCGCGCTGGGCCTTCTCGTCAAGACGACGGATCTGTTCGGAAAATACCGTATCCGCTGCGAGAACTTCGTAGATACGCTTGTTCAAGCGGTCGACGACCAGTTCTTTATATTCCTGCGGATGGCTTTTCCATGCGTCGGCTACGGAGGCAAGCGCTGGCGTGATTGCCTCCTGCATGCCTGCCGCGATTTGCTGGTTGACCGACTGCCGGAACGATGCAACCTGTTCAGCTTGCGTGTTCTGGCTTCGGCCATTCAGTTGAGCCTTGAGTCGTTCATTCTCGGCTCGGAGACTGGCTTGCGGATCGACTGCGCGGCGGGTTGCCAGCGTGGACATTTCGTCGATCGCATGAAACGGGATTCCGAGATTCTTGGTCACCTGCCGCAGATAAGCAACGTCGCCGAATTTGTCGGCGGGGACTCCTGCGAGCGTCAGCGCAATCTGCTGCGCGGAGGCGAACAGACCCTTACTGCCGGTCTGGGACGCCTGCTCGAACATCTCGGAAATCAGATCTTTGGCTGCGGAAAAACGCAGGTTCGCATACCCTTCCGGCGATTTTTCGCGGATTGAGTTGTAGAACGCGCCGGCCAGCGAGACGGCGGGATCGGCCCCCACTTCTCCGTTCTGGTGGGCCTCCTTCATGCCGTCGAGAATATACCCGAGTACATTCCCTTGGGTGGCGTGGTCCGCGCTATTCAGGTCGTCAAAGAGGCGCTCTTGCGCCATGAAGGAATCGTTCCGCAGCTTCAGCCCATCGAGGGTGAGAGGTTCACCTAAGATCTCCGTCGCCTTCTGCACCAGTTGGTGATTCGGGTAGATGGAGTTCTTCCACCGATTCTCCTCAACGAACATGAGCGGCTTGCCGTTCCGGTCCTTACCCGCCTTGACACCTTCCGGAAGTTCCTCGGTAGCGGCGACCGTCGGCTGCTCTTCGGCCGCAGGAGGTTCCGTCTGCCCATCCGGAGTCTCTTCGACTTCGGTCTCGACTTGCGCCTCTTCGCCACCGACGGGGTCCGGATCGCCGACAGCGTCTGCCACCTCGGGGGTATCCGGAGTGTCCTCGGCAGGTCCTTCCGCTGCCGTGTTGACCTCAGCCATTACATCAGCCGGAATCATCGACATCATCGACTGCACGGAGTCAGCGATAGGAAGTGCAGAGGTAGCCATAAGTGCGTATAGTACAGATCTTACACTAGAACGTGAGAGGTATCACAAAAGACCAGGAGCACTCGGAGGAGGGTGCTCCTGGGCGCCGTCATGAAAAAGTCAGACGGCTGTAGGCATCCATCACTGGGACATCATTGTACAGGTTTCAATCCACGCCTTACAACTGACAGGCGAAACATTCCCCGATTATTGTCCGGGAACACCCGCTGGCGCGCTGCCTGCTTGTGGTGGAAGCGGCGGAATCGGGCTTTCTTGCGCCGGTGCCCCGCCTATCGGAGGAGGCGTCTGTACCGGGCCCTGTTGTGGCGAAGGGCCCGGCGTGGGGGCCGGTGGCGGAGGAGGAATGTCGACGCCTGCCGCCTTGAGTACCTCTGGGACCAAGTTCGGCATATCCTCAAGTTTGAGAGCAAATGGCTTGTGGCAAACCACAAGGTCCAGCACCAGAATCCAGGAGGGTTCGCGAACGTTGTCGCCGCATTTATGGCCGAGACACAGGCCGCCGCGCCTCCGCCTCCGCCGCCGCCTCCTCCTCCACTGAAAGGCGCAGTGTCATTGGCTCTCAAACTTGAGGATATGCCGAACTTGGTCCCAGAGGTACTCAAGGCGGCAGGCGTCGACATTCCTCCTCCGCCACCGGCCCCCACGCCGGGCCCTTCGCCACA
>CAILAZ010000162.1 GCA_903832295.1 uncultured Acidobacteriota bacterium
ACGCTTGCACCAGGAAAAATCGGCAGCTAAGTCCAGAACTGCGTTAGGGTTGCGAGCAGCGTAGCGGGAGAATCGCGGTGGAGCAATCCATTCTGGGGTATGGATACGTATTCCGGGAACCCGAATGATCCGATGTCGCTGCACAAGTACCTCTACGCCAGTGCTAATCCCGTCAATCGCATCGACCCAAGCGGAAACGACGACATGGTTGATATCACGATGTCGATGGCTATCGATTCCACGCTGAATTCGATGTCCATCGTATCGTTGCCGAGTGGTCCCGGCGGCCCGGCCATGCAGACAGTACTGAGAGCCCTGATCCCTCCCAATGTGTGGAGTGTCTTGAACTCCCCCCCAACTCCTGATGCTTTCGACTTCGGATTTGCTGCCGTAGGCACCGGGAGGCTCGGAGGGCCCCAGATCGCCGGGCAGGTGGGCATAGACGTATTGATGGGCACTAAGACGGAAGCTTCGGCAATGTTCTTGAACTCTGGGTTATCTTTGGCGGCGGGTACCCCCGGAGGTAGTGTCTCTGGATGGGCCGGAGCTGTGTTCAATTGCGGACTCTCCGACGATTTTGCCGGACCGTTCCTGAACATCATGTTCTCAAGTAACTATCTTACCCAGACACAGCAGTCTAGGATTCTTGGCTGGATGGGCGGCGCGCTTGCGGCGGCTGGCACAGTAAAGCTGCGGGGCAGCGGGGTCGTGGCGGGAGCTGTTTCCATATTAGGTGCTGGCGCAACTGCAGTGCTAGGAAGTGGCTTCACCGTTGGCTTCTTCTTCGAAATCAACTCACCATATACGCTCGGGTTTACAGTTGGCTTAGGCGGAACGTCAAACAACTTAGGAATGCAAGCCGGGGTAACAGCGGACTTGCCCATTACAAGCAATGTCCAATTCTAGGGGGCTTGATGTCAACTTCTAAGAGGTTGCTTGGCGAAGGGGAGCTGACCTTCAACCGTCAGTTGGTTCTTGTGGCTGCAGGATACCTTGTGGTTGCATGCCTAGAGATAACGCTACATTGGCTCATGGCGAAGCCCTCGGTACGTCCACTGCTTAACATCTATGAGATGACCACGCCCGCAGGCAGATCGCAGATGGCGTCTATCGTTGATCTTGTGCTTCCAGCAATCGCCCTTGGGTATTGGAACGCCAAACTCGGCAGGAGAAATTCATCGTGTCGCGGCCAAGTGTTTTTTATCCCGCTCGCGGTTGGTTTGGTTGCTTTGTATCCTATCTACTTTTCGCTTCTCGGTGGGATTAGCTTTGTTCCATGGTGGCCAAGACGCCCGTACTCAGCTTTTCCCCTGTACTTCTTTGGGGCCTTGGGAGGGACCGTGATTATGTTCATCACGTGGAGGTATTGTTTCGCAGTCGAGGAAGAGAAGAAGGGCGAACAGTGACGTACGGTTATGACAATCTCTACCGGTTGACCTCGGAAACGATTGCGAACGCGGCGATGAACGGCACAGTCGGCTATCAGTACGATGCGGTCGGCAATCGGAAGCAAATCACGTCAACGCTTGCTGCGATTCCTTCGGCAGGTTTGCTGAACTACGACGCCAACGACCGCACGACGACCGACCAGTACGATGCGAACGGTAACACAGTTTCGCAAGGTGGGATTGCGGACACGTACGACTTTGAGAACCACCTGATCCAGCACGGCTACATCACTTACGTTTACGACGGCGATGGAAACCGCGTGGCGAAAGGCTTCGGCGGCGTGACCACGAATTACCTGGTAGACACGCTCAACCCAACCGGCTATGCGCAGGTTTTGGACGAAGTGCAGAACAGTAGCGTTGTGCGCTCCTACACTTGGGGACTGCAACTCGTAAGCGAGTCTCAGTTGGTAGCTGCGACGCCGCCCGCGAGTCCCTGGGTGACAAGCTGGTACGGCTTCGACGGCCACGGTTCGATTCGGTATCTTACAAATTCAACCGGGGTGGTTACCGACACTTACGACTACGATGCCTTCGGCAATCTGATCAACTCGACCGGCAGGACGGCCAACAACTATTTGTTCGCTGGCGAGCAGTTCGATCCCGACCTCGGCCTCTACTACAACCGCGCGCGTTACCTCGATGTGCGTGCGGGCAGGTTCTGGGGTATGGATAGCTACGAAGGCGACAACACCGATCCTCGTTCCTTGCACAAGTATCTCTATGTGTATGCTGATCCTGTCGACAATGTTGACCAGTGCGGGATGTGTTTGCCCTCGACCGGGCCAAATGGGAAATTAGTTGAACGACTAATATTTGAGGATTTTGAACGACAAACCGGCAGCAGTGTTGGTCTCAAGGACAGTATCAATACGATTCTTGGGCTGGCCTTATCGGGCTTTAAGGGCGGAGGCGTGATGCCCGACTTAGTAGACACCGTGACGTTCAATACTGTTGGCCAAGTGTACGAGATTAAATCGGTGTACTCCGAGAAGCTCGGCTTGGCAGAAGTGTGGATGTATGCAGGAATTCTTAACAGATTTGACAAGCAGAGAACTTGGATTCCCGGGATCACATATGTTCCGGAGCCCCTGATTGTCGTGGACTCGAAAACGCTCGCGATCGTGTCCAGGACCGATTTCGGAGTTATTACTTATTGCCTAATAAATCAAGCGGAGATGCAAGGGATGGCATATGCGGGAGCAGTAGCGGGCCTCTATGTAGCAGTATCGGCGGGGCTCTTGGAGGGTTCGCTTGTCGGGGGATAGAGCTGAACCAGGCCTGACAAAGAAGCTTCGGACTCGCATCGCTCGGGTCGCGTTCGAACGAATGGAGCGGGAGTGTGAGACCGACTTCCAGTTGCTGCGCGGATTCAACACATTGAGGATTTGCAATTTTATGAAATGGATCGATGCGATAGAGAGGCCTTCGCAGCTTGAAGCTGCGCTGAGTGTAACCAGCCGTTATCTCGGGCTCCGGAGCATCGATTGCAAGCAAGTCCCGAACCAAGAACGCTGGACACGCCTATATCTCGCGTTTCCGCTGAATGCCGGATTGGACCCAACTTGGCGCCCTCGACGCTATAAGAAACAGATTGCGTCGCGAGTAACAAAACAGCTGGCGCCGATTCGTTTCGTCAGCTCTAGCTCAATCGAGCTGCCAGAAGACAGTCCACTTTCTTTTCCGACACTTCGGATGGGTATCCAACTGAGCAATAAAGTAGCGGATATCGAATTCTTTCAATTCGTACGAGGCGACTTGAGCTTGTTTGACGTTTCTTTTCTGTCCTTACTTGGTTTGGGGCGCACCGGATGGTGTGTTTCGTCCGAGGAACAGGTGGATGGGGTTGTGGCGAGGCTTCCCGAGTTCATTGCTATGGCGGGAGAGGTTGTGCGCTAATCGTGGGCAGATCTTTGACATCTGAATTGAGTCGTTAGTTAGCCGAAAACTCGCGTCTGGGGTTTGCACCTGAAAATGCACGCTTTCGTCGGGGAAATCCGGCAGCTAAGTCCAGAACTGCGTTAGGGATGCGAGCAAGCTAGCGGGAGAATCGCGGCAGGGCAATCCATTCTGGGGAATGGATACAGAGGAAGGAAACGACGATAACCCGCTGAGCCTGCACAAGTATCTTTATGCGAATGCGAATCCTGTCGATGGTCTGGATCCGAGCGGTAACGACGACATAGCTGCGGCAATGGATATGTCCGAGACCTTTGATTCGATGGCGACGATCCAACTTCATTCAACCATGAATGCAGCGGTTCCAATTCCGAGCTATCCGCCTACGCTTGTGGGTCGGCAGCTAGTCGGCGCTGTTTATGCTGAGTCGAGCAGCCAAGGCACGGGAGGAGAATTGCCCGATGAGAAGATCGCAATCGTCGAGACTTTCCTCTATGAACAGTGGGCGGCGTGCACATCCAGATGGAATCGGTCCTTCGGAAATGGGACTATCTCGGATGCAATAATGACGCAATCGATGGCGGCTAAAAGGAACGATCCTCAGTGGAATGCTGTTATGGCTGGCAACTCAGATTCCTCTGACTTGAGGCCTTGGGCTACCGTGAATCAGACTTTACAGTACGTGCCCTCAAGGCTTCACTTTCAACTGTCAGTCTTAGCTGTTGATACGTTCAATGGTGGACTTAGCGGCGGTCCTGAGGGAGCGGACTCGCTTCCGGTGATGCCTGAATTGACCGGAATTCCAATCGGTTTCAACAAAGCTTTCAACTCTCCGCCCAGCAAACGGGAAAAGAAAATCGGCAGGATTGGCAAAACTACGTTTTATGGCTTTATCCCCGGCAGGGAGCTTCAATGACTACTAATAAATCATGCGTAGCGTCTCTTTTTGTCATCGTGATCTTCACATCTTTAGAGCTACTTCAGGCTCAAACAGTGGAGGGGAAAGGAAGGGGAACGTTACCGAGATTCGAAGACTATCCGGTCATTGAGACTTGGCAGGGACCGGCAGCGTCAGTGAAGATCACATCCAGTTCGGAACGCCTGTTTCGTAACCAACTCACCGAAGCGGGGAAAGAGTCCCCTAATTTTGCGGGACACTATCGATTTACCGATTGGGGTTGTGGCACGCGATGTTCCGCTGGTGCAGTTCTAAACCTCAAGACGGGGCGGATATCTGCTCCTCCACTAGCTAAGAAGGCAAGCGGTTGGGAGCACTGGATTTTTTGTGCGGCGCTGTATGACAAGTGCGGCATTGAGTATCGAGTCGATAGTCGGCTCATGATCATTCGCTGTGGATCGAGCGCCAATGAGGAAGCCGAGAACACTCCGGATGTGTACTATTTTCTGTGGGAACATGATCGCTTTCGGCAACTTCTTCACAAGCCGGGGAAAGGCAAGTTCTCGCTCGGGCTGCTGCAGAGTTCCAATGCGTTGAGTTAGCCGAGAAATCGCGTGTAGTAAGGAATGTTCTGGCTGCGGAATCTGTTCCTGGGCCGTGCCGGTTTATGGCGCGGTCCTTGCTGTTTCTGGGGTGGGGTTTGCGGTGCTCCTGCGGACTGTTTCCGTGGGTGGAAAGGCGTTCGCCGCTTTGCGTCGGGTTTATGTGGACACACCACCTCATACACCTACGATGCTGCTGGTCGCATGACCACGACGACATATCCAGATGGCTCGGCCAGCTCGACTGTCTACGACGGCGCTAGCCGTGTGAGCTCGACGGTGGACCGCAACGGCAACTCCACCAGCTACGCCTACGACGACGCAGGCCGCCGCACCGGAGTCACCGACGCGCTGAACACCACCACCACGTTCGTTTTTGACAGCGCAGGCCAGCAGATATCGGTGACCGACGCACGCAACAATACCGTGCAGTACGCCTACGACGCCGACGGCCGCCAGACCCGCACAACCTATCCCGATCAGAGCTTCTCGCTGACCGGCTATGACGCACTGGGCCGCATGACATCGAAGACCGATCAGGCGAGCGTAGTCACCGGCTATGGCTATGACAACCTGGGACGGCTCACTTCCGTTACGCAGGACGTAGGCGGGCTCAACCTGGTCACCAATTATGGTTATGACGAACTCGGCAACCGCGTGGCGCAGACCGACGCGGCCAAGCGCACCACCAAGTACGCCTATGACCAGTTGGGCCGTCGCAGTCAGCGTACGCTGCCGCTTGGCCAGGCGGAGAGCTACGGGTACGAGGCCAACGGCAACCTGTCCTCGAAGACCGACTTCAATGGCAAGACGACCGGCTA
>CAILAZ010000163.1 GCA_903832295.1 uncultured Acidobacteriota bacterium
GCTATCGAAAAGGAAACAATAGCCCAGAGCTTGAAAAATGCGGGCTACTCACGTCGAGATTTCTTACAGCTTTGTACCACCATCGTGGCAACTGCTCCTATGGGATTGGCCCTCACTGAGAAGGCTACCCCGGCAGAGATCGCCAAGAAGGTTGCAAAGGCTAAGAAACCCTCGGTCGTATGGCTTCACTTCCAAGACTGCACCGGGTGCTCTGAAACGCTCCTCCGCACCACTAAGCCCGACGTGGCAGACCTCATCCTCAACGTAATTTCTCTCGATTATCACGAGACTCTCATGGTCGCCTGCGGTCAGCAGGCCGAAGACGCCCTCAAGTCGGCTGTCTCCGATAACGCCGGAAAGTTCGTTCTCGTGGTCGAAGGCTCCATCCCGACCAAAGAAAACGGTATCTACATGAAGCTCGGCGGAAAGCCGGCGCTTGATGTCCTCAAGGAAGTGGGCTCCAAGGCTGCGGCTATCATCGCGATGGGCTCCTGCGCATCGTGGGGCGGCGTCGGCTCTGCCGATCCCAATCCCACCGGTGCCACCGGCGTCGATTCGATCATCACCGACAAGCCGATCGTGAACATCCCGGGCTGCCCGCCCAATCCGTACACACTTCTCGGCGTTGTGCTTGAGTTTGCCGTCCTTGGCAAGCTGCCCGCATGCGACGACCTGAAGCGTCCCAAGTTCGCCTTCGACCGCGTCATCCATGACCACTGCCCGCGCCGTGCGCATTTCGATGCCGGACGTTTCGCTGGTCAGTTCGGCGACGCAGGTCACCGTGAAGGCTATTGCCTGTTCAAGCTCGGCTGCAAGGGCCCGGTCACTCACGCCGGATGCTCGACGCGTCACTTCAATGAAGTGGTGGATGCATGGCCGATCGGAACCGGTTCCCCATGCTTTGGCTGCACGGAGAAATCCGTCGGCTTCCGTATTCCTGCATTCGACCGTGTTGACGTTCACACCGCGACTCCTCCCGACACATACGCTCCCATTGCCAGCTCCGTCGGCAAGTTCGGTGCGGCTGCTGCCGGTCTGGTCGGTCTGGCTGCGGGCGCAATCGGTGGCGCTACCTGGGCTGCCTCGCAGAAGCTGGCCAGCAGCGAAGAGACGATTGCTGAAGAGGCCAAGACGACTGTCGGAGGTAAATAACCATGGCAATGACACGCCGCGAGGCATTTAAAAATCTCGCCAAGGGCAGCCTGCCCATTCTTGCGGCAGGTTGCGTGTCCACTGCACTTCCGGAAGTCGCCCATGCTGAGGAGGAGAAGGTTGCACCCAAAGGCGCACTCGGCCTGCTGTACGATGCAACCAAATGCGTTGGATGTAAGTCGTGTATGGTGAAATGCTCGGAGTACAACGAACTCCAGCCTGACACCCGCACCGACGGACTCCATCAAGCTCCTCCCGCGCTGAACTACTTCACCAAAAACATCATCAAGCTCTATCGCACGGCCGACGGCTCTGACCACTCTTACTTCAAGCAGCAGTGCATGCACTGCATCGATCCGGGCTGCATGAATGCATGCATGTTCGGCGGCTTGCGTAAGGATGAAGAGACCGGCATCGTCTGGTGGCTTGGTGCAAAATGCGTCGGCTGCCGTTACTGCGAAATCGCCTGCCCGTTCCATATTCCGGCGTTCCAGTGGGACGGTTTCAATCCGAAGATCGTCAAGTGCGAGCTTTGCCGCGATCACATTGCCAAGGGTGGCAAGCAGCCCGGTTGTACCGAGGTCTGCCCAACCAACGCCGTGATCTACGGAAAGCGCGAAGACCTGCTGAAGGAAGCAAAGAGCCGCATCGCCGCAAACCCTGGAAAGTATTTCCAGCAGAAGGTGTACGGCGAGCACGATGCGGGCGGAACCCAGGTTCTGTACCTCTCGCGCGTTGATTTCGACAAGATCGGCCTGCCCGATGTTGGCGAAAACTCGATTCCTTCAGGCTTGAAGTATTCCCATATGCTCTACAAATGGCTGGCCCTGCCCATCGCTCTTTATGCGGGCATGGTGGCCTTTGCCGGCAAGAACTTCAAGGAACACTCACATCACTTGGTCGAGGATCAGAAGAAGACCGGATTGAGGCCACAACTATGACACGGTGGGATAGAAGCGTTCCCGTTTATGGTGTCCCCGTGATCACCCGCGGATTCTGGGCGCTGTTGGCCCTCATCGTCGTCGGCCTCGCGCTGACCGCGGTCCGCGAAGTCGTTGGCCTCGGAGTCACCTCTGGCATGTCCGACCCCTTTGCCTGGGGCCTTTGGAAAACCTTTAACGTGATGGTCCTGACGGGCCTTGGCTCCGGCGGTTTCGCCGTGGGCATCGCCGCCTGGGTCTTCAACAACAAAAAGCTGCATTCGGTGATGCGCGTCGCGCTGCTTACCAGCTTCCTCGCCTACTCCACCGGTCTTGCCATGCTTGGCGTCGATGTGGGCCGCCCCTGGAATTTTTACTGGGTGGTTTGGCCCTTCACCTGGAATCTGCATTCTCCGCTTCTTGAGATCGCGGTTTGCATGTCGCTCTATGCATCCATCCCGCTGTTCCTGGAAAATCTGCCGCCGCTGTTTGAGTACTTGATTTATGAGCACCCAGCATGGCGCGGACTCGCGGAAGGTTGCGAAAAGGTCATGTCGAAGGTCTATCCCTTCATCATCGGCCTCGCCTACATTCTGCCCATCATGCACCAGTCTTCGCTGGGCGCACTGATGGTACTGGGCGGCAACCGCGTAAACACTCTCTGGCAGACGCCATTCCTCCCCCTCATTTATGTGTGGGCGGCGGCGTTCCTGGGATACAACTGCGTTGTGCTCTGCCTGCTCCTGGCCAAGCTCGCGTGGAAGCGCGATCTCGACGCCAGCGTCATGATCGAGCTCAACAAGCTGACGGTTTGGATCGTTTACTCCTGGACGGCTTTCCGCTTCCTCGACATCCTGGTTCGCGGAAAAATCCTCCATGTGTTTACCGATGGCTACTACTCCATCCTGTTCTGGGTTGAGACGGTTCTGATTCTCGGCGCCGCCTACGTCCTCTCGACGGAGAAAGCCAAGAAGTTGTCGGTCATGTTCCAGGCGCATGCACTCTGCGCCCTCGGCGGCATGATCTACCGCTTCAGCCCAACCACCCTGGCGTTCCACGCCAAGGACGGCGCAACGTACTTCCCGTCTGCTATCGAGTTCATCGTTTCGATGTCGTTCGTCGGCATCGCCGTGCTGGTCTATCTCATCGCGGTGAAGAAGCTGGCGATTCTGCCCGGCAGCAATGCCGAGTGGCTCAAGATGGCGAAATACGAAGAGCAGGTTAAACCCGGTATCCAGTTGACTGGCTACGCACCAGTGGAACATTGATCCAAGACATCGACTAGAAGGTTTCAAAAATGGCGAAACGCATAACGATTGACCCCATCAGCAGGATTGAAGGCCACCTCCGCGTTGACGTGGAAGTGGAAAACGGCTCGGTATCCAATTCCTGGGCCTCCTGCACCATGTGGCGCGGCATCGAGAATATTCTCAAGGGCCGCGACCCTCGCGAAGCTTGGTTGTTTACCCAGCGCTTCTGCGGCGTGTGCACCACGGTGCACGCTATGGCTAGCGTCCGTTCGGTGGAAGATGCACTTAAGCTCGAAATTCCATTGAACGCTCAGTACATTCGCAATCTCATCCTTATCAACCACGGATTGCACGATCACATCGTGCACTTCTATCACCTGTCAGCGCTTGATTTCGTTGACATCATGAAGATCCCCGCTGCCGATCCGGCCAAGACCAGCGCCCTCATCGAGGGACTGACCAACTGGCCCGGCAACTCCAAGAAGACCTTTGCTGCTGCGCAGGACAAGGTCAAGGCCGTCGCTGCCAGCGGACAGCTTGGAATCTTCACCAATGGCTACTGGGGACACCCGGCCATGAAGCTGAGCCCCGAGGTCAACCTGCTTGCGTTCGCGCACTATATCCAGGCCCTCGAGTACCAGCGCAAGTCGGTTCAGGCCGTTGCTATCCTCGGCTCCAAGAGCCCGCACATCCAGAACCTCACCGTCGGCGGCGTCTCCAATGCCATCAACCTTGACAGCCTCGCGACCCTCAACATGGATCGCCTGTTCATGATCAAGAAGTTGATGGATGAAGTGAAGCCGTTCATCGATCAGGTTTATCTGCCTGACGTTTGCGCCATCGCCGGCATGTACGCCGACTGGTTCAACTACGGCGCGGGCGTCACCAATTACCTGGCCTCGCCGGATCTGCCGATCGACAGCAAGAACACCAAGTTCGACCTGCCCGGCGGCTACATCATGGGCGGACAGCTCTCGAGCGTTCATCGCTTCGACGGCTTCCGCGACAAGGCCTTTGTGGATGGCGTCACCGAAGAGACCAAGCACGCGTGGTACAAGGGCGAAACTCCTCTCCATCCGTGGAAGGGCGAGACCGATCCCGAATACACCGATTGGCAGGCGGAAGGCAAGTACTCCTGGGTCAAGGCTCCGCGCTTCCAGGGTCAGCCGATGCAGGTCGGTCCCCTGGCGCAGATCCTCGTCGGCTATGCTTCGGGCGACCCGCTCACCCGCAAGCATACGGACAAGGCTCTCGATCTGATTTCGACCGTTGCCGGCCATAAGATTGGTGTTGAAAAACTCCAGTCCACCATGGGCCGTCACGTCGCCCGCGCCATCCGCGCGTCGATGCTGGCCGAACTCGGTGAGAAGCACTGGCAGCTGTTGGTCGATAACATCGCCAAGGGCGACGTTTCGATCCACAACAACCCGGAATTCCCCTCGGGCGAAATCGAAGGCGTTGGCGTGCACGAAGCGCCCCGCGGTTTGCTTTCGCACTGGACCGTCATCAAGGGCGGCAAGATTGCCAACTACCAGGCAGTCGTGCCCTCCACCTGGAACGGCTCTCCGCGTGACGCGAAGGGACAGCATGGCCCGTATGAAGCTTCACTGCTTCACAACCCCATCGCCGACCCCGTTCGTCCTCTGGAAGCCATTCGTACCATTCACTCGTTCGATCCGTGCATGGCTTGCGCCTGCCACACCTTCGATCCTGAAGGCAAGGCAATCGCAACTGTAAAGGTGCTGTAGCTTATGAAGAAGATCAAGATCTGCGGCGTCGGCAGTGTCCTACTCGGCGATGATGCGATTGGACCCTATACCGCCCGCTGGATCGCGGCCAACTATGAGTTCGGCGAAGGTGTCGAGGTCGAAGACCTCGGCACCCCCGGCCTCGACTTGATCGCCTACATGACCGGCATCGACGTGCTGATCTTGATCGACTCGGTGGAAAATCGCGAGCCCGCTGGCACGGTGACTGTCTATGACAAGGCAGCCATCACGCGCCAGCGGCCCGCAGTCCGCCTCGATCCGCATTCTCCCTGCATCACTGAATCCATCTTCGTTGCCGAGCTTGCCGGCGACGGCCCGGAAGACGTCTATCTCATCGGCGTCACCGGCGAACAGCTTGACGTTGGAGCCCCCCTCAGCGCTTCGGTAAAAGCTGCCATTCCCCTCACGGTTGAAAAAGCTCTTGAGCGTGTCCTCCTCCACGGCGGCACCTACAAGCAGCGCGCTATTCCCATGGATTGTGAGATCTGGTGGGAAGACGCCCAAGTGAGCATCGGCGCTTAAAAAGTTCGCGAAACATACACAAAGGTGTAATGGTGACCATGCTATTGAGAGCGTGGTCACCATATTTATTGTTACCTTTGTCCCACCGCCATTGTGTAAGTTGCACAATTTTGTTGTGTTCTGATTCGCAACTCGCGTATTATCGGAGTCGTTAATACCTCAAAAGGACTTCCGCATGGCTGCTGCAATGCCTCCCGACGATGTCTCCGCCTTGATGTCGCGAGTCGAGTTGAATCGCTCGCAATACAAGGTGTTTGATGGCCGTCACGGAAGCCACTCCGAATCCGGTATTCCATCCCGCCCGGTGTTTCACACAAACGGCAGGATGACCCTTCGCGGCGCTGTTCCCGCGAATGAGGCAGCAGTTCCGGCTCAGGATGCAACTCGTCCCCGCTGGAATGTACTGAACTCCTTACTTGCCCCCGGCGATAAGAATCCGTTCGCGGTTACGCCGGAAGCTCTTCTGGTTCCGATGCTGGCTTTCAGCGCTGGATCCGGTGGAGTTGGCAAGACTACGGTGCTCAGCACGGTAGCGCGCATTCTCGCAGGCATGGGGGAGAGCCTCTTCCTCGTTTATTCGGAATCGCAGCGTGCACTGCCAGCCTATTTTGGCGGACAACAGGTAGTGCCTGGGCGCGTTCGCACCTTCATTCCCCCGGTGCGCGATTTCGGACACCTGCACCTTTATGCGCGTCCGCAGAACGAAGTCAGCGCGGTGGAAGATGTGTCCTCCTGGCTGCCGAGAGAAGTCAACGCCCTCTCTTCGGAAGTCGGCCGGGTGCTGTGCGAAGTCAGCAGTGTTGGGATCATTGAACGCCGGGTTTTCGAGCTTGCCTCCATCAATCTCCGGATTCTCGTTCCAGACATCAATTCCGTGCTGACCGTGAATCGCGACCTGGCGGAACTGGAACCGGCGGACGAGTCCCACAGAACGTTCTACTTGCTGAACAAGTTCGATCCCACGGTTTCGTTTCATCGCGATGTTCGTGAGCGTCTGCGTGCGGTTCTGGGAGATCGCCTGCTGCCGTTTGCTATCCGGCGCACTGATCTGATTCCTGAGGCGCTTGCGTCTGCTT
The DNA here is from genome assembly GCA_903832295.1 of uncultured Acidobacteriota bacterium. GTDB lineage: Bacteria > Acidobacteriota > Terriglobia > Terriglobales > Acidobacteriaceae > TOLSYN. The sequence goes on from CAILAZ010000163.1 coordinate 6,690, forward strand.
CCACGATTGTGGATTATGCCCCCACGGCTCCCGTGATCGACGACTTCAATCTGTTCGCACAGTGGCTCCGCAATTCCATGCAGCGCAATGCAGTCGAGCCGATGCGCTCGATTCTCTAGCTCCCCTCCCACTGCTACTACACGTCTGTCAGATTCTGTTCTGCCGCGATTGCCAGGGATTCCTGCGTGAGCCGGTCCACGTGCCGCAGGGCAGGGAAGAACCAACTCCATAACCCGACTACCAGCAATGTTCCCACTCCGCCTGCAATCACGGCGGGAACCGCGCCCATCCACTGGGCCGTAATCCCGCTCTCAAATTGGCCGAACTCATTGGAGGCGCCGATAAACAGCACATTCACGGCGCTTACCCGTCCGCGCATTTCGTCGGGAGTGGCCAGTTGCACAACGGTGGAGCGCACGATCATGGAAACCATGTCAGCCGCTCCCGCCATTAGCAGCGCAAACATTGACAAGTATAGATGTGTGGAAAGTCCGAAGGCGATGGTTGCCGCGCCGAAAGCGGCAACGCAGCAAAGCATTTTCACTCCTACTCTCCGGCGCAATGGGAAGTAGGCGATCACCAGCGCCATGCTCGCTGCGCCCAGGCCCGGCGAGGCGCGCAACAGTCCCAGTGCGCCCGGTCCTGCGTGCAGCACCTCGCGCGCAAAAACCGGCAACAGTGCCACGGCTCCGCCCAGCAGCACTGCGAACAGATCGAGCGTGGTGGTTCCCAGGATCAACTTGTTATGCCGGACGTAGTGGAACCCCGCCACCACGGTCTTCCAGTCGCGCCCGCGGCTTAACTGCTGCACACCTCTAATTCGGATTGCAGCCATCAGCACGATGCTGGCGCACAAGCCGGCGACAGCCGAGAGGTACACCACTACCGGGGTTCCCCGCAGCGCATAGAGGGCGCCACCAATCATCGGCCCCAGGATGGTGGCTGCCGTGAAGATCGAAGATCCCAGGGCAGCTGCGTTGGGAAATACTTCTGCCGGCACCAGGAGGGGAGCGAATGCTTGTCCTGCCGGTCCATTGAATACGCGCACCAGTCCCATGCCAACCAGCACCACGTAGATGGGAGCTACGCCATGCAGTCCGCGAAGAGTGATCGCCAGCAGTGAGAGCGAGCAGAGCGCAAAGCCCGTGCAGCAGAACAGCAGCACGTTGCGGCGGTCAAAGCGGTCCGCAACGTGGCCGCCCAGCAGAAACAGCAGCAGTCCCGGAAGAAACTGCGCCAGCCCCACCAGACCCAGGTCCAGTGGACGGCGCGTGATCTCGTAAATCTGCCAGCCGACGGCCACCGACTGCATCTCCAGGCCCACCACCATCAGGAAGCGTGCCGCCTGGAAGAGCCGAAAATTACGGTAGCGGAATGCCGCTGCAGCGGAATGTTGCACTGCGTCTGTCATGCTCCCTCTACTTTGACACATGCAATGCCATAATGACTTCATGTCGCCATCAAACAGGCCGCCCTCGCTCGTTGCTGCTGCGCTCCGCTGGCAGCGCGATTCCTTCAAGACGCGAGGCATTGTTGGCTCGCTGCGTTATCTCGCCGACCAGATTGTGGAATTTACAAAAGACTCCTTCCCCGAACGCCGCCGCAGCCGCTTCGGGGATATCGACTATGACTGTGATCACGCGGTGGACACCACCTGGGCGCGCCTTCCCGTCTCCGTGCGTCTGCGTGAGGTGTTCAGCGAGCGTCTCTACCAGCCCACCGTCGAGGAGGAATTTTCCGAGATCATGGAGCACCTCGCATCCACCGATCTCACAACCTTCACTTTCATCGATCTTGGTTCAGGGAAGGGAAGAGCGCTTCTGCTTGCGGCCATGTACCGCTTCGCCCACATCGTCGGTGTGGAAGTGCAACCCGAGTTGGATGCCATCGCCCGCCAGAACATCGAACGGTTCAGCGAGCCGGGCCAGAAGTGCTACAACATTGAATCGATTTGTGGCGATGCCCGCGAATTTGAGTTTCCGCTCACCGACATCGTGCTGTATCTCTTCAATCCGTTCCCGGACTATGTCCTGCGCGAAGTTCTCGCCAACCTCATAGCTTCCGCCGGCCGGGTTCGCCGCACGATATACGTTGTTTACAATGCGCCATTTGAGAAGCAGGAGTTCGAGCGCATTCCAGAGTTGCAGCGCTACCTTGAAACTTCGCAATACCAGCTCTATCGCGTGACGCTAAAATAAACCCATGCCTCGCTTTGATTTTCACATCTTCGTCTGCACCAACTCGCGCGAGCCGGGCCACCCTCGCGCCTCCTGCGATCCGGCAAAAGAAGGAGCGCTGCTGCGCCTCTTTAAGGGCAAGGTTGCCCAGAGAAAGCTCTCTGCCGTGGTCCGCGTCAACAAGGCCGGATGCCTGGATCAGTGCGAGCACGGCCCTATGGTTGTCATCTATCCGGAGGCAGTCTGGTACGGCAGAGTCAGCGAATCCGACGTTGAAGAGATCATTCAATCCCACCTTGTGGAAGGCCGTCCGGTCGCGCGGCTCAGGGTTGCGGATGCCTGCTTGAACTCTCTCGCCTGTCCGCATAAGTCTCACTCCTAGTTGATCTTACGGCCCGCACTATGCGGCTCCCAATGCCTCCTCCGGAGTGAACGTTGATCTGTGCCGCAGGTCACTGCAAGGTGTTTACATCACAAGGCAGTGTGACGTGCGCACTTCCTTTTGGTGCGTCCCAAACCTTACAAGCTAAATCGAGCATGTGTGTTCCGGCGACAGCTCTGTGCCGCAATTCCCATGCACGATGGAAAGCAAGCGCGGCGATCTTTGCGAAGCCGCCCTGCCAGCAGGGACCGCCAGGGCGGAACCCGAGCGAGCAACACAGGGGGTTTACAGTGCTTTCACCGTACGGCCTGGACATAATCGAGAGCTGTCTCACCTGCAAGATGAGGGCCGACCAGATCTTCTGCGATCTGCCTGAAGCGGCCCTTCAATCCTTCGAACAGATCAAGTACGCAACCGCCTATCCCAAGGGCGCGATTCTATTTGTAGAGGGCCAGGCGCCGCGCGGCATTTTCGTTCTCTGCAAGGGCCGGGTCAAACTCTCCATCTGCTCAACGGACGGCAAAACGCTCATCCTCAAAATCGCGGAGGCGGGTGAAGTCCTCGGACTCAGCGCTTCGGTCAGCGGCAAGCCCTACGAACTTACTGCGGAAACCATCGACCCATGCCAGGTCAACTTCGTGAAGCGTGAAGATTTTCTGCGCTTCCTGAAAGAACACGCGGATGCATGCCTGCGCGTCGCCGAACAGCTCAGTGAAAAGTACAACTCGGCATGCCGTGAAATTCGTTCCCTCGGACTCTCGCACTCGGCCGCAGAGAAGCTTGCCAAACTGCTTCTGGAGTGGACCACGAAGAACGGCGAGGGCGCCAAGCAGGAACCGCGCATCAAGCTTGCTCTTACCCATGAAGAGATCGCACAGATGATTGGGACCTCGCGTGAAACGGTTACCCGCCTCTTCGCGGAAATGAAGAAACGCCAGATTGTCCAGGCCAAGGGTTCCACTTTGGTCATTCGAAACAAAACCGCGCTCAAGGCTCTGGCAACCACATAAGATCCGTTCAACAGTATTCATCATTTTCCCCTTCACAAGGTCCGGCCCCGCGCCGGACCTAGCTTTTAGCGTGTCACTAGTCATCGAGGCCTCGCACCAATCTCGCGGTGAAATCGGTTGCCTGTGCGCGTACCCTGTGGCGAGACTCACGTTGCCGGGTGACTGTAATCACAGCGTGCGATCCCAACAAAAGATAAAAACCATCCATGGAGAGTGATATGCAGCCTAGTTGCAACCACTGCGCATTCCGCTCTGATCGTCCTTTCTGCGATATGTCGCCGGAGGCGACTCGCGAATTCGACGGAATCAAAGAGCAGGCCGTTCTCGGCAAGAATGCGCTTCTGTTCGCCGAAGGCCGCCCGTCACGCGGAGTCTATATACTCTGTGAAGGACGCGCCAAGCTCTCCATCTGTTCCGAGAGCGGCAATCGCCTTATGCTGCGCGTCGCCGGCCCCGGCGAAGTTCTCGGACTCGGAGCGACCTTGAGCGGCGAATCTTACGAGGTAACCGCCGAACTGCTCGACACCGCCCAGGTCGTATTCGTCAAGCGCAAGGACCTGCTCAAGTTCCTGCGTGAGAATCCGTCCATCTGCATGGAAGTCGTGCGCCGTCTCAGCGACGATCTGCACGGAGCTTATGAGCGCGTCCGCTCCATCGGTCTAAGCCGCGCGCGCCGCGCACGCGTGCAGCGCGTCCGCCCCATGGCCTCCTAGCCACACTCGTGCCTTCTGCAAAGCCGCTCTCTTCTTCGAGCGGCTTTTCTCATTTCACCAGACAAGGGAATAGTGTCGAGTAAGTAAACACATTGAGCCGTGTGACTGATGCAGAATTGCTCGATCAAATGTGAGCATAAGAACTCTCTAACCTGCTTAGTTCTAAATTGCTACGATCCTGAAATGAAACTCGAGAATATTTATTCTTAGGTAACTATCCAGAATTCAACTCGCCGTATGATGTCCCTCGCCGATGATCTTCCTGAGCTCGGAAGGCATGGTTCCGAGTGCACGCATCGAACCCCCAAAGGTTGTCGAGGAGCGAGGATGAGAGCTTCACGAATTCAAAGGTGTCTTCCAGTTGTGAGGGTTGCAGTAGCCATCGTGCTTTTCAGCGGCTCTGCTCTGCGGTTGAAGGCGGCAGCCGCGCCGCCAGACAAGCCCCAGGCCGCCGCGGATAGCAGTCAATTTGTGGGCGCTGAGACATGCAAGGGCTGTCACGAGGCTCAATTCAACAACATCGCAGGCTCCCCGCACTTCCGCCTCAACGATGAGTCACGCGGCAAGGACTTCCACGGCTGCGAATCCTGCCACGGCCCCGGAGCCGCGCACGTTGCCGGCGGAGGCGACAAAACAAAGATATTCACGTTCAAGGACGTGGCCGCCGAGAAGATCAGCGAGCGCTGTCTGCAATGTCATCAGACGTCGCATGAGCGCGCAAACTTCCTGCGCTCAGACCACGGGCGCGCCGGAGTCAGTTGCATCGGCTGTCACTCTCCCCATGGCGCGGCTAACAGGCAGGCATTGCTTATCAAGACCCAGCCCGGTCTCTGCTACGGCTGCCATCAGGACGCGCAGGCGGACTTCTCCAAGCCTTTCCACCACAAGGTGAATGAGGGACTGGTGCAGTGCTCAGACTGCCACAACGCGCACGGCACCACCAATGACAAGCAGCTTCGCCGCACCGCGGACGAGCAGGAGATCTGCTACAAGTGCCATGCCGACAAGCGCGGTCCGTTCCTCTTCGAGCACTATCCGGTCAAGTCCGAGGGGTGCGCCACCTGCCACACGCCGCACGGCTCGTCCAACCCGCGTCTGCTCACCCGTTCGCGCGTCAACACCATGTGCCTGGAGTGTCATCAGAACTTCTACAACGCTCCGCATCCGCAAAACACGAAGAGCCAGGCTTGCGCCAATTGTCACGTCGCCATCCACGGCTCCAACTCTGACAGTTTCCTGTTCAAGTAGAGGGAGAAAGACCATGGAGAAACTCGATCACAACGCCATGCGCCCCTCGAATCCACGGGCGCTGAAAGGGTGCAACATGAAGAGCATCAGTGTATGTCTGCTGGGGACCGCGCTTGTTCTGCTCTCCGGCAATCTCCGCGCCCAGGCAGCACCGGAGCAGGGCACGACCGGAAAGATCATCAACGGCTATGCCGTCGAAAACGCCATCGAGTTCGGCGGGCGCTACGCCAGCGTCAGCGGCAACTCTGACATGTACGGCACGCTGGAGAATCTGAAGAGCGGCCCCCGGCTGCTCGATCAGTCGCTCAGCATGCGTTCGCTCGATCATCACGGCGTGTTCTTTGACCAGCTCTGGCTCACCAGCTTCGGCTATGGCGGCGATCCCCAGGCCGGAAGCCGTCTGCGCATTTACAAGGACAAGCTCTACGACTTCAACGCCGTCTATCGTCACGATCAGAATTACTTCAACGACAACTACCTGCTCAATCCCTACAACACCCCCGGCGGCCCTATCGTCTGGAACCAGGCCATCCACCAGATGAACACCCGGCGCGACATGGGAGATTTCCATCTCACCCTGCTGCCGCAGTCGCCCATCCGCATCCGTCTCGGCTACTCACGCAACAACAACCACGGCTTCTCGCTCTCCAGCTATCACGGAGGCACCGACATCTCGCTCAACCAGGATGTGCAGAGCCGCCAGGATCAGTACCAGGTCGGAATCGACGTCAAGGTAATGCCGCGCACCATCCTCAGCTACGACCAGTATTACGACCACAACAAGACCGACACCACCTACGCTGACAATCCAATCGGCAACTTCGTCCTCAACACCGGGACCACCCTCGCTCCGGTCTATACTCCGGTTGATCTTGGAGCAATCTACAACACTTACTACGGCCAGCCCTGCGCCAATTTCCCAACGCCAATTTACTCGGTGGTGGGAGGAGCAAATGTCGTCAACAGTCCGGCTTGCAATATGTATTTCGGATATCACCGCTCCGGCCCTACCCGTGCCAACTTCCCCACCGAGCGTCTCTCCCTCATTTCCGACTACTGGAAGCGGCTGAACATAGCCGCCACCGGCAGTTACACCTCGGCAGAGAACAAGACGAATTATCTGGAGACCGCCGACGGGTTTGAATCCCGCACCGGCACTCGCGGATATCTCTTCACCGGTCCGGGCAAGGTTCGCCAGGTCTCCGCCAACGCCGATCTCGGCGTCACCTTCCACCTCAACGACGCCTGGTCCATCAGCAACCAGCTCAAGTACACCAACTGGCGCATCCCCGGCACCTGGAACATGACGGACGCCAACTGCGGCCCGGTGGGAGCCTCCAACATACTTTCGCCCATTGGCACGCTCGGCAATCCGCTCTGCGGCGCGCTGGGCTCAACCAACGTCACCAGCGCCTCTGCCGGAGCCGGTTCCGCCCTCACCCTCAACAACTGGAGCCGCCTCTACTCCGAAAAGCGCATTGCAGACACCACTCTCGTCGCCTTTGAGCCGACCCGCTTATTTGCCGCCCACGCTGGCTTCCGCTATGCCCGGCGCACATCCGGCTTCGGCGACTTTACTGCCGGAACCACGACCACCTTCTCCGCCGCTGGCGTTCCCACCACCAGTCCGAGCGGCGATGATACCGGGGGAGGGTTCTTCGGAACCGCGGACAATCACGAGAAGGCCGGACTGTTCGGAGTCAAGCTCCACCCGCGCGATAACTGGCTCATCAACGGCGACGTCGAACTCAGCTACATCGACGCCCCCTTTGCAGCCATCCTTCCCGGTCATCGCCAGAACTACAGATTGCGCAGCACCTACCGCCTTGCCAAGTGGGGAACCCTCGCGGGCTTCATCAACAACAAGCTCTCGCGCAATAACTACTACTCGGCAGATTTCGCGCTGGCCAACATCAACACCAACCCCCTGCTCTCCGGAATCGGCAGTACGCCCACCTGGGTGGCCTCGCCGGTCAATCCGGTGCGCCACGTCGATCACAGCCTCAACTACGGCCTCAGCGCCTCCCTGCACCCCAGTGAGAAGCTCTCCATAGACTTTGGCTGGACCTACCAGGACATTTTCTCCACCAGCGGCACCTGCATGCCGATGACACTGGCCATTCTTCCCCAGGGAGGCCAGATCTCACGCTGTCCTGCTGCCAGCAGTTCGGGCCCGCTGACGGATGTGGAAGGCGATCCATACTCCAGCTACAACGGAGTCCCCCTCGTCCTCCACTACCAGCAGAACACCAACACCGGCTACGTCAACGTGATTGTCCAGCCTGTCAAGCGGCTATCCGTGCTGCTCGGGTATGACATTACGAGCGACACCGGAGACAACACGTATCTGCGGGCAGACACCTTCGCACCCTTCGAGGTGCCGGTCGATGCCTCCGGCAACGTGATCTACGCCGGAAACACCCATTCCGGCCCGCAGGTGGGCTACGCGCTTGGCCCCAATCCCTCCGTTGGACTGGGACCGCTTGCACTCAACTGGCACCTCCCCTCCGCCGGAGTCGAGATCGGCCTGACCCGCAACCTTGCCTTCAAGGGAATGTGGCGTTATTACAACTACCACGAGAAGTCCAACCCCGGGATCTACATCCTCCCGCGTGACTTCCAGGCGAACACAGGGACGCTTTCGCTGCGCTACTCGTTCTAGTCCGCTCCAACCGACGCGGCCAGTGGGAGAACTCTCCTTCCACTGGCCGCTTCTCTTTTCTCCGTGACAAGGGAACTTCCTTGCAATTCCGGTCTTCCGGGGAGATCATTCCGGGCAACAAGTCAGACTGTTCACCAGATTCCCAATTTGGTTTCCGAATTCGCGCGAGTTGATCCCTATGCTTCTGCCTTGTTTTCCGGATCGGCAGTCCGCCCGTTCGCCCCCCGCTTCAGGCTACTTAAGCCGTTTCCCATCATCGCGCACGCAGATGAACGCCCATTGTCATGTGATGCAAGTCACAGAAACTCGTGAGACTACTCACTGCCCTCCGTGCGCTGTGGATGCGAAAACCATTAAGTCCTGTAAAAGTGGCGGAAGTGTGTCTGAACGGATGTCCCTTTCAGGAAATGCGGAACAGTACAGGAGAATCGATGAAGAGGTTCTTTGCGTTAGCAATCGTTGCCACCATGGCCCTGCCCCTTTTTGCCGCCGACGGCGCCGCAATCTTCAAGGCCAAGTGCGCCGGATGCCACGGAGCCGACGGCTCCAAGGCCATCCCCGCGATGGGCGTAAAGCCCCTGAACACCCCGGACGTTAAGGGAAAGTCGGAAGCCGCGCTGGCAACCGTGATCACCAAGGGTCAGGGAAAAATGAAGGCCCAGGCTGTCAGCGATGACGAAGCCAAGGCGGTTGCAGGCTTCGTAAAAGCATTGAAGTAAGAATCAGCCGCAGAATTGATTGTCTTTTGGCCGCCCGGGCCGCAGTGCCCGGGCTGCTGATTGATGTGTCTATGCCGGACTTGAAGGTGAAGGGCTCGTGAAGAACTTAAAACTAATCTGGATGATGTACCTGGTGCTTGCCTGCGCCGGGTTTGCATACGCAGGAACCAAGGCCGCGGCCGCGCCCGCGCCCAAGCCTTCCAATGACGATTGTCTTGCCTGTCACAGCGATGCGTCGATGGTCAACGGCAAGGACGTGCACGGGGACGCCTTCAAGGCTTCCATCCATGGTTCCATGTTTACCTGTGTGGATTGCCACACTGACATCAAGGCCCTGCCGCACGATGCAGGTCTTGCCAAACCAACTTGTTCCACCTGCCACGCTGACGAGAAGGCGAAGTATGACAGCGGCGTACACGGAAAAGCACTGGCTGCCGGCAACGCAAAAGCTGCAAATTGCGAAAGTTGCCACGGCAATATTCATGAAATCTTACCGGCCAGCGACCCCAAATCCCGTACTGCCAAAATCAATGTTCCCAAGACTTGCGGCGCGTGCCACAGCCAGGCGATGCCCGGCATTGCCGGCCGTCCCGCCGTGGCTTACCAGGAATCGGTTCACGGCAAGCTCGTAGCCGCCGGAAACGAAAAGGCTGCCGTCTGCTCGGACTGCCATGAATCCCATGACATTCGTCCCGCCGGCGACTTCGCCTCCACCGTCTTCCGCGCCAACGTTCCCAAGACCTGCTCCAAGTGCCACACCAATGAGCAGGCTCAGTTCGCCCAGAGCATCCACGGCAAGCTGCTGGCCGCCGGAAACACGCACGTAGCGGTCTGCACCGATTGCCATGGCGTCCACGTCATCAAGGCCACCAATGACAAGGCGTCTGCCGTCAATGGCAAGAACCAGGGCGACATCGCCTGCGCCCAGTGCCACAACAGCGTCCGCATGACCCAGGAGTTCGGCGTCCCCGGTGGCCGCACGGACAGCTACAATGCCAGCTATCACGGCATGGCCAATGCTGTAGGCTCCACCCGCACGGCAAGCTGCTCGTCCTGCCACGGAACCCACAACATTCTGCCCAAGTCCGATCCCGCCTCCACCGTTAATCCGGCCAACCTCATCAAGACCTGCGGACAGTGCCA
>CAILAZ010000164.1 GCA_903832295.1 uncultured Acidobacteriota bacterium
ACCAGATTCTACAGATTCTCAGCCTCACGCTTTTCGAGAAAACACCCGTTTTACGGGCACTTCAAGCATCCGACTCCTACAATGACTTACCAGATTCCGGTAACCAGTTGATTCTGTTCGACTTTTAACCGGACAGCAGTGACGCAAACTGATCAGCTTACAAAAGCAATTGTAGCTAACTCCGGCAGCAATTCGGTTTCTATTGTAGATCTCGTAAATGCCACACTTATTACCACTATTCCCGTAGGTCAAACTCCAACCGGAATTTCTCTTAGCCCAGACAAATCAAAGGCCTATATTGCAAACTACGGGGATGGAACGGTGTCTGAGCTGGATTTAAACGCTTTGACAATAATCGGGACTGCTACGGTCGGAGGACACCCCTCGACAGTGACAACCGCTAACGATGGCTCGATTTGGGTGGGAGGTAACGGCTATATAGCCAAATTAGCCGGCTCACTGAGCCTCATCGGAACGTATTCTACTGGGAACAGAACGGTTATCTCCCTGCAAATCAGCAACGGGGCTGGCGAACTGGCCTCTACTATGACAGACGCAAATGGCAATGTATTTTTAGATGAGGTGGACATAAGTCGTACTGTTCAGAGTCATGCATATTCATCAAACGCGTCCCATCAAATCTCAACTTTAAATGCGTACTACGATAGCCAAGAAAGGTACATTAGGGCATACGCACGAGCAGTTGTTAACAGTTCCGTTGTCACTCAGACCGCAACTCCCACAATCATCGTTAACGATGGGTGGGCTGCCATCAGCGCTACTCCAACCGGGTTTGCTGTAATTGACCTAACCGACCACACTGTCATCATGTCGGCCACAACTCCGGCTCCAGTAACCGCCATAGCCGTCGATCCCCAACTGCATGTAGCGTATGTTGCAATTCCGGATGCTAACGAGCTACTAACGGTTCCAATGCCAAATTAAAGTGGAAGAATAAAGTGGATGGGAGCGCGGAGGCAGTTTACTTTCCGCGCTCCTTTGAATTTTACCGCCAAAGGCGTTCAAACCTAGTCTGCGCCTTGGTCGGCTAGGGCGAAGCCGCAGTATGACACATCCTGTGCGGGTGGGCGTCGAGCGGCAGTCCGGCCAACCATAAGGATGCGGTGCAGAACCGCCGTCAGGTAAGCTCCCGTGCCGCAGCACGGGTCCAGAATCCGAACCGCCGCGCTCGCCAGTCCTAGCGGTTGTCCCAGCTCCGTGCACAGCAACTGGTCCACCCGCTCCACCTGTACTGCACAATCTCTTTCGGCGTGTACCAAACGCCCAGCTCCTTGCGCAGCTCCGGATCAAACGCTTCAAGAAAAGGTTCGTAGAAGTAGGCTACCGCTTCATCCTCGCGGAAGGTCTCAAAGAACCCCGGCTGAATCCGGTTCAGCGCCTCGCCCGCCAAATCCAGAACCTCCTGCAACTGGATCGAATTCAGCGCCCCCGGCTCCGCCACCTCGCCAAACAACTTGCGCAGTACCGGAACCCGCAGGTAATAAGCTGACAAACGCCAGTTGAATTGCGCGCCCGCCACCCGCGACTCCGGAGTGCGCCGCCACAGTATCCACGCCGAGAAGATTCCGTAAAAAAGCGTCTGCACCAGCGTCGAGCGAAAGAAGTGCTCGCCCTTGTCGCCTTCAAACTGGATGCCAAGCGATTCCTGCAGCGCGAGCTTCACCGCCCGGAAGCTCCCCAGCGGATGATCTTCGGCGCGGGCCCGCGCCTCCCGCGCATAAGACGCCAGCAGCCACGCTACATCCTTGGGCTGCACCAGCGGCGCCCGGTACAGCATCACCCGCGCCAGAAAGTCCGGCAGCAGCTCTCCGTGGCGCGCGAACGAAGCCAGCGGAGCACTCCACAGCGCTGCCGCCGTAACCGCCAGCGTGTAGCGTTCCAGGGTTTGCACCCCGCCCCCAGCCGTCAGCTTCAGCAGCCGGAACTCGCGCAGATTGGTAATCAGCACCAGCCCGTATTGCTGCAGATAACGGAGTGTCTGCTCCTCGTGCGTCAGCGCGTCAAGGTCGTACTCAGCAGGTTTGATCTCAACAACCCCGCGCTCAGGGTTCTGCAGAATCGCGGCAGCGGCATTGCGGCGGCTTCCGCCCGGCTGCGGAAAGAAGCCGCCATCCGGCATTCCCGCGCCCTGGTTACGGAGCTGCGTTGAGAACAGCACCGGCGGCTTCAACCCCTGACCCGCCGCGTTCAGTAACTGGCTCACCGGCGGGTAGAAAGATGTCTCGGCAGTCGCTGAGCCCGTCGAACGAATGGCGCGCAGATCGGCGACATATTGATGGACAGTGTAGGTCGGTGGCATGTCTGCTCTCATAATTGCACAGACAGCAGGCCCGGCTGAGTGCGGATCTTGGTTCCTGCGCATTTACTCCACCTGCGCTTCCTACCCCCGCAGCTCCCGCGCAATCACCAGCCTCTGAATCTCGCTCGTCCCCTCGCCGATCGTGCACAGCTTCACATCCCGGTAAAACTTCTCCGCCGGATAATCCTTGATGAACCCGTAGCCGCCGTGAATCTGCACCGCCTCGTTCGCCGCCCGCACCGCCACCTCGGAGGTGTACAGCTTCGCCATCGAAGACTCCAGCGTCGTCTTCCGGTGATTGTCCTTCAGCCACGCTGCCCGCATCGTCAGCAGCCGGGCCGCGTCAATCTCCGTCGCCATGTCGGCCAGCTTCCACTGCACCGCCTGGAACTCTCCAATCGCCTTGCCAAACTGTTTGCGCTCTCCGCTGTAGCGCAGCGCGCACTGGTAGGCGCCCGTCGCCATCCCCAGCCCCAGCGCCGCAATCGAGATGCGCCCGCCATCCAGCACCCGCATCGCGTCCACAAAGCCCTCGCCCTCTTTGCCCAGCAGGTTCTCCGCCGGAATCTCGCACTCCTCAAAGATCAGCTCTGACGTATCCGACGCCCGCAGCCCCAGCTTGTTCTCCTTCTTCCCCGCCCGGAATCCCTTCGTCCCCCGCTCCACCACAAACGCTGACAGCCCGCGCGTCCCGCTCTTCCTGTCCGTCACCGCCACCACCACGCACACGTCCGCGTACGCGCCGTTGGTGATGAAAGTCTTGGTCCCGTTCAGCACCCAGCGGTCGCCCTTGCGCGTCGCCGTGCAGCGCGCCCCGCCCGCGTCTGACCCGCTCCCCGGCTCCGTCAGCGCCCACGCCCCAATGTGCTCGCCCCTGGCCAACTGCGGAACATACCTCTGCTTCTGCTCCTCGCTCCCCGCGATGAAAATGTGATTCGAGCAAAGCGACGTATGCGCCGCCAGAATGATCCCCACCGAGCCGTCCACCCGCGACAACTCTTCAATCGCCAGCACGTACTCAATGTACCCATACCCCGAGCCGCCGTACTCATCCGGAAAGATGCAGCCCATCAGCCCCAGCCTTCCCAGCTCCTTCACCGTCTCCAGAGGAAACCGCGAAGCCTCGTCCCACTCCATCACGTGCGGAGCAATCTCGCGCGCGGCAAAATCCCGCACCATGCTTTGCAGCTGCAACTGTTCGTCGGTGAGTTGGAAGTCCACTCGTCCCCCTCTGTTTCAGAATTGGTTTCAGAACTGGTTTCAGAATTTAAGCGCCACTCTGGTTTCAGAATGGAAGCTCGCCTGCCCCACGCAGGTTGGCCAGAAAAGAAAACCGATGGTTATATCACGAGGCGGGAGAAAACTGGAAGGGCGCACTTCGAAAACCGCCCCGCCAACCATTGCGAAAAACGCAATCCGGACGGGGCCTCGTGGCTGACCTTTTCGCCAATCCTTCCGGACTGGGCTCAACCATTGCCTTAAAAGTAACTACAGTGTTTTCAACGATGATCCAGAATGCCAATCGTCCGGCGGGCTGCAATCCACCCCCGCCGTCACCCTTCGCCCGGCGGCGCAGCGGCTTCTTCACGCGCCAGCGCCTCTGCTTCTTCAATCACGCGCCCGAACATATGCTGAATCCCAGCCTCGATTCCCGGCTTCAGCGAGCTCCCCAGGAACAGAATCGGACCCCCGCTAAACTCTTGCAGCGTCCGGACTTCCGTCGATTTCGTCTCCGGCATCCACTTGAAAATATAGTGCTGTTCCCCGGTCACCCCTGAGCCTTTCCCCAGCAGATGCACATACACCGGAGGCTCTGCCTCCACCACCTCCGGCGTCAGCGTGAACGCCATCGGCTTCAGCATCGCAATCTCAAACTTCGCCCCCTTCGTCCACGGTTCCCCGCTCAGCCACCGCACTTCGCGGATCGCCGACGGGTCCCAGCGCGGCCACAGTTCAATCTTCTCAAACACGCGCCAAACGTGCTCCGGAGTGCATCTGGCAACCGCCGCGTACTCAATCTTCAAAGACATATCCCTCCTTGGATGCCAAGCCTTCGGCCTACGCGCTCACCCGCGCACCGCACGCATGTTGCAGTTTTTGCAGCGCCATTTCGCACTGTGCGCGCGAAACATTCAAGTGCGTCACAAAGCGTATGAGCCGCGTATTTACTGTACCCGCGAGCACTCCCTCCGCTTTCAGCGCAGCCGTAATTTCCGTCGAACTCTTCCCCGTTCCGCTCACATCAAAAATCACAATATTCGTCTGCACCGTCGAAAGATCAATCGAAATCCCCGGAATTTCCGCCACGCCTTCGGCCAGCAAGCGCGCCGTCGCATGGTCTTCATGCAACCGCGCCGCCCCTTGCTGCAAGGCAATCAACCCGGCCGCGGCCAGCACCCCTGCCTGCCTCATTCCACCACCCAGCGCCTTGCGCACCGAACGCGCGCGGCCAATAAATTCGCTGCTGCCCACCAGCATCGAACCCACCGGCGCGCCCAGTCCCTTGGAGAGGCAGAACATTACTGAATCAAAACCGCGCGTGATCTCCGCCACCGGTTTGCCAAGATAGGCCGCCGCATTAAAAACCCGCGCGCCATCCAGATGCACCGGAAGCCTGTGTTCATGCGCCCTCGCGCAAATCTCATCCATCACGGCAACCGGAGTTACGGTGCCGCCCGCCATGTTGTGCGTGTTCTCCATCGCGATCAACCCTGTCTGCGCGACGTAGTAAGTCGCGGGCGCAATCTTCGCCGCCAGCAACTCCCATGACAAAATCCCCAGCGGCGCGGTGATCGGACGCACCATGCAACCACTGAACCAGCTCAGCATCGCCATCTCCCAGTTGAAGATGTGGCCGCGCTCTTCGCACAGAATCTCCTGCCCAGGACGCGTGTGCAATTTGATTGCGATCTGGTTGCCCATGGTTCCCGAAGGCACGAAAATCGCGGCCTCGCGCGCAAAGATCTCTGCCGCGAGCGCCTCCAGGCGATTGACCGTGGGGTCTTCTCCGTACACGTCATCGCCGACTTCAGCAGAGGCCATGGCTCGGCGCATTTCATCGCTGGGTACGGTAACGGTGTCGCTGCGAAGGTCGATCAAAGAATTGCTCATAGCTGCCCCCAATGCGTGTACGCAAAAGTTCAGTGTAAATGCTAGCCGCGGAGAAAGGCGGCAAAGACTTCGTTGGAGAGCAGGCGTCCGCGCGGAGTAAGGCGCAGCCAGCCCTCATCGAGCGCCAGCAACCCGTCGGCAACCATGGTGAAAATTTCTCCGCGATAGTTGTCCACTGCCGCGATGCCAAACTCTTCCTTGATCGCCAGCAACTCGACACCGCGGTTCATGCGCAGTCCAAGAAAGTATGTCTCTTCGATTGCCTGCTGCTCCGTGACCACCGTGTGCTCGGCGGGCGCGCCAGCAAGCAGCGCATCGAGCGACTCCGGTGTGGCGATGCGGACGGCGCGATGTGTCTCCCCCCGCAGCGGCGCAGGCAGCATGGAGTGAGCATCGACGCCGAAGCCGAAGTAAGGCAGGCGATTCCAGTAGCGCAGGTTGTGGCGCGACGGGTGCCCCGTGCGCGCGAAGTTTGAAATTTCATACTGCTGAATTCCAGCGGCGTTCAGGCGCTCGCATGCACGCTCGTAGAGAGACACGGTGAGTTCCTCGTCGGGGACATGATGCGCGTGATAACGCGTGCCTCCTGCAATTAGTTCACGTCCCAAACGCGAATCGTCATCCACCTCCAGCATGTACACGCTGACGTGCGGCAGGGCGAGGGCAACCAGTTCATCGAGCGACTGTTCCCAACTTTCTGCGGTCTGATGGGGCAGGCCAGCAATCAGATCGACGCTGATCTCTGTGATCCCCGCGGCGCGCAGGCGCGCAGTGTCCGCAAGCGTGATATCACGAGTGTGCAAGCGCCCCACCGAGCGCGATTCAAGATCGACAAATGACTGCACACCCAGCGAGACGCGGTTGACGCGTGCGCGCAGAAGCGCAGCCAGCACTTCGTCTGACAAAGTGCCGGGCGCTACCTCCACGGTGATCTCCGCGTTGACCGCAACCTTGAAAGTGCGGGAGATGGCGGCGAAGACTCGGTCCAGTTGGTCGGGTGCGAGCACGCTGGGAGTTCCGCCGCCGAGATAGACAGAGTCGAGCAGCGGATCGAGCTCCGCTCCAGCGTCTGCGGCCATCGAAGGCGCGCCGGCGATGGCGCGCTCCAGATGTAATACGTAGCGGTCAAAGAGATCGCGCGAAAACACACCGGATGCGAAGTTGCAGAAGGAACACTTGGTCCGGCAGAACGGAACCGAGAGGTAGAGCGCGGAATGTACAGCAGAGGTCAATTGGATGCCCGCTCCAGTTTAACCCGTTGCGCGGCAAGGCTACTCTGCAAGCATCGCCGGGGCGGACGTGTGCCTGACTCTGATGATGAACAGCGCCAGCACGGGCATCACAAAGCATAGCGTTCCCAGCAGCCAGAAGGCATCGAGATACGCCATCGCGCCCGCCTGCTGCTGAATGCTTCGATAGAGCAGACGCGCCGCACGTGCGGTGGGCGCACCCAGTCCGTCACCGTTGCGCGCGATGAATTGGCTCAACTGCGATTGCCGGACGCTGATGTGGGCCGACGACACGTGCTCTGAGAGCCGAAGCTGGTGAAGTTGCGCCCGGCGCGCAAGGACCGTGGTCACTGCGGCTATGCCAAAGCTCGACCCCAGGTTGCGCATCAAATTGTAGAGCGATGAGGCAGCATTGTTCTTGCCGGGTGGAATGCGTGAGAAGCAGGTTGTGCTGATGGGCGTGAACAGCGAGGCCAAGCCTACCGAAGCCAGCATGCGCAGCACGGTGAATGTCGCATAGTCGGTCTGCAACTGGAGCCGCGAGGTAAGCCAGAGCGAAGTGCCGAGGACGAGGAATCCAAAGACGATCATGGGCCTGGCGCCGATGCGGGTAAGCAGGAGGCCGGCCATTGGCATAGCAAAGATCAACACAATTCCCCCGGGAGAGAGAACCATTCCCGCGCGGGTTGCCGAGTAGCCCATCAGCGTCTGCAAAAACTGCGGCAACAGCACGGTGCTGCCGGAGAGCACAAACCCAAGGCAGAAGATCATGCCATTGGCTAGAGAGAAATTGCGGTCGCGGTAAAGCCGGAGATTGACGACTGGATTCCTCACAACGAGTTCGCGTATGACTACGGCGACCAGGCAGGCGGCGGCGATAGCGGCTAGGAACTCGATCCTTCCCGAGCCAAACCAGTCGTCCTCCTGCCCCTTGTCCAGCACAAACTCAAGCGACCCCAGGCCGAGAGCGAGCAGTCCCATACCAGTCCAATCCATCGAGAGGAGGTTGGCGCGGGTCAGCGGCTTGCCCGCCAGGGCCGGCGGGTTGTGAATCAGGCGCGAGACCATGACGAGCGAGAGAATACCGACCGGTACGTTGATGTAGAAGAGCCATCGCCAGCTATAACTGTCGGTAATCCAGCCACCCAGCGTGGGACCGATTGCGGGAGCAAAGACCACGGCCATTCCATAGATGGAGAATGCGATGCCGCGCTGGCTCGGGGAAAAAGTGTCGGCAAGAATGGCTTGCGCAGAAGGCTGAAGGCCTCCGCCACCAAGACCCTGAAGGATGCGGAACAAGACGAGCAGAGGAAGGCTGGGAGCGATTCCGCAGAGCAGCGAGCTGCCCGTGAAGATGACCACGCAGGTCATGTAGAAACGCTTGCGTCCGAACAGTTCGGTCAGCCATCCGCTGAGCGGCAGGATGATGGCGTTGGCAATGAGGTAGGAGGTGAGCACCCAGGTGCTCTCATCGACGCTCGCCGAGAGCGATCCTGCAATGTGCGGCAGCGCGACATTCGCAATGCTGGTATCCAGCACCTCCATGAAAGTAGCCAGCATCACAGTCATGGCAATCAGCCATGGGTTTACTGCCGGATACTGCGAGGGCTGAGACATGAACTTACAGCGTACAAAATTGATCGTGAGCCGCGCAATGGACGTTGAAATTCGAAAGCTGAACCTTGGAGGCCCCGGCTTCCATCTAAAATGAAGAGACATGGCCGCCGAGGAAGAAGTTCTAGGAAAAGCATACGATAGCCGGATTGTTCGACGGCTATTGAAGTATCTGACGCCCTACACGCTGCAGGTCGCGCTGGCGATGGCTGCCATCGTGTTGAAGGCAGGCGCCGACGTGCTCGGGCCGTACCTGACCAAGACTGCCATCGACAAGTACCTTTCGGCTCACGCCGGAGGACACTCCTTTCTCGACCGCTACCTGAGCCCGGAGCCCCTGGTCGGGATCGCGCAGGTCAGCGGGATGTTCCTGAGCGTGTTGCTGCTGGGCTTCGTCTTCGAATTTACCCAGACCTACCTGATGCAGTGGACCGGGCAGAAGGTGATGTTCGATCTGCGCAGCCAGCTCTACCGGCATCTGCAGCGGATGGATATCTCCTTCTTCGACAAGAATCCCGTGGGGCGGCTGGTGACGCGGGTGACGACCGACGTGGACGCGCTGAATGAGATGTTCACCTCGGGCGTTGTATCCATCGTCGAAGACGTCTTCGTGCTGGTTGGAATTCTCTGGGTTATGCTCTCGATGAGTTGGCGTTTGGCGCTGATCTCCTTCGTCGTGCTGCCGATCATCATTGTCGCCACGCAGGTCTTCCGCAAGTCGGTGCGAGAGAGCTACCGGCGCATCCGCGCGGCCATTGCGCGAATTAACTCTTTCCTCCAGGAGCATGTCAGCGGCATCGTTCCATTGCAGCTCTTCAATCGCGAACGCAAGTCGTATGAGGAGTTCAAGGAGGTAAACGCGCAGCACATGGAAGCGTTTAAAGACGCCATCATGGCCTATGCGCTCTACTATCCAGTTGTGGAGACGCTCTCCTCAATCGCCATTGCCTGCGTGCTCTGGTACGGCGGACACAGTGTGCTGTCGGGCATCACCACCCTGGGCGTGCTGGTGGCATTCATGCAGTACGCGCAGCGATTTTTTCGTCCCATCCAGGATCTGAGCGAGAAGTTCAACATTCTGCAATCAGCCATGGCCGCCGCCGAGCGGGTTTTCAAATTGCTGGATACCGAGCCGAAAATCCAGTCGCCGGCTGTGGAGAAGGATGCACGAGGTCCGGGGCGCATCGAGTTTGACAATGTGTGGTTCGCCTACCGGCAGCTTCCGGTGGAGAAGGATGGCGCGGCGGCGCGGGGCGAAGAGTGGGACTGGATTCTGCGCGGTGTCTCTTTCACCATTGAACCCGGCGAGACGGTGGCGATTGTGGGACACACGGGCGCAGGCAAGACCACGCTCATTTCTCTGCTGCTGCGTTTTTACGATGTGCAGAAGGGTGCGGTGAGGATCGACGGCATCGATGTGCGCGAGATGAATCTGCAGGCCCTGCGGCGGCGCTGCGGAGTTGTACTGCAAGACCCGTTCCTCTTCAGCGGGACGATTGCGGACAACATCAAGCTGGGCTCCGCCCACGTTACGCGCGCGGCGGTGGAGAGCGCAGCCGAAGAGGTAAACGTCGCCGAGTTCATCCGGTCGCTGCCAGAGGGTTTTGACTCTCTATTACAGGAACGCGGCAATACGCTCTCGACAGGACAGAAGCAGCTTGTCTCTTTTGCGCGGGCGTTGGCGCACAACCCACGCATCCTGATCCTGGATGAAGCGACCTCCAGCGTGGACACCGAGACGGAGTTCCGCGTGCGCGAGGCGCTGACCCGGTTGGTGGAGGGGCGCACCTCGCTGATTATTGCGCACCGGCTTTCCACCATTCAGCGGGCCGATAAGATCATCGTGATGCACAAGGGCAAGGTTCGCGAGATGGGCAGCCATCAGCAGTTGCTCGCTGCACGCGGCGTCTACTGGAAGCTCTACCAGTTGCAGTACAAGGACCAGGAACTGGGCGCGGCGCTGGCTGCCGTTCCGGGGCAGGCGGTTCCCGAGGCTCGGGCGGACTAGGCGCTTCCTTGAAATTGACATTCTTCGCCGCCGCCGCCTGATATCCTGTCGGCGCATGTCCAGAACAGAAGATTCCGATTCGAAACGTCCGCTGCGCGTCATGATCTCCGCCGGAGAGGCTTCCGGTGAGATGTATGGCGCGGAGCTGCTGACGGCTTTGCGCGCGCAGCACAGTGGCGCAGTCGAGTGCTTCGGCATGGGCGGCGAGCGCATGATCGAAGCCGGATGCGAACTGGTGGTCCACGCCCGCGATGTAGCCGTGGTCGGACTCTTCGAAGTGCTCAGCCATCTGCCGGGCATCTACCGTGAGTTTCACAGGCTGCTGGCAGAGGTGGACAGGCGGCGGCCTGATGTCGCCGTGCTCATCGACTTCCCCGATTGGAATTTCCGGCTGGCTGCGCAGTTGCACCGGCGGGGAATCCCGGTGGTGTACTACGTGAGCCCCCAACTCTGGGCGTGGCGCAAGGGACGTCTGAAGCTGGTGCAGAGATACGTTTCCGAGATGCTGGTGATTTTCCCGTTCGAGCGGGAGTTCTATGCGCAAAACGGAGTGCAGGTCGAGTTTGTCGGGCATCCATTGAGCGAGTTGAAGCTCCCAACACAGAGCAGGGCGGAGTTCGCGGAACGCTGGGAGTTGGACGAATCCCGAAGATGGATTGCGCTGCTGCCGGGGAGTCGCAGGAAAGAGCTTCGACTTAATCTCCCAGCCATGCTGGGGGCGGCCGAAGAGCTGGGCCCCGGGTTCGAGTTTGTGATGCCGGTGGCGAGTACTTTGGATCAGCTTTGGGTGCGGGACCAGATCGCGGCATGCTCCCGTAGGGTTAAGGTCACTTTGACGAATGACGCCCGCAGCAGCCTCCTTCATTCGCGTGCAGGCGTAGTGGCCAGCGGCACGGCCACCGTGGAGGCCGCGCTGATCGGCACGCCCTTCGTGATGGTTTATCGCGTGGCCGACCTCACCTGGACACTGGGGCGGCACCTGGTGAACCTGCCGCACTATGGGATGGTGAACCTGGTCGCCGGGAGGCGGGTGGTTCCGGAACTGATCCAGGATGACTTTACGCCGGCCAGAGTGAAGCAGGAAGTGCTCAGACTGCTGGAGGACGGCCCCGCGCGCATGACCATGACGGATGCCCTTTCGGAGGTACAAGGGAGGCTTCGCGGCGACTCCGTGGGTGCAACGAACTCCGATGCGGTCGAAGCCACGGCGCATCGCGCAGCCCGGGCGGTATTGCGCGTTGCGGAAATTGCCCTGCGCGAGAGAGAATAGGCGCGCATCCAGAGAAGCTGTTCAGCATCTTCTGTACGATTTCATACATCAAGTAAGGTTGTGCAACTTAGCAGGAGCAATATGCCAATGCAATCTGCAGGACGGACCAAGACCCGCGCCGTTCTTGTAACCCTGATCGTTCTCGCCGGGTTGCTCCCGGCGGCATCCATGTGGGCTGCTGAGAAGCCGCGAATTCAGGCAGAAGATTACTCGATTGAGGCCAAGGTGTCTCCGCAGTCGCACAAACTGACGGCGCGAGCCGTGGTCAAGTTCGTGGCTCTGGACGACATCAGCATCGCTACTTTTGAGTTGCACAATTCCCTGCGGGTAACCCAGGTGACCGACGAGCAGGGCAACGCGTTGGCCGCGGAGCGGGTTTCGCAGGATTCGTCGATCCGTGTGCCGCTGCCCAACGGCATGACCAAGGGACAGGAAGCCACGCTGACGTTTGATTACGAGGGAATCGTGACCTCAGCCGACGACAGTCCGGTTCCGGGCCTGAGACTTGCCTATGTTGGCGACCCCATCACATATTTGCTTTATTCCGGGCGCTGGTTTCCGGTGACGAATTACGGCATCGACCGCTTCACCGCGCGGCTTAAGATCAGCGCGCCCCCGGAGTACACCGTGGTTGCCAGCGGCGGCGCGGCTGTGGCGGAAGGCGGAGCAGCAGACAGCTCCAAGCCCGCAGAGGACGCCGCGAAACCAAAGCTTCAGGCCCGCCCCCGGACCGAGAAGAGGGAGAAGACGGCTTCTGCTCCCACCAAGGCTGGTGGCGCGAAGGCCGACGCGGGAATGAAGACATTCAGCTTCACCTGGACAAAACCGAGCTTTCCGGGAACAGTGGTGATCGGCAAGTTTGTGGACACACCCGTAAGCGAAGCGGGAATGACCGTTCACACATATTTTCTGAAGGACAAGGCCGGGCTGGCGCAGCAGTATGGCGAAACGGTAGCAAAGGAACTTGGTTTCTTCATCACCATCTATGGCGTCCCCATCAGTTCTGAGCTGAAACTGGTGGAGCTTCCAGACGATTCCGTTCCCACGGCCTGGGCTCCAGAGGTGGTGGGGATCGCGGCGCGCAACATCAATGCAAAGGTGAATTACCGGCTGCTGGCCAACGCCGTTGCGCACCAGTGGTTTGGGACCATCGTGAGCCCGGCCACGCGCAATGACTGGTGGATCCAGGACGGGGGCGCCCGCTACAGCGAAAGCCGCTACATCGAATATGCTTCCGGCCCGGCCGGTGCGCAGGAGGCCGTGAAGGATATGGCGGTTGGCGCGCTTGCCTATGACAGCGTTCCGCTTGGGCAGATCGGCACCCTGGACACTTTTGACCCGGTATTCCAATCGATGGCCAACGACAAGGGCGGCATGGTCTATCACATGCTGCGCTGGGTGATGGGAGATCAGCGCTTTGACAAGGCGATGCGCACGCTCTTCCAGAGCTATAGCGGCAAGCCCGTTGGAGTGAAGGATCTGCAGAAAGTGACGGAGGATATCCAGGGAGAACAGATGACCTGGTTCTTCTCGCAGTGGCTGGATTCGACCGGCGCGCCGGAGTTCAAAAACAAGTACACCGTCTTCCGCGTGAAGAAGGGATTCCGCGTCGTTGGACAGGTGCAGCAGGATCTCGACCTCTTCCGCATGCCGGTGCAACTGAAGATTGACACCGACGGAAAAACAGAGGACAAGACGATTGATGTGGTGGGCACCGACTCCAGCTACACAATCGAAACCTTCGGCAAGCCGAGACGCATCACTGTCGATCCTAACAATTGGGTGCTTAAGAACTCGGGCGACCTGAAGTTGCGCACGGCAATCATGCGCGGACAGCAGATGGTGCAGCAGGGAAACCTGGCAGACTCGCTGAAGGAGTTCCAGAGGGCAATTGAGCAAAACAAGAACAGCTCACTGGCCCACTACCGCATTGCGGAAGTCTTTTACTTGCAGCGGAATTACCAGGCTGCCGCCAACGCATATCGTGATTCCCTGAATGGCGACGGCGAGCCACGCTGGACCGAGGTATGGAGCCACATACAACTTGGCAAGATCTTCGACATTACCGGGCAGCGCGAGCGAGCTCTGGGCGAATACCGACAGGCTCTACAGACCAATGACAACACCCAAGGGGCGCTGGACGAGGGCCGCAAGTATCTCAGCACGCCCTTCCAGAGGACGGATCAACAATAAGAAGGGCTTGCCGCTCAAAAGAACAAGAGCCACGCACCAGCGCGGCTCTTGACTTTCGTACATACGATTGGGTCAGGCTTTCGCCGCAGAGTGGCCGTCGCGAGTGATGGTGTAGGCGGCAGCCATGCGCTCGGCCAGTTGCGTGGCTACGGCCAGCGCCCGCTCGCTGGTAAACGCCGAGCAGTGTATCTCCGCCTCGTCGCCGGAGAAATACATTCCAACGATGGAATCCGCCTTGGCTGAGGTGTCAGAGAGATCCAGGGCGTGGCAGTTGCTCACAATAACCGTGTCAGGCAGGCAGATGCGGTCCAGCAGGCAGAACATCTCCAGCTTTGACTCGGCTTCGTCCGGGCCTGTTTCCATCACGATGCGAGCCCGGCGGGCGGCATCTTCGATGCTGGTGGCACAGTCTATGCGCGCGAATGCCTCGTCAGCCTGCGCGCGATCCAGTGCACCGGAATCGACGGCGTCATCCAGTGTCTGGCGTATCTCCTGCCGTGCGTAAGTCAGCGAGGTCGGGATCAGATCTTCGAGGATCACTCGGAATCCGGCGACAGCAGCACGGCGGGCAAGAGCACGCCCAACCTTTCCGGCGCCGATGACCGCAATGGTATCCGCGTCTGGACCCGCCATCCCTACTTCCCCAGCTCTTCGACCATCTTGGTGAAATTTGGATCGGAATTGCGCATATATTCCGCAAGTTTCTGGCGCTCTTCCTGCGAAATGAAGCCGCTGCCGACGACAATGCGCCGGAGTGTGGTGGAAATGTCATCCACGTAGTTCATCAATCGAATCAGCTCGCCACTTGAAGCCATGATGCCTCCTGAAAAACCTTGGATGCACTTCGATTCCCGAAGACATCGCAAAACAGTATTGTCTGCGTTCGCGGCGGGTTCGTCAAAAGCCATATGCGGAGCGCAACTCACATCTCCGCATTTCCGCGCATCTAAAGCCACTGAATGCAGGAGCCACGGCTCCAGGCGATCCGAGAATGCGCGCGCAAACACTCCCCCTGCCCCAGACAGCCAACGAAGCCTCAGAGTTCCTGAATCAGCTCTCCCGCGACCAGCGGCGGCTACGGCCGGGATCCGCCTATCGCATGCAGTTCAACCAGAGCTTCCGTTTTTCGGACGGAATCCGGCTGATCCAATATTTGAAGCGCCTCGGAATCACTACCCTGTACGCTTCTCCAATTCTGGCGGCGCGCGCCGGAAGCATGCACGGCTATGACATCACAGACCATAACCGGATCAACCCTGAGATTGGCACGGAAGCCGAGTTGCACGAGCTACTCGACGAGTTAATGCGCCATGGCATGGGATTGATGCTGGACGTGGTTCCCAACCACATGGGTGTGGGCTACGGAACCAATCTCTGGTGGCGCGATGTGCTGGAAAACGGCCGCACCTCTGAATACGCGAACTTCTTTGACATTGACTGGAATCCACTTAAGACAGAGTTACTCAACAAAGTGCTGCTGCCGATCCTCGGAAACCAGTACGGTGAAGAGTTGGAAGCTGGCCGCATCGCGCTGGTGCAGCAAGGCGGCGGTTTTTGCATCGAGTATTTTGACAAGGTGCTGCCGGTTGATCCGCAGACCATTCCACTGATCTTTAACGCGCAAAGCGATTTGCGTCCGTCCGGAGATACCGCGCGGGAATTTCTCGCATCGCTGGCTGCCTTTGCCGAGTTGCCGCCGCACACTTCTGCCGAGCCAGAGCGCAGTTCACGCCGCCAGCGCGAGATTCCCTTTCTCCTGCGGCGTTTTGCCGAGTTGGAAGAACGCTCCCCCGAGGTGCGCGACGTTGTGCAGGCGGCGGTGAAGAGAATCAATGGGACGCCCGGCGACGCCCGCAGTTTCGATGCCCTGCACCAGTTGCTCGAAGCCCAGGTCTATCGGCTCGCGCATTGGCGGGTCTCGGCAGAGGAAATCAACTATCGCCGTTTCTTTGATGTGAATGATCTGATCGGACTGCGCATGGAGGACCCGCAGGTTTTCGCCGCCACTCAGAAGCTGATCAGGAGGCTGCTGGCCGAGGATGCGGTGATCGGACTGCGCATCGATCATCCGGACGGGATGTTCAACCCTCCGCAATATTTCACGCGCCTGCAAATGCTCTTTGCGGCAGCCAAGCTATATGGTCCCACTCCCGTCGGCGAAGTTGCAGAGAACGGAATTGAACTGAACGTCCAGACTGCATTCAGCCAGCACGCGCCCGCTCCGGGGCAGGAGCCGTTTTATGTGGTTGTCGAGAAAATTCTGGAGGAAGGTGAATCGCTGCCCCGCGATTGGCTGGTGAGCGGAAGTGTTGGATACGAGTTCACAAATGCAGTGAACGGCATCTTCATCGATGCGCGCAATCGTAAGAACTTCACCAACCTGTACCACCGGTTGATCGGAGAGTCGCTTAACGTGGAGCGGCTCATCTACCAGGCAAAGAAGCTGGTAATGCTCTCCGCGCTCTCCAGCGAGGTGAACGTACTCAGCCACATGCTGGACGAAATCAGTTCCACCAACCGCCGTGCCCGCGACTTCACGCGAAAGGTACTGCGCGACGCAATACGCGAAACCATTGCCTGCTTCCCCGTCTATCGAACCTACGTCGATGAGCGCGGAAACATCAGCGAACGCGACCGGGAGTTCATTGCGCGCGCAATCGCTTCTGCAAAGCGCATCAACGGCTCCATGGCGCCGCAGGTGTTTGACTTCCTGCAGGACATACTACTTTTGCGCGAAGACAGTGGCGGCCCGGCGATTCACGGCTATCGCAAGCAACTCTACTTTTCACTCAAATTCCAGCAACTCACCGGGCCGGTGATGGCCAAAGGAGTGGAAGACACAGTTTGTTACGTATATAACCGGTTCATTTCGGTGAATGAAGTCGGCGGCAATCCGGGGAGCTTCGGCGTTTCTGTGGAGGATTTCCATCGAAAGAACCAGGCGCGCGCGGAGTTGTGGCCCGACGCGCTGCTCACCACCTCCACCCACGATACAAAGCGCAGTGAAGATGTGCGCATGCGCCTGGATGTGCTGAGCGAGATGCCTCGCCCATGGGCCGCGCAGGTCATGCGCTGGCGGCGAATCAATCGAGCCAGGCGCAGGCCCATCAAAGACGCATCCGGCATCCCTGACAACAACGAAGAGTATTTTCTCTACCAGACCCTTGCCGGGACATGGCCAATGCCGCGGCAGACCTCGCTCACTGCCGCCGACTGGGCGCTGAGCCGCGAGGAGCGATTGGCCTACATTGCGCGAATCCAGGAGTACATGCAGAAGGCCGTGCACGAGGGCAAGATCAACCTGAGCTGGATTAACCCGAACCAGGAATATTCCGAAGCGCTCAGCCGGTTCATCGCTCGCATACTTTCTCCCGGTACCCAGGCCAAGCCAAATAACTTTCTCCGCCTGATGCATGAGTTCGTGCCGCGACTAGCCTGGTTCGGCGTAATAAACTCGCTGGCGCAGGTGCTATTGAAGCTCACTTCGCCCGGCGTGCCTGACATTTATCAGGGCCAGGAGGTCTTCGACTTCAGCCTCGTCGATCCCGACAATCGCCGCCCGGTTGACTTCGCCTTCCGAGACGAGGCGCTCCGTGCCCTGGAGCAACGCGAAGCAAGCTCGGAACTGTGTCGTGATCTCTTCGCCAGTTGGACGGATGGACGGCTCAAGCTCTGGACCACGCACCGCGCGTTGCAGGCGCGCAGTGAAGCCGCGCCGCTCTTCCGGCATGGAAACTACTTTGCGCTCCCGGTGGAAGGGGATCGAAGTGAGCACGCGCTCGGATTTGTCCGCCGCCACGAGCAGCGCACCGCGCTGGTGGCGGTTCCTCGCCTGAATTTCACACTCTTGAATGGAGAGGCCCGGCTTGCCCGGGCAGAAGATTGGGGAACCACGCGGCTGCGGGTTCCCCAGGAACTAGCCGGCCATCGCCTTCAAAATGCATTCACCGGCGAGGCCATCGTGATTCCGAGCGACCGATGTTTGCTATGCGCTGAAGTGTTCGCCGCCTTCCCCGTGGCCCTTCTGGTCGAATGAGGGATAGCGGTCTGTAACTTCTGCCAGCAGCGCAAGTTTATGTGCCAGTTCAGAACGCAACGCCTGCGGCGCGTAGCGCCAGGTCCAATTGCCATCGCCAAAGCTGGGCACGTTCATGCGCCCGTCCGAACCAAGACCTAGAACATCCTGCAAAGGAACCACGCAGAGGTTTGCCGTGGAGCTCTGCGCCAAACGAACCATGGCCCAGTTGATGCCATCGCTCGCATCTCCCAGCAGCGCCCCTGCAAACTTACGTTCGTTCTCGGAGCAGCAATTCCACCATCCCAGCGTGGTGTCGTTATCATGCGTACCGGTATAGACCACCGTGTTTGGCTGATAGCGATGCGGCAGGTAGATATGCGCGCCCGGATCACCGAACGCAAACTGCAGGATCCTCATGCCGGGCATTTGCCAGCGTTCCCGGAGCGCATTTACGTCCGGCGTGATCACACCAAGGTCTTCGGCGATGAACGGCAGAGCTCCCAGCCTCTCGTGCAAGACTCGGAACAGATCTTCACCCGGCCCATCTACCCAGCGCCCGTGCACTGCCGTAGGCTCGCTATTGGGAATTTCCCAGAACTGCTGAAATCCGCGGAAGTGGTCGAGGCGGATGATATCGCAACTTTCCAGAGCCCAGCTCATGCGCTTCACCCACCAGTCATACCCCCGCTGTTTAAGCTCCTCCCAATGATAGAGAGGGTTTCCCCAGCGCTGGCCGGTGACAGAAAACGCATCCGGAGGCACACCCGCCACGCACTCAGGCTCCAGCGTGTTCTGGTCAAGGCGAAAGATTTCCGGGTGCGTCCAGACATCTGCCGAATCATAGCTCACGAAAATTGCGACATCGCCAATGATCTTCACACCCTTGCTGCGGCAGTAGGAATGCAGCGCCCGCCACTGCTCGAAGAACGCAAACTGGAGGAACCGTGCGCGTTCGAGCTCATCGTGAAGCTCTTCTCGGATCGCCGCCATCGCTTCGGGTTCGCGGTGCCCAAGTTCTCTCGGCCAGGTATTCCAACTGCGCTGTTCGTGGCGGATACGCAACGCCTCAAACAGAACATAATCTTCCAGCCACCAGGAGTTGCTCTGCACAAAGCGATGGAAGCGCTCCCGCTCCTCCGCTCCTGCATTCTGCAAAAACCAGGCGGCCGCTTCCTGGAGGAGAGGCATTTTTTCCGCAACAACCTTGGAGTAGTGAACCCTTCCCCCGAAAACGTCAAGAGAGCGAACGCGCTCCCGCGAGATCATCCCGCGATCTGCAAGCCTCTCCAGGCTGATAAGAAGAACATTGCCCGCAAATGCGGAGGTGGAAGAATAGGGCGAGTTTCCAATGCCAACGGGATTCAGCGGCAGTATCTGCCATAGCCCCTGCCGGGCAGCCGCTAGAAAATCGATGAATTCGTATGCCGCGGGGCCGAGATCGCCAATTCCCCCATGAGAGGGAAAGGACGTCGGATGCAAAAGGATTCCAGAGCTTCGTTTGTCGAGCATGGTGTCAGGGATCGCTCGTTCCATGAATCTTAACTTCACTTACTAGGATGCACCGCAGAAGTGCGGCTTGGCGAACAAAAAACGAGGAGGGTTTCCCCTCCTCGAGTGTGTAGTTTGATTCCGGCTAGTCCCTGGCGCCGCTGAGAGCTTCCACTTTCTTCTTATCGACGATCACGCGGCCTTCTTTTTCCATGCGGTCGCGCAGCGAAGTAATGAACACTTCCTCCGCTTCAGAGCGCTTGCGTTCGAGCAGTGAGGACTTGATTCTCGCCTTGATCTCGTTGAACTCAGCGTCGGTGGGTTCCTGCTTTTCCAGCAAAGCAACAACCGCACCCTTCTGCCCAAGATTGATCGCCTGGCTGATATCCCCCGGCTTCATCTCAAACACCTGCGGAGCCGATGAAGAAACCTGCCCGAGATCCGGAACCTGGCCGTCGGGAGCCACCAACTCACTGGTTTTCACTGTTGCGCCCACGGCTTTTGCAGCCTCGCGGAGGTTATGCGACGAGCGCGCTTTTTCGCTCATCTCCTGGCTCTTCTGAGCCAGCAACGACTGCGCCTTCTGCTGCTTCAACTGCACCGCAAGACGATCTTTCACCTGTTCAAACGTCGGCGTTGCCGGCGGCTTCACTTCCGCTACCTGGGCAACGGCAATGCTGCGCGGCAGCGGAATTGCAACTGGCGCTGCATTTGCCTTCATGTTGAATACGGACTCAGAGAATTGCGGCGCCGCGCCAATTCCCGGAATCGAATCGTTGCGCGAGATATAGCCGCTGTCCTGCAATGGAAGACCGTTCTTTGCCGCTGCTTTCTCAAGTCCGTCCGTCTTCGCCTGCGCTTCCAGTGTGTGGGCAAGCTGTTCGGCGTTCCTCTGGTTCTTCTGGGCGGTAACAATCGGCTCAATCTCCGCCCGCGCATCTTCCAGCGAACGCGCATGAGCGGATACCTTGTCGTCCACGCGGATGATCTCGAAGCCGTAGCCGGTTGCGATCAGATCAGAGGATTGACCTTTCCCGAGACCGAACGCAACTTTTTCAATCTCCGGGGCTGATCCTGAACCCTGCACGAGTTCTCCCACTGAGCCGCCGTTCTTCGCGGTCGCAGCGTCGTCGGAGTACTTTGCCGCCAAAACCGCAAAGTCCGCGCCCTTGTGAAGCTGATTCAGAACGTCCTGGGCCTTAGCCCTGGCGGCGTCTGCCTGCTTGGAATCGACCTTGCCATCTGGACCAGGCAGCGGGAGTTTGATCAGAATGTGACGAACTTTCACCGACTCCGGAACGCGGAACTCAGCCGCGTGCTGACGGTAGTAACTCTGCAATTCTTCCGCGGATGCTTTCGCTGGATTCGGCAGCTTCGCCGGATCAACGATCACATACTTCACCTTGCGCTGCTCGGGAATTGTGTTTGCAAACTGCTGCTGATTCTTTTCAAAGTATGCGCGCAGTTCGGAGTCATCCACCGCGACAGACTTTTCCAGGTCCGCAATGCTGAGCACTGCGTAGTCGAACTTCACCTTCGTCTTCAGCTTGATGAAAGCGTCGTGCACTTCCTGGTTGGAGACAAACACGCCCGCGCCAATCACCGAACGCAATTTGCGAAGGGTCAACTGATCGCGCATCTCCTGCTCAAATTGCGGAACACTCAGATTGGTCTGCGTCGCAATTAAATCGCGGTACTGATCAGCTCCAATGAAGACCCCGTTCGGGTAGAGCGCCTGCGCGGGAGCGCCGTGCTGCATTTCATAGCGCAGATCTTCGTCAGTCGCCTCAAGACCGAGGCGCTTCGCCTCCTGCAGATACACCTTTTGCAGCACCAGCTCATCCACCGCCTGCGGCAAGATGTACGGCTTGAACTGTTCGGGATAGTGGCGTTGCTGCATGATGTTGCGCGCCACCATGTCCACTTCCTTGTTGGTGACTTCCTGTCCGTCAACCTTCGCAACAGAATTGGCGCCGACTCCCCGGCCTCCAATGTCGTTAAAGATTCCGCCAGGTACGAGCGTAACAACCATCATGATGCAGACGATGGAGAGGAAGCCGACTAGAAGTGCTTTCTGAAATCGGCCAGGGGTTTGCAGGAATCGAATCATCTTCCAATGGGCTCCGAAAAATAAAGGGCGAATACAGGATTATAAACCAGTGCCTCGGATTGCCGAATCCAAGTTCACTGCTGGATCAAATTCAGGGCAAATCGCCGCCTAATGGAGAACTTTGCGCTTCGAGGCCTGAAATGCCCCTTCTGGCCCCGTACCCTTCCCTTGCCTGGCGGTGCGCGTGGTGTAATGAATTCTAAGTATATGTCGCAGAGGAAACAAGGGTTTCGTCGCAAGTGCATCGCCGCCAGTCGGCGCTTGCGGGAGTTGGGCATGATCGCCCACGGATTGCTTGACACCAATCACGTGGTAATGGCCCATATTATCCCCATGCGGCGCTGCAATCTGGCCTGCGCCTACTGCAACGAGTTTGATGCGACCAGCAAGCCTGTGCCTCTCGAAACAATGTTCCAGCGGCTCGATCAGCTCGCCCGTCTCGGGACATCCATCATCACCATCAGCGGCGGCGAACCAATTCTCCACCCCGAACTCGACGACATCATCCGCCGCATCCGCAAGAACGGCATGATCGCAGGAATGATCACCAACGGTTACCTGCTGACCGCCGAACGCATCGAGCGGCTGAACCGCGCCGGCCTCGATCACATGCAGATTTCCATCGACAACGTAATGCCCGACGACGTTTCCAAGAAAAGCCTGAAGGTTCTGGACAAGAAACTTCAGTTGCTCAGCGAATACGCCGACTTCCACGTGAACATCAACAGCGTCGTGGGCGGAGGAATCCATACTCCACATGACGCTCTCGTGGTTGGCCGTCGCGCTCGTCAGCTTGGCTTCACCTCCACCGTCGGAATCATCCATGACGGCGATGGCCAACTGCGTCCGTTGAACGGGGATGAACGCGAAGTATTTTTCAAAATGCATAACATGGAGCGCAAGAGCTATTCGCGCTTCAACTGGTTTCAAACCAACATCGCCAACGGAAAGCCAAATGACTGGCGCTGCCGGGCCGGTGCCCGCTACATCTATGTCTGTGAAGACGGCTTGGTCCACTACTGCTCGCAGCAGCGCGGATACCCCGGTGTTCCCCTGTTGCAATACACAAAAGCAGATGTGAAGCGTGAATTCCTTACTGCAAAGGGATGTTCGCCCAATTGCACCGTCAGTTGCGTGCATCAGGTGAGTTACATCGATTTCTGGAGATCCCCCCAAACCCTGCAACCGCAGCCGCGCTCCACGGACGTCATTGATCTGATCCAGATTCAGAGCGACTAGACTTCCCCCGCACACCGCGTAAGAGCAAGCACCCCGTTGCGCGAACGAAATACGTTTGTTACTATCAAAAAGGTTCCTGAGCCAATCAGTGCCGCTGTATCGATCGGTCCAACGCAATCCTCCGCATCTGGTCCGCTGCAACACCTCAAGAAGGGCGCGTAGCTCAATTGGCAGAGCAACTGACTCTTAATCAGTAGGTTGTAGGTTCGATTCCTACCGCGCTCACCATCTTTTCAATAACTTACAAAATTGAAATTTAACGGTATGACGTAAAGTATGACGTAGCCGATTTTGGCTACGCACTTGGCGGCAACACCGCATGATTACTGTCGTTGAGCGCCGAGCGCACAATGCCAAGTTCGGGATGCTGATATTTCATCGCGGTCTTGACGTCCACGTGCCCCATCGCACTCATGACAAGCTTCAGATTCCCGGTATTCTCCAGAACTCGTGTTCCGAAGTCATGCCGGCCGCAATACAGCACCAATTTCTTGGGCAGTCCGGCCTTCTCGCGTGCCTGGCGAAACTTCGCGGCCATCGTGGTCAGATGTCCGGACTCAGATCGCTTGGACGCGAACACCCAGCCCTTTTTCCTGGTCCCGCACAGCGTCTTCAACACTGTAAAAACCCGGTCGCTCATCGGTACGTACCGGATGCCGTTCTCGGTCTTGCTGTCCACCACATGGATGAGCCGCTGGTCCCAGTAAAGGTCCTCAACGCGTAGCCGGTAGAGCTCTTTCTCATTGCGCATCCCGGTATCGCGCGCCAAGATCAAGATCTGGGTGAACTTTTCCAGGGTGCGCTTGCTCCTCCACTTGCAAAGAGCCGCACCTTCCAGCAGTTTAGCTTCGGCGAC
Source organism: uncultured Acidobacteriota bacterium (assembly GCA_903832295.1). Taxonomy (GTDB): domain Bacteria; phylum Acidobacteriota; class Terriglobia; order Terriglobales; family Acidobacteriaceae; genus TOLSYN. Next base: position 23,457 of record CAILAZ010000164.1, read on the forward strand.
CTCGTCCAAGCGCAAGCTGCGCGCCTGCTCGTGGACGAGCTTGATCTTTGGTGCCCTGCGAATCAGCTTCCACTCCTCGGCCCGATGCAGCATCCTTCGGAGAGTGCGCAATGCGCAGTTGGTGTTGGCCGGCGATCCCCCAAACCGGAGAGTTCCGGCAACCTCGTTCGTCACCAGGTCCAGACGCAGCCCAGTGACGGGCGTAGCTGACAGAAGACGCCATCCATCGTGGTAATACAGCTTCGACTTCTCAGCCAGCCGGGCAGCGTCCACCGACTCCAAAAAGCGCTTTGATACTTCGAGCACGGTGGGAGCCTTCCTTGGAAGAGGATCTCCGTGCTCGCAAATCTCAGAGAACTTCAAGGACGCGATTTTCTCTGCCCTATTTTTGTTCGTCTCGCCCGTGGACCTTCGAAATCTTTTGCCCCGGACGGCGAAGTCATACCACCAGAACTTCGACTTCTTTTGTTTAAATACTTCCACGAATCTCCTCCAATGCAGCCCGCACGGAAGGCACTCGTGTGTTCGTCCGGATGTACTCCTGAAGAACGGAGACATCGTAGCGGATTCTGCGCCGGATTTCTACATACTTTGGCCCGTCCCCTTCGTAGCGCCAGCGCTTCAGCGTGGCCGGCGAACGGCCCAGGATCTCGGAGGCTTCTTTGGTGCTAACTAGTTGATTACGCAAAGCAATTGTGGTCATAGACTCTCCAGGCGCGGTGCGCGGTTTTTGGTATTCAATTTCGGGCTGGCGATCGTGTCCGCGATCGCTTGGCTTGAGGACACTCTCTTGTTGATGGCTTCCGACGGAATCTTCCATTGCCGTCCCACTTTGGTTGCTCCGTCGATTCTTCCCGCCCATAAGAGCTGATACACGTAGGTGATGGTGCAGCGCAGCTCCGCGGCAGCTCGTCTCACTGATATCGTTTCCATTCGACCTCATTCCGTTTTACTCAACGCAGATTGCCCGGCCTGACGCATTGGCATCAGGGGCGATCGGCGACAGGATTCCATTGCAAGAAGTAGAACGCCAGCTGTTAGGGAGTGTCCGCGGCAGAGCGTAGACAAGAAAACGTGGCGGGCAACCGCGATTGGAGCGCAGAGGATGGTCAGCTATTTTCTCGTCTGCGGTCTTCTGGCAGACGAGTGGACATCGACTCAAAACGACTTTGCTGCTGGTTCAGCCGGTTTGATGTCATCTATTGAGGTCGAATGCTGCACTGACAATTTCCGGCCTAGGGTTGATCCGATCCAAACGAAGCCGCTAATTCCAGTCGGAATCCTGCCCGGGACCAATGCTCCAGCCATAACGAAAAGCTGCCATTCTCCCATCGGAGGCGATAACCGATTAAAGGCCGGCCATGGCCTCTGCAGAATTGCATCTGTTGAAGTAGTTCCAGAGCGAGCATGCGGCGCTAACTGGTTCATCCGGCGTGCGAAGCGGTGAGCACGAGGCCACCATCGGTCGGATCCAGATTGACGGGGCCGAGCAATTGGTGCGAGCACTGTATCAAATCTGGGTGGATCTGATAAGGCGGCGGAAGGGCCACATCTCGCGCCCGGACATCACATTCATCGCCGACAAGATTGACGGCTATGGGAGCGAGCAGGCACACGGAAGCGCAGATCATGGCCGCGTTGAAGCAGGTGGAGGCTGGACTAATCGTCGAGGATGCGGGACGCTAGTACGGGCAGCCTTTGCTGTCGCTCCGCCTCTTGGGAGGTCAGCGCCCGATCGCCCTCTCAATAATCAGACATGGCGTCCATTGAAGACCTATTATGATGCCCGAAGCACTTTTCGAGGGCATCCATGGTTGAGGCGTACGCCGGAATCGATGTGGCATATGCAAAGCGCAAACGCCTTCCGATCATCGTGTGTACTCACCGCGATGGGAAGCTGGAGCCACCGCCACTTCGTTCCTTGCCTGCACCGCCAGTCGGAAAAGGCAATGCGCAGATTCTTGATCAACCGGCCGTGGCCGGATTTGCTGAAGCCGTCGCGGAATACCTCAGGAGCGTTGAGGTGGCATTCGGGGTAGGAATTAAGAGAATTGCAATTGACGCTCCCAGCGATCCGAAGGGCTTTGGCATTAAACGACGGCAGTGTGAGATAGCCCTCGATTTGAAGCGGATCAGTTGCATAACGACGCCAAGTGCTTCTGAATTCTCGAACATTTGTAAAAGAGCGACCGAACACCTCGCCAGAGGCGGAGCCGAGTCCCGAATGCCCGGAGCAAATCAACTTTGGATGCTCGTAGGTTTCGCGCTGTTCGAGCGGCTCCGGAAAGATTGGGAGTGTATGGAGGTGTTTCCCCAAGCAATTGTCGCAGCGCTCAATGCTAGCCAGATTCACAAAAGCAAGTCAGCGGGATTCGCCGCGCAACTCAAGGCAATTTCTCTGCAAACAGGATGGCCTAGCCTTCTAATCGTTCGCAGCTTGGCAGAAATCGGGTTTGGATCTTCCCATGATCGGCTCGATGCCTACATGGCAGCATGGGTCGCTTCACTTGAAGACTCAGAGCGTGAACCGATCGGTGTCCCGCCGAATGACGTTATTTGGGGACCGCGCATGTGTAGTTTAGCGGCCACTGAAATACACGCCTAACGGCCTCCGCAACGGGAACCTTCTCGGGCAAGTCGGTGTCGTCCGGAGTCGATGTCTAAGGTAGAACAGGAAGTTGAGGCTGCACTCGCCGGGGACGTAACTTAGCTTCAGGACGCTCTCTAACCGTCCGCCAAAAAATGGAGGGCGATGCCTACTACTACTACTTGTGAGCTGAATCACCGACTATGGCCGTCGCAATCGTCAGGATATCGTAGCTGGCTGGCAGTGAGCCATCTCCGCATTCGACATGCCGCTTTGCGACGAGCTTTTCGAAGCCGCCCCAGTCCTCGACTATTCCGGTTGGCGCTATCTGCAGATGAGAGAACGACTGAGGAAGGAATCTCATTGATTGTGGTCATCCCTCGGCCTCTGAGCTTGCCTGGTTGGCAACAGCCTTACAGCGCTGCGCCTCCGTGTGATACCGGCCCAGATGGGGCTCCAAACTCCGGTTAAATCCGCGAAGATCTTCCTGTATCTGCTGGAGGTCTCCATCTTTAAGCAACGAGGTGAAATACAACCACGCATAGAGGTGTGGCGTGTCCTGCACATTCAACTCAGTCAAAATCATACGGGCGAGCTTCTGCGCTCCGCGGTCATCGGTGAGCACAGCCTGCGAAGTCTTGCGTGCAAAGACCAGAACGGACAGCTCGCCCAGGCTCAACTTCTTCCTGTTACGCAAAACTTCGAGACCCTGAAGATCTTCGACGTCGATATTGTAAGGAGTTACATGCTGATCGCGCAGAGCCTTCTTGAGGCGATTCTGGAGTTCTGTCCGTTCAGGACGGAACGGCCCCGTCTTGTGCAGGCACTCGTAGATCACAAACTCTGTACAGCACAGCTGAACTCCTGCCGACCGCGCGGTGGAATAGAGCAGCCTCGATGCGAGGAGATTCCAAAGTGAGCACGTGTCCGCAACGTTCAGCTTCGCGAAATGTGAGATGTCGTTCATCGTGCTTGCAGGTTTATGCGGTAGAGTGAGGCCAAGTCGGCCAATTCCAGTTGACCGACTAAGAGCATCTCTGCAGTCCGTCCTCCTGAGATCAAACCACGGTCAAAAGCTTCGAAGCACAGAGCCACATACGAGCTCGACAATCCGCGTTGAAAAAGCTCCCGCTTTCGGGTGGTGGCAGCTTCGCTGAGGTTGGCTAGCTCGGGATCGACCTTGTGTGCTGTTGGCACACTTGCCTTCGAAAGTTCGGCGGCTGTATGCGCGTCGATGAGATTCGCGTTCTTTAGAGCGATTGCCAAGGCTCGGGTGCTAACCTTGAATCGGCTGGCCCACTCAAGAACAGCCCCCCTATTCCAGGAAGACACTGGAATAGCGCTTATCACACTCGGTGGAAGCAAGTAGCATGCCGCGAAATGGTTAGCGCGGATCTCGACAAGGTCTTCTTTCCTGTAAGTCCGAGAGAAGGAGACGATGACGTCGTCGGCAGAGTCAAGTATGCCGTGTGCGGCTTCATGCGCCGCAGTGAATCTCTGGCGATAAATGTCCTCGTCGTAGTTGACCAATATGCAGATGCCAGCAACTGGATGCCGAATCGTGATGCCAGAGATGTTGGAGTTCTCGAGTCTACGCCGAAATACGTGGAATCCAATCTTCCGAAAATCATCGTATACATCGCTCGGTACGGCATTTGGAGCATAGGAGAAGTGAGACCTCAACGCTTCTGCTGCCAGATCGGCGTGTCCCTTGTAATACTGTCCATCGGGTACAAAGCTGAACGGACGCTTCGGAACCTGAAGTTCCTCCTGGAGCAAATGTTCGCATTCACAGAGATACAGGAACTCAAGGACCGCTCTGCGGTCTGACTTCGTGAACTCGGTTCCGTACCGCCGATATAGGGATTCCGTCTGTTCGGACGCAGCTAATCGTTCGTTCGAAACGAAAAAACGGTAGTCGCATTTGAAGAAGTCTGCGAGTATCAGGACTTCATCACCGGAAGGAGCGGCTTTGCCCGTCTCAAGTGCCGCGAGGCGGTCACTCAATATGCCAGAGCCCGCACTTAACTCAGCGAGTTCCACCTGCTGCTCACTTCTGAGTCGGAGGAGTTTGGTTCCGAATTGAGCCAGATCGAGAGCCACAGAGTAATCGTAGACCATGCTCGTGCCAGCTGACCAGACTGAGTGATGATCGCAACCGCCAAGTTCTCTGGGAGTGCACTTTTAGCAGCGGGCATCCACTGTCGAGGGTACTGAGGCCGTGGTACTTACCCATTCGTCGGCGCGGTCACGATCCAGAATGCCGATGTCGCCAGAATGAATTCTCGGTTGCTACCGCGGTCGAGCCAGTCATCGTGCAATCCTCGATCATCAGGCTCGACCCATTCTCACAGCCGAGATAGACGCCGGTATCTTTGAGCGAAAAATCGACGCCTAGTTCGGCATATCCACATCCAGTTCTTTTCGCATCGCCATTCGCACCGCGAAAATCTTCTTTGCGAGGTCCCCTTGCGAGGCGGCGTAGGCGCCCTTGTTTTTTGTTACGGCCGCTATGACGTTATTCGTCAGCACCGCGAGCTCGTCAAACGCCCGTTGTGTCTCTCTTCCGCACACTACAGCGATGAGCATTCTCGTTTCGTCTAGCGCCGCCGATGCCTTTTGCCAGAGCTGCGAGCGCTCATATATGGCCTCGACCCACTTGGGGTCGTTCCGATCCTCAACGACATTGTGGACCGTCCCGTACTTTAAGAGCGCTTCATCCACCTGCGCAAGCGCCTTTGCCGCGGAAAAGAACACCTCGCGCTTCATCTCCCACCGCTTTTGCCGGTTCCAGACCTCGTCGGAGATCTTCGCTTCGATTTGCTTGGTCGCAATCGTGACAGCGGAGACCTGATCGACCAGCTTGTCTATATCCTCGTGCGTCGCAAGGTTCTCTCCCTTGCGCTTCATATAGGCGGCCAGATACGAGCCAACAAAAGCGCCTAAAAGAACGGCTAAAGCTGTGTGTATGAACGATTCCATTCGGGGAGGATACACCCAGTCGCGGAGTTATCCATTAACCTATTTACATTCAGCGTGTTGCACCTAATTGAATCCCTCCCGAGCGAGCGGGCGACGGCCGTTCTTACACCGAGATCGCCACCGAGCTGCGACCCTCCGAGGGCACAGTCCGCAACTATCTCTCCGAGGCCATTGCCAAGCTCGGTGCCAACAACCATATTATGGGTTATGGCGGATCTGGAGTCCGGGACCATCGCGGTACTGGCGGAGAAGCCTTCGGTAGCGCGTGATATCGCCCGCGAGTTGGGCGCGACCAGCCGAGGCGACGGATACCTGCACGGCAACCGCTACGTTGTGACGTGGGCGGTGGGGCATCTCATTAGCCTTGCCCAGCCACACGAAATCAACCCTGAATGGCGCACCTGGCGGCGCGCCCTACTCCCCATGCTGCCGAAGCAATGGCCGCTTGTCGTCTACGAAAAAACACAGAACCAATTTGAGATCGTAAAGCGAATTCTGAACTCGCCGAAGGTATTGCGCATCGTTTGTGCGACTGATGCCGGCCGCGAAGGGGAATTGATCTTTCGCTATATCTACGAGTCGGCGCAGTGCCGAAAGCCGTTCAGCCGACTTTGGATCTCTTCACTCACGCCGGAGGCTATCCGCAAAGGGTTTGCGGCCCTGCGGCCGGGTGCCGACTACGACTCGCTGGCGGATGCTGCGCGTGGCCGCAGCCGGGCAGATTGGCTGGTAGGCATGAACCTATCGCGCGCCTATTCCCTTGGCTACGACGAAGAGCTTTCCGTCGGGCGCGTCCAAACACCCACGCTGGCTATGGTGGTCGAGCGCGAACTTGCCATACGCAGCTTCGTGCCCGAAGATTACCTCGAAATCGTTGCCGATTTTCGGCCAAATGGCGAGTATCCCACGGGCGGGGCTCAGCAGAATATCTATCGGGGTACGTGGTTCCGTGCGCGGTCGGGAGAGGGGACCGACAAGGAATCGCTGCAGAAGGCAATGCGGCTGCCCAGCGATGGAAAAGAAGCGAAGCTTATCATCGAGCGCGCGCACGCCGGTTTGGCCTCCATCGAATCGATCCAATCGGAAACCCAGCGCTTGGTTCCCCCGCTGTTTTACGATCTTACAGAACTGCAGCGGCACGCCAACCGCCTGTATGGCTTCAGCGCGCAGAAAACGCTGGATGTCGCGCAGGCTCTGTATGAAACCTACAAGCTCATCAGCTATCCGCGCACGGACAGCCGGCACCTCTCGCAGGATGTGGTGTCGACGCTGCCGGCGATCGTCAAGAATATCGAAGGTCCTTATCGTGACCATTTGGCGCCCAGCACGGGCGAGCGCGCCTTGGGGCGACGATTCATCGACGACTCCAAGGTGACAGATCACCACGCCATCATTCCCACCGCAATATCTCTTGGGAAGTCCCGCCTGTCGGACGACGAGCGCAAGATCTACGACCTGATCTGCCGGCGCCTGCTCAGCGCCTGGCAGGACGACTACATCTGGTCGGTTACAACCGTGATCACCGCGATTACCAACGGCCATATCATCGACCGCTATCATGCGTCGGGAACCGCCGTGCAACAGGCGGGTTGGAAGGTATTGGATATCGTCGTCGAGAAGAAGGCAAAGCGGGGGCAAAACAGTGACGGAGAGGTAGAGCGGGGGGAACAGGTCCTGCCACCGGGTTTGACCAAGAACCAGTCGCAGGAGGTGATCGACGTCGAAGCCTTGAAAAAGAAGACCCGGGCGCCCAAGCGGTACACGGATGGCACCCTGCTCACAGCCATGGAGACGGCGGGCAAGACCCTCGATGAAGAGGAACTGGCAAAGGCTATGAAGGAAACCGGTCTGGGAACGCCTGCGACTCGGGCGGCCATGATCGAGGTTCTGCTCAAGCGCGATTACATCGTGCGGCAGGGAAAGACCCTCGAGGCCACGGACAAAGGCATCCGGTTGATCGAGGTGGTCCACCCTGAGGTGAAGAGTCCCGCCATGACCGGTCAGTGGGAAGCGTATCTCAAGCGGATACAACGCGGGGAGGCTCAACTTGGCCCGTTCCTGAAAGGCATTGAAGATTACGTAACGGGAGTGGTGGGCAAGGTCGAACAGGCACCGCCCGCCGCCACGCCACCGGTGGAAGTTGTGGCCCAAAATCCACCAAGTCTTCACGGCTCGCTGGAGGCGCCCATTCGCAGGCCGTTGCCAACGGACGACCTGAACGCTCTCCTGCATAGCGCGTTCGGTTTCTCCTCTTTCCGGTCGAACCAGGAAGCCGTCTGCCGGGCGGTCATCGAAGGTAAGGACGTGTTGCTGGTCATGCCGACCGGGGCCGGCAAGTCGCTATGCTATCAACTGCCGGGCATCGCCCGCGGCGGCACTACGTTGGTAATCAGCCCGCTGATTGCCTTAATGGAGGATCAGGTTGCCAAGCTTAAGGCGCAAGGCCTTGCCGTCGACCGCATCCACTCCGGCCGCCCGCGTACCGAGTCGCGGCAGGCTTGTGTGGATTACCTCAGCGGGAAGACGCAGTTCCTTTTCATCGCGCCGGAGCGGCTACGGGTGGCCGGCTTCCCGGAGATGCTGGCCAAACGACCGCTCTCCCTCATCGCCATTGACGAGGCGCATTGCATCTCGCAATGGGGACACGATTTCCGTCCGGATTACCGCATGCTGGGCCAGTACCTGCCTCGCTTTCGTCCGACGCCGGTCATAGCACTGACCGCTACTGCCACACCAGTCGTCCAAAATGACATCGTTGAGCAGTTGGGTCTGATGCAGACGAATCGTTTCGTTCACGGCTTTCGCCGCGCCAACCTCGCTATTGAGGTTGTTGAGATCGCGCCTTCTCAACGGGCCGATCTCACCGGCCAACTATTGCAAGAAGCCGAACGCAGACCTGCAATAGTCTACACACCCACGCGCAAGCAAGCCGAAAGCCTGTCAGCCGAACTTGCCGCTCACTTTCCTGCGGCTGCTTATCACGCTGGAATTGATGCCGGGCGCCGCCAGCAAGTCCAGGAGCAGTTCCAAGCGGGCCGGATCCAGGTGATGGTTGCGACGATTGCCTTCGGTATGGGGATCGACAAGGCTGACGTCCGCACCGTGATCCACACCGCCCTGCCGGGCAGTCTGGAAGCCTACTACCAGGAGATCGGGCGCGCCGGGCGAGACGGTGCTCCCAGTCGCGCGATCCTGATGCACTCCTACGCCGACCGCTACACCCACAAATTCTTCTTCGAGCGTGATTATCCGGACGTGGCTGTGCTGCAGTCGATCTATACCAAGCTCCAGGCCGAGCCACATGACAAGGCGTTCCTGATGCCGAAGCTCCGGATGGAGGAAGAGGTATTTGACAAGGCCCTCGAGAAGCTCTGGATCCATGGTGGCGCCGTGGTGGACTTCGCCGAAAACGTGAGTCGGGGCCAGGACCACTGGCGCGAATCCTATGTCGCGCAGGGTGAGCAAAAGCGGGCGCAGATCGATCAGATGATGCGTTACGCGGAGAGCAATCAGTGCCGCATGGCCACCTTGGTGCGCCACTTTGGCGATCTTGCCGACGGAGAGAAGCCGTGCGGGATTTGCGATTTCTGCGCTCCGGGGCAATGTGCCGCGCAACGGTTCCGTACCGCCTCGGAGGCGGAGCACAAGATGCTCCTACGAGTGGTAGCCACGTTGCGCTCGGGTGGCGCGAAATCAACCGGTAAGCTGCACGCTGAACTGTGTCCCAACAACGAGATGAGCCGCGACGCATTCGAAGAAGTGCTCGGCGCCACGGCGCGTGCTGGACTCTTGCAACTCTCGGACGCGGCCTTCCAGAAAGATGGCAAACAGATCCCGTACCGCAAAGCCAGTCTCACACGCACCGGCTATACCGTGGACGAAAGGACGCCGATCAAGTTCGTCATGAAGGACACGGCGCCCCCGTCTGGCAAGCGCAAAAGGAAGAAGAAGCCCACTGTTTCTAAGGGTCAGAAGCGGGCATCGAAGCCTGAAACCGCAGCGGCACCGGGGAAAATGGCACAGACGAAAGGGGCTGAAGTCGACATGAGTATGCGCCTCGAAGCAGCGCTCCGCGACTGGCGTCTGGCCGAGGCGCGGCGGCATGGCGTGCCCGCGTTCCGAATCTTAACCGACCGCACCCTGAAGGCTCTCGCCACCAACCACCCGGCAACAACCGAGGCGTTGCTCGCCGTCCCGGGAATCGGGTCCAGCACCGTGGCGAAGTACGGAACGAATATCTGCCGCGTACTACGCGACAACGGCGCCTGAGCGCAAGCAATCCGCTGAATCAGTGGCAGGATTCCGATTTGAATGCCCGGCTTCCCAGCCTTTTGATGGTCGGAATCATCGAAATCAGCCTTTTACGTTCTTGTTTTTGGCCGGGGATTTGCGAGTCTGGACAGGAGTTTGCCGAACTCGCGCCGCATTTCGCCCCGATCTGTCTTTCGGTCGCCAGGGCTTCCTTTCCTGGTCAGGAACGCAGCCAGCTCAGGGTAGGTTTGAATTGTGCTTCTCTGATGCGACTGGTTGTGGTATCTGATCTGTTTCCATGTTTTGAATTTCTTGAAGTAGTAGTCAGATGGAGCGAAGCCTTGGGCGTCGAATTCCCGTCCCATGCGTATCAAGTCGTCATCACTACAGATTTTCTTTCCGCACGGTCCATGGGCGGCCATGGTTTTTCTCCACCAATGGCCAGCAAACGATTTGAATCGCTCCTCCCCCTGCGCGCGTTCACTCTTAACGGTAGCCCGCAGTGGTCTTTCGTCCCGCAGGGTATCCACGGCCTTTTCGGCAATGCTCCGGCCAGGATGAAGATTTCTCCTGAGAATGTCGGTGGTCGGTACTCCCAGACAGTCCATGGCCCCCAGAATGGAAGACGAGTGAAGACCTATCCATTGACGGATACCAGCGATTTTCTGTGAGAGAAGGTGGCGTTCAGACAGCATCTGATTCACCGAGGAGTCGAATACCGCATTCGGAAGCTTGGCTGCCGCCTGCTCCGCCTCCTTCTCTTCCTTCAACTTGCGAAAGAATGGGAGGCTCTGGAATTCGGGAATATTGAAGAACTCGTAGGCTCCTGCATCCCGGATCCAAATAACCGCTTTGTCGATATCATCGGTTAATCTTTGCACCAAGCGTGCGTACTGAACTTCTTCTGAAATTTGATCGAAGTAGGTCAGCAGAAGGGATACATTGGCCTGATCCGCTGGAGCACAGGGCCGCGATTTGAGTTTGTAGGACCATAGACGAACCCGGCCATCCACACCGTCGAGCTCGGAATCGAGCCAGCATACGATCGAGGCTGGCACGTCTGATCGAATCGGATCGTCGGGAGCGATTCCGGCGAGATCCATGGCCCGGCTGCAGGACTCAACCTTTTGTGTGAGGTTGGACCGGCATTTCTCGATCTTCCTCTGGCGACGAATGATCGCGTGCTCATTGGCTCGAATTTTCTCCGCTAACGCGGCGTGCTCCTTCTCGAATCGCTTCTCCTCATCGGGTTTAGCATTCTCGAGTTCTTCGTCCAGTTGCTTTAGCTCGGACAGAAGCGAGACCGATTCATCGGCGGCCTCCAGAGCCTCCAAAACCGCACAATCGATCTCCCATTTCTCACTGAGATAGCTCGCGACGGACAAAACGTCGTCGTCATTCTTCAGTTCGCAGGGATTGAGCCATTCTTTGGAACGGCTGACCATCCACTTCTGAATCCGCAGAATTTCTTGTGTTAAGAAATCCCTGGACCGCTGCTCTTCTTTCACTTGCTGAGGATGCACGGCAGGCGGCCTACCTCTGTCCCAAGGTTGACGCTGAAATATTTAGCGTCGGCTGTTCGTCCACAAACCGGAGTTTCAGCCATCGGCAGATGTAATCGACAATCGAGAACGCGTGAGGGATATCCTCGTCTCCCGTGGGACCATCCGGCTCAAATCTCATGAGAAATCCAGCCGAGCAGATATCCTTCAGCGGAGCCCCATACCGCAGCGCGATTGAGACGACCCCCGCATAGGCGGTCATCATGCCAGTCAGCATAGAGCCTATTTTCGACATGGTTATGAAGATCTCAATCGGCTGGCCGTCGGCCCCCAAAACAACCGTGATATAGCCTTCATGCCCGCTGATGATGAAGTGGTGGGTGATGCCGGAGGACTCGCAATTTGTGGTGACCGGCGGAATATGCGAAGAAGAAAGGATCTGAGTGCTCATATGAACGTTTCCTGGGCAAGCACGCTGTGATTTACACATGTAGCATAGCGCAACTATGAAATATATTTTCTTTTTTCTTGCTTCCCGTTACGCGGGTAACTTACAAAGCGTTCATCTCCTGTTTACAATTGCGCACGTAAATCCATCAACTGTTGCAGGCAAATTCGCAAAAGGGAGAGATGCTGTAATGAGCAGGATTGAACCGACTCGGACGTCTGCGCAACAACCGAGAGCCGACAAACATCGCAAGGAGCGTGAGGCATTGATTGAACCACTCACAGCCGGACTTCAGGCCCTTTGGTCAAAAACCACCCTCCCGTTCACGTCTGATGAAATCCACCTACTGCAGCTGATGAGCACACTGGTCCGGCTTTCGGATCTGGACGTGCTTCAATCGCTGCACATTGCAAACGAAATCATGCCGCCCACTGAGCCTTGGGATTCATAGACCGGCACCGCATATTCGAACGAATAGAAGCTCATGCCTTCCCCCACATGAGCGGCCAGCATGAAAAATACTCTGTACTAGTCGTCATATACTTGTTATACTTATAGTAGAAATAACGTAAGGAAGCGCTATTATGCCTCGAATCAAGAACCCGAACGCCCCAACGCTCATCAAGGCCTGTACCTCTCTGGACGACCTGACGCTCACGCTACTGGAGAAGATCAGGCACAAAGACCACTTGACCAAAGCAAACGCAGCAAGAATGATTGTGGGGCTCGCCATCGAAAAGAAGATCAAACTGGCCGAAATCACCAAATTCTACCAAGAGGTCTGGAGCAATCTTTCCTTCGAGAACGGACAGCGCTTCTCGCAGCTGCGCCTCGACTGGACTCCCGAGGAGAATACTTTGCTACTCATCTTCGCAAAGCATCTCTTTAGCTCAAACAATCGAAGCGAGGCCGTGCGGGTATTGATTACCTACTACGCAGTTCAGAAGAAGTTCGCCGTCGTTGGGCAAATCAAGAAATCCACAATCATTCCTGCCTAAGGATTGAACGGGGGCTGCTCTGCGAATCGAACAGCCCTTGTTGAATTCGCTCCCGCCATAGCAATTCTGAAATCTATCCAGCCCAATATCGCAGTGAGCTCCTGAGAAGTTAAACGCTACCGTTCACGGCGCGCTTGTAGCGCTGAGCCGGTGGCATAGAGGACAGCGACGGTGCTTGTGCCGAGATCCGTCGCTCGGAATCACGATATGTCCGCACTCAAGCAGTTCTCCCTTGCATTTGCGCAGCCCATGAAGGTAGAGATCGTAGCGCACGATTAGTCGCTGTGGTCCCCGAAAATGCGTGCCCCAGACCATTCGCTTCAAAAGATCAGCTGTGACCACGATCAGATTCGTGTTAAAAGAATATATAGATGGCATAGTAATGATATGTCAGTATTTCACACACGATGGATGTGGAAAAAGACAAAGTGCTGTGCAAAAAAGCTTCATGTTCAAGCGATACGGCGAAAGGCTGATAAAGACCTACCGCGACGCTGCGCTTGCTCTTCGACTGGATGGTGGTCGGTCACCCGGCAGCACGTAATTGGGAGATCGCGTCACGCATCTGCGCGGCGACGAGAAGCTTGCCCGCCTTTAGTTCGTAACAGCCTGCGAGGGCACAGCTGTTCGTTCAATGCACATCTTACTGAACGGTCACGGTTACGGTAATCGCCGCCGGATTCAGCACCGTGCCCGATCCCGTAGGAGTCACAGTCACCGTGTACGTCTGTGGCGATTGTGCCGAGTTGCCGCCACTCCCGCTGCAGGCTGCAAGCAAGCTTGCAGCCGCGATCGCCAGCGCCGTCAGTAGCACGGCCAGCGCTCGCTCTTTGCGCCGCATAAACGGAGCACCCAGCAGCACCGAACAGAACATCACCGGCCCGCTGCTCTTCCACGGAATCCGCCGTGAGTGGTTGGCTGCACTCGTCGTGGTTGTAATCGTCAGCGTGGAGTTTCCCGTTGTGGTTGAGGCAAAGCTGATAGACGGCGCGCTCGCCGAGACCGCCGAGGGCGTGCCATTGATTGAGCTGATGCTGGTCGCAAACGAAACCGTTCCCGGGTAGTTGGTTGCAATCAGGCTGAGGCTCAACTGCCCGTTGCTCCCGGCCGCGATCGTGATCGAACTCGAGGATGCGCCCAGCGTGTACGTCGGCGGAGCCAGCGCCGCGTACAGCGCGCCGCCGTTAATCGAACCCAATCCCGTCACCAGGTCGTAGCCGGCCGTGGCCTCATAGCCCACCAATCCGCCCGAGCAGCCCTTCGATCCTGCGGTACAGGGCTGCGCGTTCCTGCCTGTCGTGATGTCGTGGAAAATAGCCGCGTATTTCGTCGGGTCTGCCGCCAGGCTGTAGAGCGTCTGATTGAAGTTTCCCTGCTTGCCGTACCTCTCTACCAGCAGGGTCAGCATTCCTGCAAAAGAGGGCGACGAAGCCGAAGTGCCACCCGCCGTCATCAGGTCAGTATTCGAGTCACGGAAGCCGTCCACGCAACTTGGACCATTCGTTTGTGATGGGT
>CAILAZ010000165.1 GCA_903832295.1 uncultured Acidobacteriota bacterium
AATATCCCAGCCAGCGGATTATTGATCTCATGCGCCACCACCGCCGACATCTTGCCGATGGCGATCATGCGTTCCACCTGCAAAATCTGTTGCTGCGTGTTCTGCAATTCGCTGGTCTTCTGCTCCACGCGATGCTCCAGCGTGTGCGTCCAGCTTGTGATTTCGCGCTGTGCTGACTGCAACTGGCTGCTCATGCTGTTGAAGGCGATTGCCAGGTCGCCGAGTTCGTCGCCAGACTCCACCGGAATCTGGTAGCCCAACTCGCCCTCGGCCAGGTGTTCCGTTCCTTCACGCAGCCGCATCAGCGGCGTGTGCAGCACAGTCTTGATCGCAACCCACACGAACAGTCCCACGCAGGCTCCGCCGCACAGCAACAGCAGAATGATCCACATGCTGCTCTGCGCCAGGCTCGCGTCCTCCCGTTTCAGAGACAGACCCGTATCCAGAACGCCCAGAATTTGCTGCGTCGCCGGATGCGCATGGCAGGCAGCGTTCGAGCACTCAGGCTTGTTCCGGATCGGAGTAATCACGCCCAGGACGCGATGCATGCCGTCCTGATCCTCTGCGTTATAAAAGCGGAAGCGGTTCCGCAGCTTCGGCTTGTCTGATCCCTGGTGGCACTCCACGCACTGCGTGCTGTCGCGCCGGATCAGCGCCCCGGCTTCCTTGGGGTCGCTGGAGAATGCAACCCGCCCATCCTTGTTGATGATGCGGATGCGCTCGATCTCGCGGTGATTGCCGATTGCCTGGATTGCCTCGTGCAGACCCTGCCGATCGTTCGCCATCATGGACCGGTAGGTGTTGTCCTTTACAAAGTCGCTGATTTCAATTGCCTGCTCCAGCGAAACCTGTTCCAGGTCATGCCGGTGCAGCCGGATGTTGATGTACCCGAGCAGCGCGGACCCGCATGCCAGGCACGTCAGTAGAAGAACCAGGAGTTTTGTGCTGACGTGCTTCACGCGGGATTCTAGCTGCTGGAACATCTCTTCTCCGGAGTGTTGCGTGAGTCCATCCCCCCGGGATGGACTCACGCTTTGCGGTTAATTCACCAGGGAATGCTGGGGCACTTCGCCGATTTGGATTGCCGGCTCAACATGTGCCGCCGCGTGTTCATCCTCAAAAATAGGCAGGAACCGTACCGCCATGTTGAACAGGAAGAAGCCCATCGCGCAAATCATCAGCGTAATGGAAACTTCCGTAAAGCTCGGCAGGTAGTGATGTCCCACCCAGGTCTCCATGCTCGTCATCGCCACGTTCAGGCGGTTGGTCACAAAGCCCAGTAGCGTGCTCAAGGAGGCGATATACAGCAGGTTCGAATTCGTCCTCACCTTCTTGAAGCTGAGCATGAACAGCGGGATCACGAACGCAAGGGTCAGCTCTGCCCACAGGAAATAGGACTCGTAGGAAGGCTTGAATATATCCATATATACCTTGCGATGCATGTAATCCTGAACTCTCAAGAGTGCAATGACCCACAGGACTACGTACAGTGCCCCACCCAATTCCGTAATCACCGAACGCTCCAGGCCGCGTCCGAAGACCCGCGAACTGAGGGTGGATTCAAAAATCGTCATCGCCAGGCCGCAGGCAATCGCCGACAGGAAGAAGAAGAAGGGAAGTGCCGGCGTGTACCAGAACGCGTGCATCTTTTCCGGGAAGATCAGGAACAACGATCCCAGGGAGCTCTGGTGCAGTGTCGAGAGCAGGATGCCGAGGCAGACCAGCACCGGGTAAATCTTCTTCACCCAGCGGATCGGACCGACAAGGTTGAAGCGCTCCAGCACGTTCGGCACAAATTCCAGCAGCAGCACCGTCGTGTAAACCATGACGCATGTGCCCACTTCGAACATCACCGAATGCAGGTTGATGTAGATCATCTGGTGCCAGATGAACCACGGACGGCCAAGGTCAAACAGCAGGCCGACAATAAACAGGAGGTATCCCAGGAAAGCCGTAAGAATAGTAGGACGGACGATGCAGTGCAGGCGCTCTACGTGGAAGATATACACCGCGCCGGTGATGCAGAAGCCTCCGGCTGCCAGCATGATGCCGCACAGGCAGTCAAAGCCAATCCACAGTCCCCAGGGGAACTGGTCATTCATGTTGGAGACAGCCCCCAGCCCATGCAGATAACGGACATAGGTGGAGTACAGACCAACAATCATGATAACGACGAATAGAACTCTCCAGAACGTAACCTTTACATTCATGATTGTCATTTGCCACCTCTCATCGCCTTCTCTTCGGCTTCCACTTCCTCAACTTCCTTGCGGCGATTCGTCACCCAGTACACGCCGCCAAGAACCAATCCCCAGAGAGGAATGAAGTCCGGCATCAGGTTCATCACGCGGCCGGTGTATTCAGGCAGTGCAACATCACCCACCCGGTCAATCTTTGGCAGGCCAAACTGTTCAAAGGGAATCGCCGACAGCAGCAGAACGCTGGTCCCGCCCACTTCGTTCAGCCCGTAGATGTGATCAACGTAATTGGCAGGATTCTGCTTGATGCGGTCTTTCGCTTCCGCTATCAACGCATCATGATCGCCAAACTTCGTCGCGCCCGTCGGACACGCTTCGGCGCACGCCGTCGCCTTGCCGGCTGAAACCCGGTCCGGACACATAATGCACTTGCGCACGCGCGGGTTCAGTTTCCCCCACTCGTACTTCGGCTGCGAAAACGCACAGGCCATCATGCAGTAACGGCATCCAATGCACTTCCAGACGTCGTAAACCACCGGCCCATCCGCGGTCTTGTGGAATGCGCCCACCGGACATGCCGAAGCGCAGGCCGGGTGCTCGCAATGCTGGCACAGCCGGCGCATGAATTTGTCGTCCTTTGTAAGAACGGTCGTGAACTTGTGGTCAGTCTGAACCGACTCTGCCGCTACCTTTTCATCGTAGGGGAGCTCGTTCTGCTGAGCGCAAGCGCTCTCACACTGTTTACAGCCGATGCACAAGGTCGCATCGTAAAGAATTCCCTTGCTCATAAGATCTCCGCACCGCTAACGGCTGGCATAGCTATGTCAGTCGGAATAAGTTCATATGTGCAGGAATTGGGGCGATCGATTGCGAACGGAGCCTCTAACCCGGTCTTCCGGGTTTCCTCACGCAGGCCAGCGGTTCTTGCCGCAGTGGACGAGCGTGCAATGCTCCGGCTGCAAACTCGCCGGTATCCCTACATCGCACTCGTAGTGCCGCCGGGTTCTTCTCCAGCGTTAAGCTCTTCCTGGCTGCCTGACTCTTGAGCGGACAGGGCAACTCGTGCCCTGTCCGAAATGAATACTCGCCAGGGTCTTAAGACCCCGGACATGCTTCCACGATCCTCTACAATCCCGGCCGCGGAGCAGAATGCCGCATCCGAACTGCTACCTTCCGCAGTTCGACGCGGTTGTAACAATGTACCCGCAGCATTTCTGAAGCCGTGACATAGGTCACACCCCCGCGTGCGCTGGCTGCCGCCAAAATGGTTACGAAATGCCGCACTCTGGGGCGAGAATGCGCCTAAAGTCGCGACAGTGTTGAAGAACGCAACAGGTGGGACCGTCCCAAAATGGTCATCATCTCGAAAAACGCAAAAAGTCCCAAAACGGGAAAAGCCCGCCGGGTGGCAGGCTTCTGTGCAAAACCCCGCAATTCAGGCTCCCACCAGCCGCTCCAGCGCTGGCTTGTTCCGGATCATCAGCGTCGAACCTTTCAACACCGCAATCTGCTTCTTGCGGAAGTCAGCCAGGGTTCGCGTTACCGTCTCTCGCGACGTGCCGATGATCTGCGCGATCTCCTCATGAGTCAGCGCAACCTTGATTCGCATCCCCGCCTCGTCCGCGCCTTCTCCGTGCGACCACTCCAGCAGCAATCTTGCCAGGCGCTCCGGAGCGGAATGGGACAAGCCCAGTGACCGGATCTGTTGATACGCTGACTGGCAATCCCGGCTCAGGTGCTGTGCCGCCCGCAGGCAGGCGTCGCCATGCTGCTGCAGAAACCGCAGAAAGTCCTCTCGCTTGATGAAGTTCAACTGGCAGGGCTGCCCGGACTCTGCCGTAATCTCGTAAGGAGTATTCGATACCGTTGCGTGCAGTCCCAGCACTTCGCCAGGTTGCACGATCTTCAGAATCAGCGTCTTCCCATCGCTTGATGTGGTTGAGAGTTTCACCCTCCCCTTGCACAGCATATAAATGCCTCGCGGGGATTGTCCTTCCACAAACAGAACCGCCCCGGCTGGGTAGGCGGCCGTAAACTTAATCTTCTCAAAGGCTTCCAAAGAGGCCTTGGGGAGTCCGCAGAAGAAGCTGTCCGTGCGCAGCTTACAAATCAGGCAGTTCTCGACCAATTCCAAGCCGTATGGTGATCCCAACGTACCCTCCAAAGTCCACTAAATATGTGATACTTCCAGTTCCGGAAGCCCAGCGTATCCCGTCCGCAACTCCTTACAAACAAGGGCGGGAGCCGGTGGATACCTCAGGCCAGCCGATCCGTCCGCAGTTTCTCGTCCGGGCTCAGCCTGTTCTGCTCCAAAGGTGTCCTGAAAGTGACTTATATCACATTCCGCTTGTGACCACTAATACAAAGTCACACTTTCCTGTACAACTCAAAGCCACAAAAGTGCATTACGCCCTCGCCGGGGATTCAGGCCCATGCTCATTTCCCCATTCCGCCTTCCGTCCGGCTGCTCTCCAGTTTTTTAACTTTCCCTCTTGCGGCAAACTCAAATCCAGCATATAGTTGCGCGCCTGTCCTCTCAAGCGTAAGAACAACTACTCTGCAACCTTTGTTCAGAGCTTGAGGCATGACATCAGCTCTGCTTTTGTACGGGGTGCGGGGCTGGCGCATTGCGGTGTTGGGGTCATCGCAAGCACGTTCATAATGGGGTTTTTCTGGCTGTGCCTGCAGTGCCATTATTTCTTCGAAGTGTTTTATATTTCACCATTTGCTGCTACTGCGACACGCAATCTTACCGGCATTATGTGCGGAGTTCACGCTCCGCCAAAACCAGGAGGGCGAGCAATGGCAACACTTCAAACGACGGACGGTGACACCGGACTGGGAAAGTCCAAGTGGGACCGTGTGCAGGAAATGGACGAGTTCAGGCTGCTGATCTTGGCGAAGAAGGAGTTTGTCGTCCCAACGACCGTCTTTTTCATCGTCTACTACTTTGCTCTTCCGGTGCTGGTCGGCTACGCTCCGGGATTCATGAGCCGCAAAGTCTTCGGCGCGGTCAACATCGCCTATCTCTTTGCTCTGTCACAGTTCTTTGTCGCTTGGGGCATCGCGTTCATGTACGTCCGCGTGGCCCGCAAGTTTGACATGTATGGCGCCCACATCCTGGAAACCCTCAAGCGCGAGGGTTACGACGAAAACCAAAACGGAAAGAGAGGACTTTAAATAATGCACCTCGATATGACCCTGGTGTTATTTCTCTCCTTCATTGCCATCACTCTGGGCATCACCGCATGGGCTTCGCGGCGCTCCGGTTCCTCGGCCAGCTTCTTCGCCGCCAACCGGTCCATTACTGCCTGGCAGAATGGCGTAGCCGTCGCCGGCGATTACATGAGCGCCGCATCGTTCCTCGGCATTGCCGGCCTCATCGCCTTCTTCGGCTATGACGGTTTCCTCTATTCGGTCGGTTGGCTGGTCGCTTACCTCACCGTGCTCCTCGTCGTCGCGGAGCCTTTGCGCAACGCCGGCAAGTACACCATGGCGGATGTGCTCGCCTACCGTCTCAATCCCCGCCCGGTGCGTGCCATGGCATCCATCAGCACCCTTACCGTCAGCACCTTCTACATGATCGCCCAGATGATTGGCGCCGGATCGCTCGTCGCGCTCCTTCTTAAGGGCAGCCACATCAGCTTTACCGTCGCCGTCAGCGGCGTCGGAATCCTGATGATCGTCTATGTCGTCTTCGGCGGCATGCTGGCCACCACCTGGGTGCAGATCATCAAGGCCGTACTCCTCATCGCGGGCACGGTGCTCCTCAGCATTCTCGTATTGGCTCACTTCCACTTCAGCTTCCCGGAATTCTTCCAGGCCATCTCCCAGGTCACCTATCACGCTCCTGACGGCAAGGTCATCGTCAAGGACTTCATGACCCCTGGCCTGCGCTTCAAGCTGCCCTATGGGCCGCTGGAACTGATCTCACTCGGCATGGCGCTCATCCTCGGCACCGCCGGTCTCCCCCACATCCTCGTCCGGTTCTATACCGTGCCAGATGCCAAGACCGCCCGTTACTCCGTCGTTTGGGCCATGATCATCATCGGCAGCTTCTACATCATGACCACCTTCCTCGGCTTTGGCGCGGCCACCATCGTGGGCCGTGACTTCATCGCCAAGAATGGCGGTACCAACATGAGCGCGCCGCTGCTCGCCAAGGTCATCGCCGGAGATGTCTTCTTCGCCTTCATCTCCGCCATCGCCTTCGCCACCATCCTCGCCGTCGTTGCCGGACTCACCATCAGCGCCTCCACCTCGTTTGCCCACGATTTCTGGACCAACGTGCTGCATAACGGTGTCGAGCGCAAACCGGGTGAGGAGCGCACCGTCGCCCGCATCGCCGCCTTCGTCGTCGGAGCCGTCTCCATCGGCATCGCGATTCTTCTCGGTCCAACCGCCAACGTCGCTTTCCTTGTCGCTCTCGCCTTTGCGGTGGCGGCTTCGGCCAATCTCCCGGTGATCGTGCTATCCATCTACTGGAAGCGCTTCAATACCGCGGGCGCGGTCTGCGGCCTGCTCTTCGGATTGCTCGGCTCCATCATCCTCATCCTCATCGGTCCCAGCATCATGGGCATGGATGCGGCAACGGTGGTCGGTGCGGCGCGCCATCCTATTCAGCACGCCCCCATCTTCCCGCTCGAGAACCCCGGAATCCTCAGCATCCCCATCGGCTTTGCCGGGGCGCTGCTCGGGACCTTCCTGGGTGCGCGCGATCCCAATGCTGTGCAGCGTTTTGAGGAACTCGAAGTCCGCGCAAACACCGGACTCGGCTCCGAAAAAGCCACGGCCCACTAACCCATATCCCGCCGGGCGGAAGGGGACGGCAATTCGTCTCCCTCCGCCCGTGCGGATTTGATATGATGCCGGGCACACTCACTCGGGGCGTTTCACGGACTCGCCGGAATCGGCGGAACGCTGCGTCCTGATTCGGACTACAAGCATTTGTTTCAAGCTTTGCCGTCAATCCAGACCAAGGGGTTTTCATGAGCACTCCAGGAAAGTCAGAGATAATTTCTCCCGCGTTCTCATATGACGCACCAGGCATCGTGCAACGCGAAGCCACCGTAAAGGATTACCGCGCCGAGTACGAGCGCTCCATGCAGGATCCCGACGCATTCTGGGCCGCCGATGCCGCCAATTTCACATGGACGAAGAAGTGGGACAAGGTCAGCGAGTGGGATGGCGTCAACCACAAGTGGTTCGTCGGCGGAAAAACCAACATTACCCTCAGCTGCCTTGACCGCCACGCCAAGAGCGACCGCTTCAACCGCGTCGCCTACATCTGGCTCGGCGAAGACGGTTCCGAGCGCGTTGTCACCTACGGTCAGCTCTACCGCATGGTCTGCCGCTTCTCCAACGGACTCCGCTCCCTCGGAGTCGGCAAGGGAGACCGCGTCGTCATCTACATGCCCCTCACCATTGAGGGTGTCGTCTCCATGCTGGCCTGCGCCCGTATCGGCGCAATTCACTCCGTCGTCTATGCCGGACTCGGCCACACCGCCCTGCGTGACCGCATCACGGACGCACAGGCCAAGGTCATCATCGCCGGTGAGTCGGGTTTCCGCCGCGGCAAGCCCGTGCCCCTCAAGCCCATTGTCGATGAAGCCATCGACGGCCTCACCCTCATCGAGCACGTCATCGTCGTCCCCCGCGGCTCTGAGAAGTACGAGGCCAAGAGCTCGCGCGAAGTCAACTACTTCGATCTGCTCAAGTTCTCCTCGGAATCTCCCGCCCAGGAGATGGATGCCGAAGATCCGCTCTTCATCCTCTACACCAGCGGCACCACCGGCCGTCCCAAGGGCGTCGTCCACGTTCATGGCGGATACATGGTGGGTGTCACCTACCACCTCCGCACCTTCTTTGACGTGAACCCGCGCGACCTCTTCTGGTGTACCTCGGACATCGGATGGGTGGTCGGCCACAGCTACATCGTCTATGGCCCGCTCTGCGCCGGTGTCACCACCCTCTTCCGCGAGGGTGCCATCGACTGGCCCAATCCCGGAGCCGCATGGGAGATCGTCGAGCGCTACGGCGTCACCAAGATGTTCACCGCGCCCACGGCCATCCGCATGTTCATGCGCTATGGCGAGCACCTTCCCGCCGCCCACGATCTCACCTCCCTCCGCGTCATCGCCTGCGCCGGAGAGCCTCTCAATCCCGAGGCCTGGCACTGGGCGCAAACCTATCTTGCCGGTGACGGCAAGTGGGGATACGTGGTCGATAACTGGTGGCAGACCGAGCTTGCCGGACCCACTCTTGGCACTCCCGTTACCATGCCCTATCGAACCGGCAAGGCCGGCATCCCGCTCGCCGGAGTCAAAGCCGACGTGGTCGACTCCGACGGCAACTCCGTCGGCATCAACGTTCGCGGACGCCTCGTCCTCAAGGGACCGTTCCCTCACATGATGCGCACCGCGTGGAATGACCCTGCCCGCTACGAGCGTGACTGGCAGCAGATCCCCGGGGCCTATGTCACCGGAGACGTTGCCATAAAAGATGAGTTCGGCTACATCGCCGTCCTCGGACGCGCCGATGACGTGCTCAACGTTGCGGGCCATCGCATCGGCACCGCTGAGGTTGAGTCTGCCCTCGTCTCCCATCCCTCGGTCGGCGAGGCTGCCGCCATCGGTATTCCTGACGCCATGAAGGGCGAGTGCATCAAGGTCTTCGTCCTCCTTCGCGCCGGGCAGGAGCCCAGTGACACCCTCTCCGCCGCCCTCATCGAGCACGTTCGCCGCGAGCTTGGCCCCATCGCCACGCCCGCGCACCTCGAGTTCGTAACCTCTTTGCCGAAAACGCGTTCGGGCAAAATCATGCGCCGTTACTTGAAGGCCAAGGAAACCGGTCAGGAGATCGGCGACATTTCAACCTTGGAGCAGTAACGCCCCATCGGTGCCCGAAGAAACAGCACCTTTTTCAAGCGGGGCGCAAGCCCCGCTCCTCACGGAGGAAGAAGCACGCATGGCGAACACACCCTTAGCGCATGGCGTCAATATTGATTCAATGTTGCAGGAGAATCGCGTTTTCCCTCCCTCGGCGGAGTTCAGCGCCAAGGCGCACATCAAGAGCCTGGAAGAGTACGAGCGCATCTACGCCGAAGCCGCCGCCGACCCCGAAGCCTTCTGGGGCAAGATCGCTCAGGAGCTTCATTGGTTCGAGCCCTGGACCAAGGTTCTCGACTGGGATGCCCCCTGGGCAAAGTGGTTCTCCGGCGGCAAAATCAATCTCTCCTACAACTGTCTTGACCGTCACGCCGCCTCCTTCCGCCGCGACAAGATCGCCATCCTCTGGGAAGGCGAGCCCGGCGACACCCGTACCCTCACCTACGCCCAGCTTCTCGCTGAAGTCGAGCGCTTCGCCAACGCCCTCAAGGGCCTCGGAGTCTCCAAGGGAGACCGCGTCGCCCTCTACATGGGCATGGTCCCAGAGCTGGCCATTGCCATGCTTGCCTGCGCTCGCATCGGCGCCGTCCACTCGGTCATCTTCGGAGGCTTCTCCGCCAACGCCATCGTCGATCGCGTCAACGATCAGCAGTCCACCATCCTCGTCACTCAGGATGCCTCCTGGCGGCGTGGCACCCAGTTCCCCCTCAAGGGCACGGTTGACGAAGCTCTCGCCAGCTGTCCCACGGTCAAGAACGTAGTCGTTTACAAGCGCACCGGCGCCGAAGTCAACATGACTCCTGGCCGCGATCACTGGTGGCACGAGCTCGTCGAGAAGGCTGATCCCAGCTGTCCCGCCACTCCTCTGGACAGCGAAGACCCCCTCTACATCCTCTACACCTCCGGCTCCACCGGAAAGCCCAAGGGAATCGTCCACACCACCGGCGGCTACTCCGTCGGAACCTACCTCACCACCAAGTGGGTCTTCGATCTTCGCGAAGAAGACATCTACTGGTGTACCGCGGACATCGGCTGGGTCACCGGACACAGCTACATCGTTTACGGCCCCCTGCAGAACGGCGCCACCAGCATGATGTATGAAGGCGCGCCCAATTTCCCCGACCTCGACCGCTTCTGGGCGCTCATCGAAAAGTACAAGGTGAACGTCTTCTACACCGCTCCCACCGCCATCCGAACTTTCATCAAGTGGGGCAATGAATATCCCAACCGCCACGACCTCAGCAGCCTCCGCCTGCTCGGCTCCGTCGGTGAGCCCATCAACCCTGAGGCCTGGATGTGGTATCGCGAAGTCATCGGCAAGGAGCGCTGTCCCATCGTCGATACCTGGTGGCAGACCGAGACCGGTTCCATCATGATCTCGCCTCTCCCCGGAGCCATCGCCACCAAGCCCGGTTCCGCCACCAAGCCCTTCCCCGGAATCCTCGCCGAGGTTGTTGACCGCGGCGGCGAAAAGGTTCCTCTCGGCTCTGGCGGTTACCTCGTCATCAAGAAGCCCTGGCCCGCCATGGCCCGCACCATCTTCGGAGACCCAGAGCGCTACGTGAAGCAGTACTGGTCTGACATTCCCGGTGTTTACTTCACCGGAGACGGCGCCCGCATCGACAAGGATGGCTACATCTGGGTCATGGGCCGCGTCGATGACGTGCTCAATGTCAGCGGTCACCGCCTCTCCACCATGGAGATTGAGTCCGCCCTCGTTGCTCACCCCAAGGTCGCCGAAGCTGCCGTCGTAGGCCGCCCCGATGACATCAAGGGGCAGGCCGTGGCCGCCTTCGTCACCCTTGAGACCGGTGTGCCCGCCACGCCCGCCCTCAAGGACGAGCTCCGCGCCTGGGTCGCCAAGGAAATCGGTTCCATGGCCAAGCCCGATGACATCCGCTTCACCGAGCAGTTGCCCAAAACCCGCTCCGGCAAAATCATGCGCCGCCTCCTCCGCGAACTGGCCACCAGCGGCGAAGTCAAGGGAGACATCACCACCCTTGAAGATTTCGCCGTCATCAGCAAGCTCAAGGACAGCGACGAATAGCACCCAATAACTTCGCCCCCGTTTCAGCCGCGTAGTCAGGCCGAAGCGGGGGCTTTTCTTTTGCCGGAGAAACCCGGCATCCGCCCAAAGCAAAATGCCCAGCCTGTGCTGGGCATTTCTAAACTTTGGTGGAGCTAGTCAGGATCGAACTGACGACCTCATCATTGCGAACGATGCGCTCTCCCAGCTGAGCTATAGCCCCACACTCTGGGTTCCTACGTTTCCGTACTCCGCAATCATAGCAGCGACTCGTGCATTCGCCAAGAGTCTTGCACCCCCGTCCGTGCAAAACTTTCCCGCTCACTCAAAGCGCACTTCCCAGTCCCGCATCACCGAGTGCTTCCGGAACCGCACGTCATCTCTCGCCGGATAATCGCTCCGCGCATGTCCTCCGCGGCTCTCCAGCCTTGCCAGTGCCGCGCTCGCAATTGCCAGTCCGCTCTCGGCAATGTTGCGTGCCTCTGCCTTGCGCCTGTCTGCTGGCTCTGGCAGCTCCGCGAGAATCTCCTTCAGCCTCGCCACCGCTTCCTTCAGCCTCGCGCCGTCGCGCACAATCCCAACGTTGCTCTCCATCAGCGTCCGAATCTCGGTCCACAACTGCTCCGCATCGCCGTCGCCCCCAGCATATATGGGAGCCGCCGCCCCATCCACTCCTGCCGCCGCGCCCTCATCCACCATCCTCCGCGCCGCGCGCGCTCCAAACACCAAACCCTCCAGCAGGGAATTGCTCGCCAGCCGATTTGCCCCGTGTACGCCCGTACAGGCCGCTTCGCCCGCCGCATACAATCCCGCCAGCGATGCCCGCCCGTCCAGTCCCGTCCTCACTCCGCCCATCGCATAGTGTGCTGCCGGGCGTATCGGAATCAGCTCCTGCGTAATGTCCAGTCCATACTGTTCGCACGTCTGGTAAATCCTCGGGAAGCGCATCTTCAATCGCTCGCCGTCCAGA
>CAILAZ010000166.1 GCA_903832295.1 uncultured Acidobacteriota bacterium
GCGAAGAAATGATCAGGTTCTCGCCTTTCACAGTCTCGCGAATCTTGCGAATCAACCGCCCATACTCCTCCGGCATCGTGTAGCCAACCGTGTCCGGAATATTGAGGGTCGTCGCGCCGGAGTCCACTGCCGCCTGTAACACTTCGCACAAGAAATCCGGATCGGAGCGCGTCGCATCCTCCGGCGAAAACTCGATGTCGTCGCACAGCGAGCGCGCATATGCCACGCACTCGCGCGCAGTCCGCAACGCATCCTGCCGCGTCATCTTTAATTTGAACGCCAGGTGGATATCGCTGGTCGCTAGAAAAGTATGAATTCGCGGACGTGCTGCATCCTTCAGCGCCATGGCCGCAGTGTCGATGTCATTGCGCACGCAGCGTGCAAGCGCTGCAATCCTGCATCCCTGGATCTCCTGCGACACTCGCTGCACCGCTTCAAAATCTCCCCGCGAAGCAACGGGAAAGCCACCCTCAATGATGTCCACTCCCAAGCGCTCCAGTTGATGTGCAACGGCCAGCTTCTCGTCCGTATGCATGCTGCACCCCGGAGACTGTTCACCATCGCGCAGCGTCGTGTCGAAAATCAATACCTTCTCGGCTTGGGCGTCAATGCTCATAGCTCGAGTCTGTGCGCTCACGCCTCATTAGTCAATCTACTTTTATTTCTCGTCTCATTAGAATTTGTGATTCAATGGAGTTAAGTGAAAATACAATAACCTTTCCGATAGGACTAAAGAGTATGGATCTGTATCAGGTGGAAGCGTTTGTGGCGGTGGCACAGGAGAGGAGTTTTTCGAGGGCGGCGATTCGACTGCACAGGACACAGTCGGCGATCAGCCAGACGATTGGGAAGCTGGAGGAGGGGCTGGGGGAGAAAGTGTTTGAGAGGTCGTCGCGGGATGGGACGCTGACAGCGGCGGGGCAGGTGCTGATGCAATATGCGCTGCAGTTGCTGAACCTGCGGGAGAGGGCGAAGGATGCGATTCTGGACTTGAAGAGTTTGCACGAGGGGAAGCTGACGGTGGCGGCCAATGAGTTCACGTCACTCTGTCTGCTGCCGGCGCTACATGTGTATCACCGGCTGCATCCGTCGATCAAGATCCAGGTGCAGCGGACACTGTCCGGCGATGTGGCGCGGCAGATCCTGACGCACCAGGTGGAGTTCGGAGTGCTTTCCTTCAAGCCGGAGGACGAGCAGCTGTGCTCGACGATCTTCTACAGGGATGAGCTGGTGTTCGTGGTGTATCCGGGACATGCGCTGGCGGCGGCGAAGACAGTGAGCATTCACGACCTGGGGGGCGAGTCGTTTGTGGCGCACAACGTGACATCGCCGCTGCGGATCAAGGTGATCGAGGCTTTCCAGAGGACGCACACGAAGCTGCGGATGGATGTGGAGCTGCCGACGCTCTCAAGCATCAAGGACTTTGTGAGGATGGGAAACGGGGTGGCGCTGGTTCCGCGAATGTCGGTGGAGGGCGAACTGGAACGCGGGGAGCTGGTGGCGGTTTCTGTCAAAGAGCTGAAGCTGGAGCGCACGCTGCGGCTGGTGACGCGCAGGGGTTCGGCGCTGTCGCACGCGGGCGAGGCGTTCTTGAGCGTGTGCAAGAACATGGCGGCCGATCCGAAGCATCGGTCCGTGTTTGAGCCGGACGTGGGTGAGATTCTGCGGAAAAAGGCACGCGCGGAGAAGGCGAAGCAGTGAGGTCAACGATTGCACGGTTAGGTAATCGTTGAAATCGCTGCAGTTACTTATGAGGCTATGGTTGAGGAAGGTCGGGAAGGATTGACCGGGGTATTAAGTAGATTTGCAGCGCTGGTTGGTGGATGGGTTAATGGTTGCGGAGGGCATGCGGCTGGGGTGGAATCGTTGAAACTGGGCATCTGGCGCGGGTTGGAGATGACGCAGTTTCAAGGCGCCTGACTGGAAACAGGGCGGTTCAGTTGTTGGGCGTAAGTTTTTTTTTGCGGGCGGACGGCGAGCGACGGCAAGGACTTTGGAGCGGTGAACCTTGGCACTCCTAGTGACGAATCGGGCAATCGTTTCGGTGCGTGCCCCGCGGATAAAGACCGATGCAGGAGTGGCGTTGCTGAGAGCGCTTCGAGATCGCGGGAATTCCAGCTCCAAGTCAACTCTCCGTCCTAGACATCAATGGCAGACAAAGTTGGAAGGGGCCATTCCTGGGCTACCCGGCCGAGCACCTGGATGAGAGTTTTAGTCTTGCAAAGCTGCTCTCGCGCAGTACAATTGGGTCGATTCAGAGCTCACAATTTTTATGCAAAGTTACCGGACGTGGGCTATCTATGCCTGACGACGCGATTTGGAATTTGCTGAGGAACATACCTGAGGAGGAGCGACCATGAGTGGCCGGATCGTTAGAAGTCTTTTTATAGGATTCACCCTGTTTGCATTGCTTGCTGTTTCTGCGCTGGGACAACCCAGCCCGAAAGCAACCTCCGCGGCATCAGGCGGGCTCACCGTGGAAGACCTGGTAAAGATGTCTAAAGCCGGGTTAAGCGACGGCATTATCGTTCAGCAAATCAGAAAGAATGGGCGTGCGTTCGATCTGACGCCCGACCAACTCATACAGCTGAAGACTGCTTCCGTCAGCGATCGAGTGATCTCGGTGATGCTGGACCCATCCCAGCCGGATGCCCCCCCACCGGCGGCGGCTGGCACAGCAGCGTCACAGGCGGCAGTCGATCCATCGCTGCCAACCGAGGTTGGTGTGTATGCCAAGAGACAAGGAGTCTGGACGGAAGTGCTTCCTGAGGTGGTGAACTGGAAGACGGGCGGAGTGTTCAAGTCGATTGCATCTGCTGGGATTGTGAAAGGCGATGTGAACGGTCATATTGAAGGCGGCAACAGCCGCAACAGTCTCACAACACCGCTTGAGTTCCTGATCGTGGCACCTGAAGGGACGGCGATCACGGAGTATCAGTTGTTGCGCCTGCACCAGAGCCAGAGCAAAGACAGCCGTGAATTCCGGACCGTAACCGGGGGCATCATGCATGTCTCCAGCGGAGCAACGCGGGACCTTGTTCCCTTTGAAGGCAAGAAGCTCGTCGCGCGTGTGTACAGCGTCCTGTTACCGTCAAACCTCGGCGCCGGCGAGTATGGATTCCTACCTCCCGGAGCAGTCGGATCCACAAATGGCGCTGGCTCGACCGGAAAACTTTATTCGTTCCGCATTATTGAATAGTTGCAGGATGGGACGGCCAGCTAAATTGCGTCCCTAACGACGTGAGTTCCAAGACAGCATTCGATCATGCGCGAGCATGGCCGAATGCTGTCTTGCATTTGGCCCTTTGTCTATGCGGATGCTCCCTTGGCTTTGGCGGTGGCGACGAGGGCGTCCGCGAACGTGTTGGCGGCAGCGGCAGCGTCGTCGGCGATGGCGCGGGCTTGCGCGCGGTAGTTCTGGAGCACGACTGTGAAGTCTGCTTTCAGGGTTATGACATCGGCCTGGACGGCGGCCACCGAGGTGGTAAGTTCGGCGAACTTGAGGACGTTTCGCGCGTTTTCGGCGGTGGCGGATTCGGCTTTGCTGGACTCGGAATCAAGCTTGGAGGATTGGCTGTAGCTCTTGAACGCGGAGTAGCCAAGCAGAGGCAGAGCCAGGAGGCCTCCGACGACGAGCCCGCCAAGGGCCATGCCGCCTCCGCCGGCGGCTAATGCGCCTCCGCCAAACCAGGCGAGGATGGCGCTGTGAGCGGCGGTTCCAGCGAGGCCGCCAATTGCAGCGCCGGTGGATGCGGTACCCAGGTGGGCGACCAGGACCCAGGCTCCGGTGGATGCGGCGAGTCCAAGGCCAGCTCCCTTGCCGGCTTCGACGGCAGCATTGAAGTCGGTGATGAGGCGATTCACATCGCTCAAGTCCGGCGGAGTAAATCGAGGAACATTGGGAAGCGCGGAGGAGACCTCATCGTAGGAGAGGCGCTGCACGAAATCCTGCGCTACTTCAATCATCGCGATGGCAGCGGCGGTTTCTTCTCCCAACTCTTCGACAGCTTTATGGAATGTGCTTCGGGCTCTTTCAAATTGCTTCACCGAGGTCCGGTGTTCGCGGAGTCTTCTGTCATATAGATCATTGCTGTCTTGCACGGCGGAGTGGCCACCGAGGGTGATCACATTCATGGCTACATCGCTAAAACCCTTCCAGAACCCCATGGACTTCGATTCCTTTCACTGGTGAAAGCTGGCGGTGATGCGTTCACCCCACTCTCGATCAGGGGATGCTGGCCCAACACACCTACTCAGGGTCTGCTAAACGCCGGTGGGAAGGCAACAGAATTCGACAGGTTTCAGAATTGGAAGAAGCGTTCGATTCTGGTGAAGAAGAAGGGAGGAAGTGCCGATGATGACGGGAGCTTCCACCCGTGGACGACTGGGCGGGGCGGGAGCAATGAGGACGCATGATTTCTCTCAAGAAATATCTGGACGAGGCGGGCAACAACGGCGGCGGCAAGGTGAGTAAGCGGGATGCCAACGAACTGCTTCCGGTGGCCCTGGCGGCGTACCGCTCAGCACTGGCAGAGGTTGGAAGCGCGACGGTGGATGCGTTTCCGGCGCTAGGCAGGGAGTTGCAGGCGGGGCTGAACCGGCTGGGAGAGAGCGTAGAGGCGGCGCCTACGGCGCCGCGACTGGCAGAGGCCGAGAGGGATGTGCAGGAGCGCCTGCAAAACTGGGGACGGCGGGCGGCAAAGCACTCACAGGAGCGGACCGGGGAGATCAAGGAAATCCTGATTTCGATGGCGCGGACGGCGGAGTCAGTGGGAGAACGCGACCAGCGCTGCGCGATGCAGATCAGCGAGGTGACCGCGCAATTGCAGCGGATCGCGAGCCTGGAAGACCTGACGATGATCCGCTCATCCCTGAAGCGGAGCGCGGCAGCGCTGAAGACCTCGATTGACAAGATGGCGGCCGAAGGCAAGGCGGCAGTAGAGAAGGCGCGGACCGAGATCACCGGCTACCAGGTAAAACTGGAGAAGGCAGAGGAGATTGCCTCCAAGGACGCACTGACCGGGCTGCGGAGCCGGATGTGGACGGAATCGCAGATTGAAGAGCGGATTACGAAACGGCTGCCACTGTGCGTGGCGATCCTGGACCTGGACGACTTTAAGAAAGTGAACGACGTGTACGGGCATCTGGCGGGGGACGACGTGCTGAAGCAGTTTTCCATGGAGCTGAAGCTGGCCTGCCGGTCGAGTGACGTGATCGGACGCTGGGGCGGAGATGAATTCATCATCCTGCTGGACTGCGACCTTCACGAGGCGCAGGCACAGACCCTGCGGCTGCAGCAGTGGACGT
This sequence comes from uncultured Acidobacteriota bacterium, assembly GCA_903832295.1. Classification (GTDB taxonomy): domain Bacteria; phylum Acidobacteriota; class Terriglobia; order Terriglobales; family Acidobacteriaceae; genus TOLSYN. Next base: position 5,308 of record CAILAZ010000166.1, read on the forward strand.
GCGGAGATTACACAGTGCAGACACAGACCGGACCACTGAAGCTGAAAGTGATGGCTTCGATTGGGCTGGCAGAGCATCAACCGGATGAAACCATGAAGCAATTGCTGGCACGGGCCGATGCGGATATGTACTCCAAAAAGAGCGAAACGCGCGGCGGAAAACGGTAGCAGATCCCTTTACGGGCTGGAACAACGGGCTTGAGTGAGGCTCCGCGCACCCGCGCGGAGGCAGAAGTGCGGGTAAATCAAAGCGAGAAGTGAACAAGAAAAAACGTCCGAGCGGTGAGGCTCGGACGTGAGGGCTGAGTTGCGGGCTGAGGTCAGGGCATGATGACAAGAGGCCGCATCATGTCGTGCTCCTCATGCTCGAGGATATGGCAGTGCCATACGTACTCGTGGCCACCCAGCATTCCAGCGCGCGGACTGCCAGGGACAGAAAAGGGCAGGCCGGTGGGGAGGCTGAACTTCATGATGATGCGAGTGACCTCGCCGGGATTCATGCGGACGGTTTCCTTCCAACCGCGATAGTTGCTGTCAGGAGGAGTGAAGGGGCCATCGGGAGTGCCGACATTGGTGAAGGGCGCATGGCCGAGCACCTGGACGTTGGCGAGGTGGAAGTGCATGGGATGAGTGTCGCCGGTGGTGTTGTAAACGTCCCAGACGACGACCTGACCGTTCTGATAGACCTCAGTGACTGCGTCAGTGTAGTTGCGGCCGAAGGTGTCTCCGTAGATCTGCTGGTCGGTTCCAACCCGCTGGATGAGACGACCGTTGGAGTCGAAATCTTCGTTGAGGGTCTTGTTTTCAAAGAGGACGCCGTGGGCGTTGGGATCGAGATCAGGTTCGCCATAAGGGACGTGTGAGTCGCGGTAGGCCTTGGAGAGGCCTGCGGGCGACTGGAGGATGTTGAGAGTGGAAGCGAAGGTGAAGGGGTCCGGTGCTCCCTTGAGATTGACGACCTGAATCTGCATGAGGGTACGGGTGTTGGAACCGTATCCGGGCAGAGTGGAGGGAGATCCGCCTTCATGGGTCTGGTCGGGGTTTCCGGTGTAATGGTCGTTGCGGGAGTCTCCGCCGGGGAAAGGCGCTGGGGCATCGTTGTAGAGGATGAGCCGGTCGCCGGGCTGACAGGAGGAGAAGTCGATGATGAGGTCCGCGCGTTCGGCGGGAGCGACCAGGAGGCTGTGAGGGCCATTGGGGTCGCAGCTATCATCAGCGGCGGTAGGAATGAGCACCGGGGGAGCGTTGTACACGACGGGGGTGGGCAGGAGTCCACCTTCGTTACCGACCTGAATGAAGGCCGGACCGCCGCGGGAGAAATCAGGCTCGCCGGGCTGGAACTTGTTTTCATAGAAAAGGTTGAGATTGTAGAAGCGGGCCTGGGAGCCGTTGAGAACAACGACGCGGTAGCGGCGCGGCTCGACCTGAAGGTAAGGATAGGCCTCGCCGTTGATGACCGGCGTGTCAGAGAAAAACTCTGGGACGCAGGAGGGAGTGGGGGGCAGACCGAGATCGGGGAAACCATCGGAAGGCTTACCGAGATCCCAACGGCCGGCGGGGTCACTGGGAGAATTGGCTTGATAAACGGAGGGGTACCAGAGATCACCGGGTTCGCCCCATTGGTCGGCGACGGACTTGAATGTCTTGTCCTGAATGATGAGCGGGACGGTGTAAGCGAGGCCTGGGACGATTCCTGCGTTGACGAGCGCGGTGACGACGTCGTCGCTCATCAGGTATCCGGATGCGAGCCCGGCATAGGCGTTGAGGCGGGTGATGCCGAGAGCGTGGTCGTGATACCAGAGGAGGCGTGCGCTCTGGTTGTTGGGATAGTAATACTGACCGGCTCCGGGGTTCCCGGCGATTCCGTTGAGGAAGCACTCGCCGGCTCCGGAGTTTGGACCCTGGGCGGTGGGGGTGAACCAGGTGTAGGGGCCGCCATCACTGGTCCAGGGGATGAGACCGCCGTGGAGGTGGACGGTGATTCGATTCTGCGCGGCGCCGTTATCGGCTCCCATGAGGGATGCATCGACCGGGAGAGGATGCTGGGCGGGGAGGAGATTCTTCATGCGCAGGATGACGGGACGGCCACGCTGAGCGGCGATGATGGGGCCGAGATATGCGTTCTTTCCGCTGGCCTGATCCATATAGCCCCAGAGCTTTGTGGCCTTGGGGAGATCGGGGTGCATGAGCTGGGAGTACTGGATGGCGGCGAGGTTGTAGAGATCGACGCCGGGGACCGAGGTGGTATCAGCACTGGCGATGGGGATGCCGGATCCGAGTCCGGGAATGGGAGAGATGAACTTGCGGAGCGATGGACTCTGCTTGAAAACCCTTAACTTGCTGGCTCCGGAAGATCCGGAAGCTGAGGAAGTTCCGCAACTGGAAAGTCCACAAGCAGCGCCGGACATGGCGGCTAATTTCAGGAAATCTCGACGGGTAGTCATGGCTTGAAATCCCTCGACGTCAAATTGGTTGATTCTGCGAAGCTGGAATACGTAGTTCGTGGAGGGAGTGTAGCTGGAGAATGATGGGAAGATGAAGGTGGGATTAAGCGGAATTGAAGAAAAATTTATTCATGCCACGTAAAATTTTCGCGCTGGGAGCACTTTTCGGGTAGTTATTCCTAGTAATCGGCGCAGAAATTGCTTGGAGCTGGAAGAACTGGATGTTTGGCTGCTTTGCGGGTTAAGGGAAAGAGGGCGTGGACGATTGCTGTGAGGAGTCCTGTCTCCGGTAGTGAACGTTTGGGGAGAGGGGAAGCTGCCGCATGGGGGGAGCGGAAAACGCCGTTTGGGTTTTACGGGGATGATGAGAGCAGGAGGAGGGGTCTGGTAAACTGCGTGAGAAGTCCTCCGGCGGCCCTATGAATACAGTAGAAGCGATTCGAATTGCCCTGCAATCGCTGTGGGCAAACAAACTGCGCAGCGTGCTGACCCTGCTAGGGGTGGTGATTGCGGTGGCGACGGTGATTGCCGTGGAGACATTCGTCAACGGCATTAATGGATATGTGGCGGAGAAGATTTTCAACCTTGGGGCGGATGTGTTTATTGTCTCGAAGGCTCCGAACGTGATCACGAACCTGGACCAGTTTCTGGAAAGCGAAAAGCGCAAAGACGTTCACTACGAGGACTTCCTGGCGGTTCAGGAGGCGTGCACGGCGTGCAAGAACGTGGGCGCGTCGATCCGGCAGGACAGCGTGCGGGTGAAGTACAACGAACAGGACATCAGCGATTCGACGGCGCGGGGCTGGACACCGGGGATGACGGCCATCTACGACCTGGATTTGCAGAGCGGGCGAAATTTGAGCGACGCGGACGTGAACGCAGGTTCGCAGGTGGCGGTGATCGGCAGCGACATTGCGGAGAACCTGATGGCGGGGATCGATCCGCTGGGTAAAGAGATCAAGGTAAACGGGCAGACATACTCGGTGATTGGAGTGGCAAAGCCCAAGGGCAAGGCGATGGGACAGAGCCAGGACAACTGGGTGGTGATTCCGCTGACGAGCTGGATGAAGCAGTTTGGCTCGCAGCGGGTGTCGCTGCACATATGGGCGAAGGCGAAGGGCGTGGGAACTCCGCTGGAAGAGGCGATTGACCAGGTGCGGGTGGTGATGCGCTCGCTGCGTCACGATGCGCCGGGGAGGCCGGACAGCTTTGCGGCGGAGACGAACGACAGCTTTCTCTCGATATGGGCAGACCTGAGCGGCTCGTTCTTCATGGTGGCGGTGGCGCTGGCTTCGATTTCGCTGATTGTGGGGGGCGTGGTGATTATGAACATCATGCTGGTTTCGGTGACGGAGCGGACACGGGAGATTGGGATCAGGAAGGCGCTGGGAGCAAGGCCGGGAGATATTCTGCAGCAGTTTTTGATTGAGAGCTCGACGCTGGCGCTGGTTGGGGGAGCGATTGGCGTGCTGCTGGGGATAGGAGTGGCCAAGACGGTGACGATTGCAGTGGGGATGCCGAGCGAGGTGAAGGTGTGGACGGTGCTGGCCGGATTGCTGATGGCGCTGTCCGTGGGAGTCTTCTTCGGAGTGTATCCGGCACAGAAGGCGGCGAAGCTGGACCCGATCCAGGCGCTGCGCTTTGAGCTGTAAGAGATCGGCTAGGGAGTAGAGAGAGATGGCATCGCGCGGTGAGTTCAAAGAGATCTTCCGGCTGGCGGGCGAGACGCTGGTGGGCAACAAGATGCGCTCGGGGCTGACGATTCTTGGGATTGTGATCGGGGTGGCGACGGTGATCACGATCTCGTCAGTGGTGCGGGGACTGAACGACAACGTGCAGGGAATGGTGCAGCAGATGGGATCGAACATTGTGTTCGCATTCCATATGAACGTGTTTAATTTCGGGCGTCCGACGGCGGAGATGCTGAACCGGAAGGAACTGACGTACGAGGATTCCGAGGCGATGAAAGAGCTGCCGCACGTGAAGGCCGTGGCTCCGTCGCTGCGCATCATGGCCCAGGCGTTTGGGGTGGGTACGTACGCGGTGAAGTACGAGGGGCGGACGGCGAAGAACACGATCATCCAGGGGAATACGGCGGAGTCCAAGATTGTGGACGACTACGCGATGGTCAAGGGGCGGTGGTTCACCCAGGCCGAGGACGACCAGCACATGCCGGTAGTGGTGCTGGGCTACGACACGGCACAGGAGCTTTTCGGCAACAACGACCCGATTGAAAAAGAGATCAACATCGAAGGCGAGCTGTTCCGCGTGATTGGCGTGGCGGAGAAGAAGAAGGGGGCATTCAGCGGGGGAGCGAATCCGGAAGACAACATCGTTACGTTCCCGTACTTCACGTTCAAGAAGCTGCATCCGGAGATGAAACAGAACTGGATTTCGGTAAAGGCAACGTCGCAGCCGGATATGGCGAAGGCGATGGACGAGATGCGGGAACTGCTGCGAAGGCGGCGCAGGCAGAAGCCGGACGAGCCGGATAACTTCGCGGTGTTCAGCCAGGATTCAATTGTGGAAGTGTGGAACCAGGTAACGGGAGGAGTGTTCATCTTCATGTTCGCCGTCTCCAGCGTGGCGCTGATTGTGGGGGGCGTGGGAGTGATGAACATCATGCTGGTTTCGGTGACGGAGCGGACGCGGGAGATTGGAGTTCGCAAGGCGGTGGGAGCAAGGAAACACGATGTGCTGCTGCAGTTCACCATGGAGGCGGTGGTGCTGACGGCGGTGGGCGGCGTGGTGGGCATTGTGCTGGGCGGGATATTTACCTACCTGATCGCGGCGACGATGCCGGGGCTTCCGGCGAAGATGAGCGTGCAATGGACGGTGTTCGCGTTCTGCTCGTCGGGGTTCATCGGGCTGGTGTTTGGGATTTATCCGGCATGGAAGGCGGCGAATCTGGACCCGATAGAAGCGCTGCGGTACGAGTAAGCCACTATGCCGGAGTGGATTGGGGTTGCGATGGTCGCGCTACTGGTGGCCGGAGGGTTGGGCGCGTATGTGTATCGCAAGTGGGAGTTTCGCGGATCGGAAGGTTGGCCAACTACGGAGGGGACGGTTGAGTCGGCTGACGTGAGTGAGCATTCCTCGCGCTCCGCGACGTAGTACTTGGTGGAGGTGGGGTACTGCTACGTGGTGAATGGCGAGTATCTCTCCGGGTTGTACAAGGAAACATTCGAATATGAGAAGGACGCGGAGGAGTATGCGCGGACGATGAAGGATGGCAAGGTGGGAGTGAGGTACTGTCCGACGGCGGTGGGGAGATCGCGGATGGACAGGAATGGGTATTAAGAATTGAGATACGAGGAAACCAGGGCTTAACTCAGGGCTCACCTTAATCAGCCGCACGGCTGATTATTTTGTGCGTCGGGCCGGAACCGCCACGGAAGCAATCCCGTACAAGGCGGCAAGGAGTATGCCCATGCAAAGAGCATCTGTAGTCGTCTGTCTATTGTTGCTGTCGTGCTTCGCACTCGCGCAAGTGACGCCAGCGCCCGCATCCAATCCCGCCAATCCTTACAGCGCCTATACCAAGACAATGTACCTCGGCATCCAGAAGATCCTGCTGCGCTCAGCGGAGAAGATGCCGGCGGAGCACTATGGCTACAAGCCCACGGATGCGGTGCGCAGCTACGGGCAGATTCTTGGACACGTTGCCGACGCACAATACCTGTTCTGTTCCAAAGCACTGGGAGAGACGAACCCCGCACCCAAGGTAGAAGAGACGAAGCACACGAAGGCAGAGCTGATTGCCGCGCTGAAAGACGCGTTTCAATATTGCGACAGGGCCTACAGCGGCATGACCGACGCGGCAGGGGCAAAGCCAGTGAAGCTGTTTGGGGAAGATGCTCCGGCGCTGGGCACATTGATAGTGAACAACACGCATACGATGGAGCATTACGGCAACCTGGTGACCTACCTGCGAATGAACGGCATTGTGCCACCGACCAGCGAAAACAATGGGCCACCACCAGCTCCATCAGGCACGGCAAAGGCCCCGGAGAAGAAATGATCGCGAGCCGCGCCCAAAGAGGAAGGGCATGAGGGTGGGGCAGCCGGCAGGCGGATGAAAAGCCTCTCGGGGCGGCACCGGAAATTTGAGCGGTGCTGGGGTCCTTCGCTGCGCTCAGGATGACACTTCAAAACA